>CALJAA010000184.1 GCA_938028465.1 uncultured Granulosicoccaceae bacterium | reverse complement strand
AGGCTAGCGGCGGTCAGTATACGACCCGTGTTAGTGATAGAAAATGTGGCCATCTTCAGGATATCTCCGTATTCTCGGTATTGGTACAGCTCACCCATCAATCGGCGAACCTTTCAAAAGCTTGATATGCAAGGGCGGTGCCTCTTTACCCCTGTTAGAATCTGCAATACGAAAATAATGCGAGATTTGTACCTTGTCACTGCTCGAAATACTCATCTATCCAGATACCCAATTGCGCAAAATAGCCACTCCTGTGGCCAATGTGGACGGTAAAACGGTCGAATTTGTCGATAACATGCTCAAAACCATGTACGACGCCCCAGGCATTGGCTTAGCGGCCACACAGGTCGGGGTGCACAATCGAATCGTTGTGATTGATGTTTCCGAAGAGGGTGACAGTCCATTGACGTTGATTAACCCGGAAATTCTCGAATCCGACGGTGAATCGGAAACTCAAGAGGGCTGTTTATCCATTCCGGAAATCTATGAAACGATAAAAAGGCCGGAAAAGGTCCGGGTGGCGGCGATCGATCGTAACGGAGAGCCCTATGAGATGGAGGCTGATGGGTTGTTGGCCTGTTGTATTCAGCACGAGATTGATCATTTGGATGGCAAATTGTTTGTCGATTACCTTTCGCCGTTGAAGCGAAACCGTATTCGTAAAAAAATGCTCAAATTTATTCGAGACGGCTTTCCTGAGTCTGATTGATGACTGGCGTCAGTCCATTACGCATCGCTTTTGCTGGCACACCTGAATTTGCTGCGGTCGCCCTGCAGGCGTTGCTCGACAGCGATCATGAGGTCGTTGTCGTACTGTCCCAACCTGATCGGCCAGCAGGCCGCGGCCGACAACCTCAAGCCAGCGCAGTAAAGCAAACTGCTTTAGCAGCAGGTGTAGAGGTTTGGCAGCCAGAGCATCTAAAAGATGAAGCTACGCATCAGCAATTGGCAGGCTATGAGGCGGATGTCATGGTGGTGGTGGCTTACGGCTTATTGTTGCCAGAGCCTGTGTTGTCAATTCCGCGTTTAGGTTGTCTCAATATTCATGCGTCCTTGTTGCCGCGTTGGCGAGGAGCGGCACCGATTCATCGCGCCGTTATGGCTGGTGATAAGCAAACGGGTATTTGCATTATGCAAATGGATGCAGGCCTTGATACGGGCGCTGTCTTGCACCGACGCGAAATACCCATTCCAAATAATGTCACATCAGGTGAGTTACACGATGAGCTTGCGGAGCTGGGTGCGGCGGGTTTGTTAGAAACCCTCGCAGGATTAATCTCGGGAACGATCGAAGCGACACCTCAAGCCGAGGAGGGAGCCAACTATGCTCACAAACTTAAAAAGTCCGAGGCCTTGTTGGATTTTAGTAACACGTCGGTTCAACTGCATCAACAAATAATGGCGTTCAACCCATGGCCTGTTGCACAAACCACATTTGATAATCAGCAACTTCGAATCTGGCGTAGTGAATTACCTGACCCTGCTATATCGTCTACTGCAGCGCCAGGCACTGTCATTGAAATAAACGCGGATGGCGTTTTGGTGGCAACGGGTGATGGCGTGTTACGTCTTTTGCAAATTCAACGGCCTGGTAAAAAGCCCGCTGCCGCTTCCGATGTCGCTCGTGGCATGCAACTGATGGATAAAGTTCTTGGCTAAACAACACGCTAATAAGTCAGGTAAAAAAGACGTACGGGTTGCGGCTTGCGAATTGATTGAGCAGCTGGAACACGGCAGTGGTTCGCTCACTCGATTAATGCCGGCCGCGCAACAGCAAGTCGCAGAAGCGGACAGGGCGTTGTTGCAAGCGCTATGTTATGGCTATGCGCGCTTTCGAGATCAACTCGACGGTTTGCTTGAGCCGCTGTTAAAAAAGCCATTAAAAAATAAAGATCAAGATTTAGTCATTTTAATGCAGTTGGGTATCTTACAGCTGGAACACATGCGCATAGCGGATCACGCTGCGGTCGATACCACAGTTAAGGTCACGAGTAAGTTAGGTAAGCCTTGGGCAAAAGGGTTGGTTAATGGTGTGTTGCGTACCTATCAACGCGAGCAGGAAAAACTAAAAGCGGGTTTAAGCGAGTACGATAGACTCTCTCACCCAATGTGGTTGCTCGATCTACTTAAAGAAGATTGGCCAGAGCAATGGCCTGAAATAGTTAAGGAAGCTAATACGCAGGCTCCGATGACGCTGCGCGTTAATCCACACTATGCATCGGTGGATAAATATCAAGCTCAGATGAGTGAGCGGGATATGGCGTCCAGTGTTAGTGAGCATGCTGTGCAAGCCTTGATGGCAGAACAGGCAATGGCAGTAGAACGCTTACCCGGGTTTGCTGAAGGTGGTGTTAGCGTGCAGGACGCTGCGGCACAACTCGCCGCGCCGATATTAGCGCAACGTGCTTCTGGTCGCTTGTTAGATGCGTGCGCTGCACCTGGCGGTAAAACTCTACATGCACTTGAACTAGACCATTGGCAACAGGTGGTCGCGCTTGATAAACATAAAGAGCGCTTGGATCGCGTGCAAGAAAACATCGATCGATTAAAATTAAGTGGCATAGCGGAGTTGGTAGTCGCCGATGCTAATGAGCCTTCTCAATGGTGGGACGGCAAGGCGTTTGATGCAATCTTGTTGGATGCGCCGTGCAGTGGTACCGGTGTGATTCGACGTCATCCAGATATCAAATTACTTCGTCGCGAATCGGATATCCCAGCCTTAGTTAAACAACAACGAAATTTGCTAACTGCGCTTTGGCCATTAGTTAAGCCTGGTGGTTTTATGCTTTACTCTACCTGTTCCATTTTAAAAGTCGAAAACGAACAACAGATTGCTGAGTTTCTTGCACAAAGCAATGGGGCAGTACATCGACCGATTGATGCTAGCTGGGGTGAGGCGCGGAAGTTTGGTCGGCAGATTTTACCTGGGCAGCATGCGATGGATGGCTTCTATTATGCGCTGATGGAAAAAACGGCGTGATCGCTCAGCTGGCCAGCTGTGTTGTTTTGTTGACCGTCATAATTAGCTGGCCGGTTGTAGGTGTATCGCAGGATGATGATGGGCAGATCATTATTAATTCTGCCAGTGTAGAGCTTATGGATGCTAAAGGCCGGCTTAGCGTTGATGCCGATATTACTTTGCCGCGTGAGATTACGGCAGGGCTTAATAGTGGCGTGCCGTTGGAGTTCATTGTTGAATTGCAATTGCAAAAGCCACGAGTTTGGCTGCCTGCGGCTAATTTGGCTACCTTTCAGCGGCGCTATAGTCTCGTATACTATGAGTTAACTCGACACTACCGGGTACGGGCTCTTGATACTGATGTCAGCCGTAACTTTCGTTCATTGCTACCAGCGCTCGAAGAGCTTGGCGAACTGCGAGATATCATGTTGCCGGTAACACCTGATCAGGCATCCAAACTATCTGCTGCAAAGCAGGCGAGCTTGCAAATCAAACTCAACAGCAATGCGTTACCGCTACCGTTGCAGCCCGTGTTCACTTCTACTTGGCGCTTGGCCAGTAAGGAGTATCAGTGGCCACTAAACTAAACCGAAAAACGTTAAGCAGCGCACTGCTAATGGGTTTGTTGTTTTTGGTGTTGATAGCATCGTTGGTTGTGCTGGGCACCATGGCTTTGCGCCTAGATGAATTTGGTCGATATTACTATTGGCTGTTGTTTGCCAACGGTATTGCATTGTTGTTTATCGCCGTAGTTATCTTAATGAATGGCTGGCGGCTGATACGAGAATTTAAACAACGTGTAGCGGGCTCTAGGCTCACAGTAAAGCTGGTTGTATTGTCCATACTGTTAGCGCTAGTTCCCGTAACGCTGGTATATGGTTTTTCTATTCGTTTTCTGCGCGCTAACATCAACAGTTATTTTGATCTGGAAATAGAAGGCGCGCTTGATGATGCCTTGGAACTTAGTCGTGAATCTCTTGGCTTGCAGATGCGTACACTGCAAAGAGATACACTGAAAGTGGCTCAGCAGTTGGTTGGTATCAATGATTCAGTAGCAGTAGTTGCACTTAACTCGTTGAGCGCTGAAACCGATGCAATAGAGATGACACTAATTGGTCCTAATAATCGCATCATTGCGTCTACCGGATTGCTGGGTAACATTGCGGTACAGCCTAATCGGCCCGATGATGATCTAATCGCCCGTGCCCGTTCGGGCATACCTTATGTGGGTGTCGATCCTGCAGCTGGAGGGGAGCTCAATATCCGAGTGGTTACCCCCGTGTTTTCTGAGGATGCCTCAGGTGGCAATTCGGTTTTGCAAGCGTTGTTTCCCGTTGCGTCTCGTTCGGCTTATCTTGCAGAGAGCGTGCAACAAAGTTATCAGCAATATCGCCAATTAGTGTTTTTGCGTAAGCCACTAATACTTAGTTCAATGTTGACTTTATCCTTAGCGCTTCTGTTATCAGTCATGATGGCAGTGTGGTTTGCCTTGTACGCGGCTCGCAGGATGATGATGCCAGTACATGATTTAGTAGAAGGCACTCGAGCAGTTGCCGATGGAAACTACGCTACTCGAATATACAAACGTAGTAAGAATGACGAGCTAGGGTATTTAGTTAAATCGTTTAATTACATGACACAGCAATTGGAGCAAGCGCGTAATAACGCCGATACCAGTCAGCGTCAGGTGGAGCGGCAACGCGCTTATTTACAAGCAGTATTGGGGCAAATATCATCAGGTGTATTAACGCT
This sequence comes from uncultured Granulosicoccaceae bacterium, assembly GCA_938028465.1. Taxonomy (GTDB): domain Bacteria; phylum Pseudomonadota; class Gammaproteobacteria; order Granulosicoccales; family Granulosicoccaceae; genus Granulosicoccus. The sequence goes on along the minus strand of CALJAA010000184.1, from coordinate 29,354 downwards.
TGATGCCAATCATTGTGTGCGCACAAGTAACCTTGCAGCGGTCAATATTTTGGGAGCTGATCTGGCGCACATGCAAGGGCATTCGATGTTGGGCGAGCCGTCGCAACTAGCTAACCCGATCATTGCGCAGTTTGTTGAACAGATACAGCCTAAGTTTAAGGCTTACGAAGCCCAAGATTGGTCCGACGAATTAGAAGTAGTTGATCAAAGTGGGCGGCGGTATTTATTTTGTCGTGGAGCAACCTTGTTGGATGTATCTGGTGAGCCTGCCGGCATGGTCATCGTTATTGATGACATGACTACAATTATTAGTGCGCAACGAGATGCAGCTTGGAGTGAGGTTGCGCGTCGCTTGGCACATGAAATTAAAAACCCGCTAACTCCGATTCAATTATCTGCAGAACGACTACGACACAAATTCAGTTCGAAAGTGACTGATGAGGACGCACAGACGCTCACGCGTTTAACCCAGACAATCGAAAACCAGGTGGATGCGCTTAAGTCGATGGTTAATGCCTTTGCCGAATATGCATCAGCCCCGAAGCTTGCCCTACAAGAAACAGACATGAACATGCTATTGCAGGAGGTGGCAGAGCTATACCGTGATAGTAATCAGGGTTTGCATCTTGAGCTGTTCCTATCCGAAGAGATTCCGCCAGTGGCCGTTGATTTGCCACGCATGCGTCAGTTGTTTCATAACTTAATCAAGAACGCACTTGAGGCACAGCAAGATCAAAACGAGTGTTACGTCAGCTTAGGTACTAGAGTGGTGCATAGTAGTCGTGGTGCGATGATGGAGATCAGTGTCAAAGATCAAGGGCCTGGCTTTCCGTTAGAGATGCTAAACCGCTTGTTCGAGCCCTATGTCACATCCAAAGCAAAAGGCACGGGCTTAGGTTTGGCGATTGTTAAAAAAATAGTTGAAGAACATAACGGCACTGTCGCGGTTAAAAACCGAGTCAATCGTGGAGCGGTTGCAATCGTGCAAATCCCGCTTTCCGGTGCGTTACAAATTCGAGGTGATGCAGCATGAGTAATCGATCCGTTTTAGTAGTGGACGATGAGCCCGACATTAGAGCGCTTCTGCAAGAAATTTTAGAAGACGAGGGATACGCAGTTTCCGTTGCAGGTTCTGCTGGGGATGCGCAGGAAGCACTAGCAGAAGCGGTACCCGACCTAGTACTTTTGGATATTTGGATGCCAGACATTGACGGCATTAGCTTGCTCAAGTCCTGGAAGGCATCTGGCGCGTTGAAGTTTCCTGTGATCATGATCTCTGGCCATGGAAATGTTGAAACTGCCGTAGAAGCAACACGACTAGGTGCGGTTGATTTCATTGAAAAGCCAGTGTCCCTTGCTAAATTATTGTTGACTGTAGAAAAAGCCTTAACCGATGGTTATGCCGTAGCAGAAGGCCAAACAAATTCACAGCCAGTGCAACGGTTGCCTATGCTGCTTGGCGACACCGATTACGCCAAAGAATTACGTGACGCGCTAGAGCGGCAGGGCGACAATATGGCTAGCCTGTTACTGATTGGTGAGCCAGGTAGTGGCCGAGTGTTGTTTGCTCAATACGCGCACGACAGAAATCCGTCAATAAATGGTGCGTTTATTCAACTTCGTTGCGACGCTCTTTCTGCAACGAATCCTCACCGTGAGCTTTTTGGTGAAGAAACCAACGGTGCAGTTAGTATGGGATACCTTGAATCGGCGGCAAACGGCACATTATTTTTAACGGATATTGAGCAAATGCCAGCGACAGCTCAGCAGTGCTTGCGTCAAGCGATTGAACAACAAGGCTTTAGTCGTGTTGGCGGGACGGTAAGAGTGCCTTTTCGGTGCAGATTAATGGCGTCCTCGCGCGGCGAGCTCAGCAACAGCGTAAAACAAGGGCTATTGGATGCAACGCTTGCACATTTGATTTCCTCTTCCACACTATTTATTAAACCTTTGCGGGATCACCCAGAAGATGTGCCTGCCTTGCTTGAGGGATTTGTGAATTGGCACGTGGATGTAGAGGGTCTGCCTTATCGACATTTTACCGTAGCCGCTCAAAACCGTCTGCGTAATTTAGATTGGCCAGGGAATTTGCTCGAGTTGAAGAATCTTGTCCAACGTATCCTGCTGCACGGTGGCCCTACCGATATTGAACGGGTTGAGGTGGACAAAGCGCTTGGCTTGGTCGGTGGTAGCGGAGCTACTATGCCGTTGCGTCACGAATTGCCACTGCGTGAGGCACGAGCAGATTTTGAACGAAACTATTTGATTTACTGTTTGCAGGAAGCGCAAGGTAACATTGGCGACTTGGCTAAACATGTTGGAATGGAGCGTACACATTTGTACCGCAAGCTTCGTAGCTTGGATATTGATCTGGACAAAGTACGCGAGTAACTACTAATGAAAATAATAGTGTTAGGTGCAGGGCAGGTTGGATCGACCGTGGCGCAGAGTTTGGCGTCTGAAGATAACGAGGTCACCGTTGTTGATACTGATGCCAAGGTACTCAATGATTTACAAAACCGCATGGACTTACGAGCAGTATGTGGCCATGCGGCGCACCCCGAAGTGTTGCGCCGAGCAGGTGCTGAGGATGCTGACATGATCATCTCAGCAACTGACTCTGACGAAACCAATATTGTCGCCATACAAATTGCCTACACCTTATTTAGAACGCCTGCAAAAATTGCACGCATACGTTCCCAAGAATACACCAGAGAAAAAGGCCTATTTACGAATAAGCATATTCCGATCGATGTATTAATTAGCCCTGAGCAACTCGTTACCGAGCATATACAACGAGTCATCGAACACCCCGGTGCAATTCAAGTTGTCGATTTTGCCGCAGGGCGTGTTCGGCTAGTAGGGGTTGAAGTACAAGAGGGCGCTCCGATGGCTGGCCAAGCGATCTCAACGTTAAATCAATTAACAGATGGTATTGATACACGTGTATCAGCTATGTATCGCGGTGATGAAATCATACTGCCCGACGGTGACTCTATGGTACAAGCCGAGGACATTGTCTTTTTTGTCGGCGAGCGTAAGCACACAGGCTTGGTGATGGAGCAATTCCACCATGCACAAAAGTCATCAAAGCGCATCATGATAGCTGGTGGCGGCAACATTGGTTTGTCTCTGGCGCGAAAGCTAGAGCGATTTTATAACGTCAAAATAATTGAAGCACGTGAAGATCGTGCCGAATACTTGGCTGAAACGTTAAGTAGTGCGATGGTGCTGCATGGCGATGCTGCAAACCAAGATATGCTGATCGATGAAAACATCCAAGACATGGATGTGTTTTGCGCACTAACGAATGACGACGAGGCTAACATCCTGTCAGCGATGTTGGCAAAGCGCATGGGCGCTCATAAGATAATGTCGCTAATCAATCGCCCAGCTTACGTTGATCTAGTTGAGCGCGATATTATCGATGTCGCGATATCACCTCAGCAAATAACCATTGGTGCTTTGTTAACTCATATACGCCGTGGTGACGTGGTAGCGGTCCATTCTTTACGTAAAGGCTCAGCCGAGGCACTGGAGGGGGTTGCACACGATGATGGGGAGAATTCGCCGCTTGTAGGGCGAGCTATTGGTGATATTGATTTACCTGATAGTGCCTCAATAGGAGTAGTGGTACGAAACAACGATGTGTTGATAGCCCATCATGATCTTGTTATCGAAGCAGAGGATCACCTTATTGTGTTGGTCACTAACAAGCAGCAGATACATGAAGTAGAAAAACTCTTTCAAGTTGAAGTCACGTTTGTATAAGCGTTAACGACTATGACTATCCAACTAAAAGTTGTGCAGCGAGTACTGGGTTTACTACTCGCATTTTTTAGCTTCACCATGCTAACGCCAGTTGTGGTGAGTTTGATATATCGTGACGGTGCGTCTTGGCCTTTTTTAGGTGCGTTTGCTGCCACCTTAAGCACAGGGCTATTGTTGTATTACCCAGTTAGAAACGAAAAATCTCAGCTCAGGCTACGCGATGGTTTCGTTACGGTTGTGTTGTTTTGGTCAGTGCTTGGTATCTTTGGTGGTTTACCGTTCTTGTTGTACTCGCCACTTGATCTATCGATAGCGGCGGCGATTTTTGAGTCTATGTCCGGCCTGACTACCACAGGTGCAACACTCATTGTTGGCCTCGATCTGTTGCCAAAATCAATATTGTTTTATCGTCAGCAAATGCAATGGCTTGGTGGTATGGGGATCATCGTGTTAGCCGTGGCCATACTGCCAATGCTTGGCATTGGTGGTATGCAGCTGTACCGGGCTGAATCATCGGGCCCAGGCAAAGATAAATTGACGCCGCGTATTGCCGGTACAGCAAAGGCATTGTGGTATATCTATCTAGGGTTAACTATTTCGTGTGCTATTGCTTACGGCTTAGCAGGCATGAGCGTGTTCGATGCAATTGGGCATAGCTTCTCTACAGTAGCCATCGGTGGTTTTTCAACTCACGATGCCAGTATTGGTTACTTTGAGAGCACCAAAATCGAAATGATCGCCGTGGTGTTCATGTTGATCTCTGGTGTTAACTTCGCTCTACATTTTATGGTGGCTAAAGGCCGCAGCTTGCGTCACTACTTTGCCGATGAAGAGTTTCGTGTTTACATCGGAGTGCTACTTACCGTCACGATTATCAGTACGGCCTATTTGTATTTCACCAATACATCAGATGGTAAAACCTCTTTCTTTGATTCCTTGTTTCATGTGGTATCCATCGGCACAACAACGGGCTTCACATCAACTGAATATTTTAACTGGCCAGGTTTTCTACCCGTCCTATTGTTGTTTGTTAGTTTTATTGGTGGCTGTGCCGGCTCAACGGGCGGGGGGATGAAAGTCATCCGGATATTGCTGCTATTCAAACAGGGTCAACGTGAGCTTCGACGTTTGTTGCACCCCAATGCAAAAATGGTAGTAAAAGTAGGCGAACGCCCCATGTCCAATAAAGTGATCGATGTGGTGTGGGGGTTTTTCGCCGCCTACGTTGCTTTGCTAGTGATCTTTATGTTGTTGCTTATGGCCGACGGTCAGGATCAAGAAACGGCATTCTCCGCCGTCGTGGCATGCCTAAACAATCTCGGCCCCGGTTTGGGCATAGTAGCCGCTAACTATTCCAGCCTCGGTGATTTTGCGTTCAGTATTTTAAGTATTGCGATGTTATTTGGCCGCCTTGAAATATTCACGCTATTAGTATTGTTTACGCCAGCTTTTTGGAAAAAGTAATGAGCCAAATTGATACGTTCGAAAAAATGCTTGCATCGGGCCAAGATAACGATATGTTGCGCTTTACCTTAGGTAACGCCTATTTCGCCGCAAAAAACTACGCGCTCGCAGCTGAGCATTTCGCTAAAGCAGTTGAACACAATAAAGAGTATTCAGCTGCGTGGAAAATGTTGGGCCGAAGTCATGCATCGCTAGAACAATACACTGATGCCTTAGCAGCCTTTGATGATGGGATGGCCGTTGCTAACAGCAATGGCGATAAGCAAACGGTAAAAGAAATCACCGTGTTTAGAAAACGCGTAGTGAAACAACTCGAATCCGACTAATCATGTCAGATTCGCCCTCTTTATCAGTGCCGCTGCAGCCTGCCACATGGCCAAGTTGGATAGCTGCTGGGTGTTTAACTTTTCTTAGTGTACTGCCAGCTGTTATTCGCAATGGTATTGCGAGAATGCTCGCAAAACTATTTAGTCTGTTAAACAACAGCAATAAGCGGGTGTTTGACATCAATATTCAAGCTTGCTTTCCTCAACTACGTGAAAGTGAGCGAAAGGCGTTTTACGTTGATCACTTGGCAGCGCTTATTCAAACAGCGTTTTTATTACCTCGACAGTGGTGGCGGTTCCTCGAACGGATACCCATTAAAACAGAGATCATCGATAACCATCATATCGATCAAGCCAAGGAGTCTGGGCAAGCGATAATCATGCTAACCAGCCACACAGTAGCGCTTGATTCGGGGTTAAGAGCCTTAGCACCATTGTATGCTTTGGAAGGTATTTACAAGCCGTTCGAAAACCCGGTGCTTGAATATTTAGTGAAACGTGGGCGCACTCGATTTGGTTCAGAGCCTCACGCTCGTGGTGGAGGATTCCGAACACTATTAAAAAAGGTCGCCGCCGGTGCCATCATGGTGTATTTAAGCGATGAGGACTTAGGCACCGAGGGTTCAGTTTTCGCTCCTTTTTTTGGCCATCAAAAATCAACACTCGCTATGCTCCCACGATTAGCAAAGCGTAGTGGTGCGGCAGTAATACCCATGTATAGCTATTACGATGCAAAAGCAGATACGGTAAAGGTGCAGATTTTACCCGCGCTTGATAACTACCCAACTGATGATGAAATAGAAAATGCAACTCGAATGAATGCAGCCATTGAACGATGCATTGCCTTTTGCCCTATACAATACATATGGAAGATGCGATTGTTTCGTACTTGCCCCCGTGGTGGTATATCGCGTTATCAACAAGTCATAAACGGTGATCTAACTCCGCAGGATATATAAGCATGGCTCGTTCAGCTCAACTTTCGTGGATATATTTTGCGCTAGCAGTAGTGGGTACCGTAATTAGTTGGTTATATTTCATTGAGTATTTCCAAACTGCAGACAGCTTTTTAATCGGCCCATTTCTAAAGTCGGCTACCGCTACACCAGCGTCTACTGGTGTAGCTATAGATGCGTATTTTTCTGGCATTGTGTTTACCGTTATGGCGCTTGCCACCGCGAAAAAAGATCAAGTGCGGTGGCCATGGGCATACGTAGCCATGTGTTTTCTTATTGGCTTATGCCTAGCGCTCCCGCTTTATTTGGGGATGCGTGAACGGGCTTTGTCGAGGGTTTAATGCCCTACGGGTCAATGGATTCTGAAATTGCGTTGCACGGTATTGCGGCAGTGGCGCCTATCGACGAGTAGATGAATGGATACCACCCGAAAACGAATCATGATAATCGGTCAGCCTGGCTCGGGTAAGTCCACGCTTGCCCGTGCTTTAGGAAAGGTTTTGGATCTTCCTGTGGTTCACATAGATCGTATCCATTGGAAGTCAGGATGGATCGAGCGCACGGGTGCTGAAAAAGATGTGATGTGTGCTGAGGTGCATTCAAGAGATCGCTGGATATTTGAAGGTGGTCGCTCCCAAACATGGGCTGAACGTTTGGACAGAGCAGACACGCTAATTTGGTTGGATTTTCCGTTACTGGTAAGAGCGTGGCGTGTGCTTAAAAGAAGGGTTGAGTACCATGGAACATCACGGCCAGACTTGCCCAGCGGTTGCCCTGAAAAGATCGACTTGGAGTTCGTTAATTTTATATGGAGAACGCGGAAAACGGGTCGACGACGAATGCTGGCATTTTTTGATGCTGTACCCGCTGAAAAAGAGAAATATAAATTAAATAATCGATACGAGGTGGAGGCGTTTTTGAAGAAAGTTTAATCAACTTGGTGATTACTAGTACCCCAAGCCTTCCCGCGAAAATATTACCAAATGATCCAGCTCTAGCCGTACACCGAACTTCTCGCCAACTTGGTGGTTATGGTGCGAAGGGGCTAAACAGAGTAGGCGTGTGCTACCTGGCATACGTAGGGTATATAAATGGCCAGCGCCTCTAAAATCTTTGGCGATGACGGTGGCTTTGTTTGGGCTTTTATCATCGTGGATGATGTCGTCTGGGCGTACCAGAAGTTCGATTTGTGTGCCAGGGTTAAAATGCTCAGAGAGCTCGCCATGAATAATGCCCAGCTCGGTTTGGATCTGGTTGTTTTCTAGTGTGTTGCCGCATACAAAAACGCCTTCGCCAATAAAATCTGCGACGAAACGATCAGCAGGCTTGTGGTATAGATCGAATGCGTTGTCCCACTGGAGTAGGCGGCCATTGGCGACTACACCAATATGATCCGCAATCGCAAATGCCTCGTACTGATCGTGCGTTACGAGAATCGCTGTAATGCCATCTCGTTTGAGAATTTCTCGTACCTCGTGCGCCAGTTGTACTCGGCGTTCGGAGTCTTGGCTACTAAATGGTTCATCAAGTAGTAATACAGGTGGGCGCGGCGCCATGGCTCGTATCAGTGCAACTCGCTGCTGTTGGCCGCCAGAGAGCTGGTGTGGGAAGCTATTACCCAGATGGCTCATGCCGACTAACTCGAGTAGTTCGGCTACCCGTTCTTTGGTAGCTGCCTTACTATGGCCGTCCATTCCGAATGCGACGTTTTTGCTCACCGTCATATGTGGGAACAAGGCGAGGTCTTGGAAAACCATGCCGATGCGGCGTTCTTCCGGGCCGGCTTGTTTCTCAGGCGTGGCAACTGTTTTGCCAGCGATTTTAAGCTCACCAGTGGTAGGAGGCTCAAAACCTGCGATGACGCGTAAGAGTGTCGTTTTGCCGCACCCGCTGGGGCCCAGCAAGCAGCCAATTTCTCCATCGGCTAGCGATAGAGAGAAATTGTGGACAATCCGTTGTTCGCTGAGACAAACAGAAATGTCGCTAAGTTGTAGCTGTGGAGTCATAGCTTAATGATACCTGATGGTAGAGCGTCTACACTGCACACATGCTTAAGGAATCTTCCAAATCACTCATAACTCCGGTAGTTGCGGATGCTGTCTCGTCGGTGCTGACAGAAGTCCACACGAATGGTAAGGATGTTAATCCCAGCGCTACGGCATTGATTGAGCGCGAGGGGCCTGTTTTGTTTGCGCTCAGCCCTTATTTGATGAACACGGCGGTTCGCTATCCCCAGGCGCTGTACGATTTTATCGACGATGGTGCATTGGAACCTGATTGGCAATTGCCCTGTGTAGCCGACATCAAACTCAGTATTGAAAAGCTCGATACCACCACTGACGAAGAGGCGCAAATGAAAGCGCTTCGGCTGGTTCGTCATGCGCAATTAATGCGTATCTTATGGCGCGATATTACGGGTGTTGCTGATTTAGATGAAACCTTGCAGCAGTTGAGTACCTTGGCTGATGCCTGTGTGCAGGCGGCTTGTGATTGGTCAGAGCAAGCCATGCATGAGCGATTTGGTATCGCCCGTGATGATGACGGTGTTGAGCAACGGCTGATCGTATTAGGGATGGGCAAGCTTGGTGGGTACGAACTGAATGTCTCCTCCGATATCGACCTAATCTACGTTTTTGCTAGGGCCGGCAAAAGCGATGGTAAAAAAGTATTAGATAACACCGATTACTTTACTCGCGTTGCACAACGCATCACGCGCATGCTTGGCAGCGTGACTGCTGATGGGTTTGTTTATCGCGTCGATACGCGCTTACGACCATTTGGTGAGAGTGGGCCGTTAGTCATGAATCTAAATGGCCTTGAGCAATACTACTTAACGCAAGGCCGCGATTGGGAACGTTATGCGATGGTCAAGGCGCGCGCAATCACCGGTAACGCCGATGATATAGCCGAGCTGTTTGAGCTGCTGCAACCCTTTGTGTATCGTCGTTATCTTGATTACAGCGCGATTGATTCGCTGCGGCAATTAAAACGCAAGATCTCGCTCTCTGTTGTTCAAAGAGGTATGCAAGACAACATAAAATTAGGCAGTGGTGGTATTCGCGAAATCGAGTTTATTGGCCAAGTATTTCAGTTAGTGCGCGGCGGGCGCATGCCTGAGCTGCAAGATCGATCAATTAAAGCTGTATTAAACACACTGATTGAATTAGATCTGATGGAGGCAAGCCTAAGTGCATCGCTAACGGCGGCCTATGATTTTTTACGCCGAGTTGAAAACGCCTTGCAGGCGATGCACGACAAACAGGTGCACAGTTTGCCCAGCGCTGCAGATAGCAATGATCGCCTGCGTTTAATTGGTATAGTAGGTTTTGCTGACTGGGAACAGTTTGGCCAAGCCCTGTGTGAGCATCAGCTTGCTGTATCGAAACAGTTTGAAGCCCTGTTTGCTGATCCGGATGAGCAGGTCGATGAGCACGATGAAAACAAGCTTACCGACCCGGTTAGTGATGCCGCGTTAAGAACTTGGGCCATTGTTAGTTCAATGGATGCCGATCAACAAAGTTCGATCGACGCCATTAACGATTTTGGTATCAAGGCGGATGATGAGCTTCTCGAAAATATCAATGGCTTGTGTAAAGGTGCCTTTTACGCACGGCTAACAGCCCGTGGCCAAGATAGGCTGGATGACATGCTGCCGCGCTTGTTTGATGCGGTATTGGAGTACGATGATCCAGATACTAATTTACTGCGTTGCTTGCGTTTGATGCGAGCCGTTGCCGGAAGAAGTGGCTACGTACAAATTTTAATTGAACGTCCGCATGCGTTTGATCGGCTTGTAAGATTATTCTCGCGTTCAGCATGGGCTGCGCAGTTTGTCACGCGTCATCCAATTGTGATCGATGAGTTATTGCGTTATGACCGCAGTACTGCCTTAACTGATCTTGAAACTCTATGTGCAGAAGCAATGGCTGAGGCAGAGCGTGCAAAGGATTGGGAGCTCGACGAACAGATGGATGCCTTGCGGCATTTTAAACAGGCGAGGGAACTCCGTATTGCGGTGGCTGAACTGGATCATGACATACCGTTGATGCAGGTTAGCGATCAACTTAGTTGGTTAGCGCAAGCGCTTTTGCATGCCGTGTTGCATCTGGTCGAAAATCAATTGCAAAAAAAACATGGCAAACCCTCTTGTATCAACGATGGCGAAAAACGAACGCCATCAGTGTGTCTTGTAGCCTACGGTAAGCTGGGCGGCTTAGAGCTGGGTTATGGTTCTGATCTTGATGTGGTTTTTTTGCACGATAGCAGTGGCGAGAAACAACAAACCGATGGTGCTAAGAGCATTGATAACGGCCAGTATTTTGGACGCCTTGCTCAAAAGGTTGTTCACTTCATGAATACGCAAACCCCTGCTGGTTTGCTGTACGACGTTGATCTACGGTTGCGGCCAAATGGTCAATCAGGCGTGCTGGTGACATCGCTCGATAGCTTCACGCAGTATCAGCAATCCGAGGCGTGGACTTGGGAACATCAAGCCCTAGTGAGAACAAGAGTGCTGGTTGGGCCTGTGGCACTGCAAGATCGATTTAACGAGGTTCGACAACAGGTATTGTGCTTACCGCGTGATACGCAATCGCTGCGCGCAGAAGTGGTCGACATGCGCCAGCGCATGCGGGATAGCTTGGAAAAGCGAAAGTCAGGTTATATCCATCTAAAGCAAGCAAGTGGCGGCATTGCCGATATCGAGTTCATTGTGCAATACCTCGTGTTGGCAAATGCTGCACAATATCCTGAATTGTGCCGTTTCTCCGATAATATTCGTATACTTGAACAAACGGTGGATGCGGGCCTTTTGGCGCAAAGCCACGCAAAAACGTTAATTGAGTGTTACTTGTCGCTGCGCAAGGTGCAGCATAGGCAGTCATTACAGCTACAATCTGCATTGGTCAAAGAAACTCCAGACTTGCTATCTATCAGGCAGCGAGTCGAGACGCTTTGGCAAGAAATTTTATTAGTGTAAACACAAACGAGATACCCATGAAGCAGTCCAATTCTGAATCCTTAGTAGAAGTCACGAAAGATCAACTACCGCTTCATTGCCCTACACCTGATAGCGCCTTGTGGGACAGTCACCCACGCGTGTTTATTCCATTGGAAGAATCCAATGAAGCGTCGTGCTCGTATTGCGGTACTGTTTATCGCCTAGTCGATACCCCTGCAGTAACCAAGTAGCCTTTATCTTGCAGTGAGCAAGATCGATCAACTCAGTGATAGAAACGCCACTTGGTGTTTTATTGCTGAACCCGCAACCTCGTTCAACAAGCGTTTGTTTGATATTGGATGGTTGCGTCAACAAGATTTGATCACTGGTACCCCACAGGGCGGGCGAGGTAATACCTACTTTCTCAAAGTGGATGGTGCTGAACTAGTGCTTCGAGAGTACTTGCGTGGTGGTTTGGTGCGCCACCTTAATCCCCGTTATTATTTTTGGCGTGGCTTACAACGCACGCGCGCGTTTCGCGAGCTGCAGATGTTAAGTCACTGTGATTCAAATGGGTTACCGGTGTCGATAGGGTATGCCTGCAAAGTTGAACGCCATGGGTTGTTTTACACAGCATCATTAATCACCCGTAAACTCGCCGGGTCAACGCTTGCGGAGGCGCACGGTACGGTGCCTGATCAGGTGTGGCGGAGTATTGGTAATACAATCGCACGTTTTCATAATGAGGGTATCTGGCATGCTGATTTAAATGCGCATAATATTTTGATCGATGACGATATCGTGTCATTAATTGATTTTGATCGCGCTCGCAAGCTCGAACCGAATGCACCAAACATGAAAGCAAATATTGCTCGATTGCATCGTTCTTTACTTAAGCAAGCTTTGAAGGGCGATTACGAATTTAATGCAGATGGATGGGCAATGCTACTGCAGGCTTATCGAGAGAATGCAGGCAGCAGTGATGTTAAATAGGCGTTAGTCACTTCCTCACCGGCGTTCACCGCTTGCTGCGCATTTGTACCAAGTTGATCTGCCCAAGCTTTGTCTTCCATTGAGCGCTTTAAAATGGTAACAACTTCCGGTGCAGAATCAACTTGCATCAAACCGTTAGCGTCTTTGAGTAATTTAGTTTCTTCCTTAAAGTTACTCATGTTGGGGCCAGTGACAATGAGTTTTGCAAGTCGAGCGGGTTCCAATACGTTATGCCCACCGCGTTCGATTAGTGAGCCACCCATAAATACGGCTTGAGCATGAGCAAACCAATGTTCAAGCTCACCTAAGGTATCAGCGATATAAAGTGGTGCTTGGTTTACTGGGTCATTTTTGCTACGCAGCGGTATATCACCTAGAGTGCGTAATTTATCTTTTATAGCTGGCCCACGTTCTGGGTGTCGCGGCACAATAACGAGCGTAGAAGCTGGTGTTGTTCGCATCCAAGCAGTGGCTAGCTGAGTTTCTTCATCTTCATGTGTGGATGCAGCGACACAATACGGTGTAGTGATTAACGCTGTTTTGTTGCTTTCTGCGATGCGCGCGCCAAACTTGAGATTCCCAACGGTTTTAACGTGCGCGTTATTGTTGGATAACAAGCGATAACGCTCCGCTTCGCTATCATCTTTCGCCATCACGGTTACACCTTCTAAGCTCTCTGCGTATGTAGCTCCAAATAGGCCATCACGTGCACGAAACGTTTTATCTGTAATCCGGCCGTTGATGATGGTTAGTGGAATGTTACTGTTGCGGCATTGTGAGTAAAGCCAGGGCCAGATCTCTGTTTCCATAACCCATGCTGCACTGATCTGGTGTTTTGATAAAAAACGTTTGCAAGCTCCAGGCAGGTCAACTGGCAAATAACGATGGATGCAGTTGTTGGGTAATTGTTTTAGTAATGTTTGTTTGCCAGTAGGGGTGTTGGTAGTAACTAAAATGGGTTGTGCTGCAGTGCTTGATTGAAGCGCCTGCAACAATGGTAGAACGGTGTTCACCTCACCAACGGAGGCTGCGTGTATCCAGATGCGATTAACGTTGTCGCTTTGATCCCCTTTACTAAGATAGAGTCCAAATCGTTGAGTAAGGTATGCACCCCCACCATCTTTGATGGTACGAACAACGGTATATATCAACCAAAGTGGGCTGATCAAGCGTGCGATAACTCGGTAAATCGCTGCAGGCTTGTGGCTCATTGGTAGGGATTGGGGTGTTTAGTGGTAGGCGGCTTAAAACGCTTATGTACCCAAAAATATTGCTCTGGTTGGTATACGATTTGGGATTCAAACAAGTGATTAACCTGTTGTGTTGCCGCTTCAATATTCTCGTCATCTAGTGTGATCGCGGGTAATATTTCCAGCGTGTAGCGGCTACCGTCTTCACTGCGATGAGGCACAAATGGCAATACCGTTGCCTTCGTCATTTTCTGTATTCTTGCCGTGCCAGAACTCGTCAGCACAGCTTGCTGAAAATAGGTGGTATCAACACCGCCTCGGGCGCGGGAAACTGCCTGGTCAGGTGAAAACCAAACTATACCGCCTTGTCTTAAGCGCTTCACCATTTTTCTGATATCGCGATTTTCAATGAGCTCCACCAGGTGTCTGCCGCGTTGATGTAACAGGTAGGCTGCATACAATGGATTTTTGGGTGTATCGTAAACCGCAGCGATCGGCCATCGGCTACCCATAGCGGCGCCACATAATTCTATTGTGCTGAAATGGGCTTGTAGCAATATCACACCATTGCCGGTAGCCACAGCATCGTCTAGAACGTTAGCGCCGTTGATCGTGACACGAGGTGCAAACAAGCTCCACGGTCTAAACCATAAGCTGGCAGTTTCTGCCGCAGCCATACCAATATGCCGATAAACACGTTTGCTTAACGCGGCGATTTGAGTTGGAGTGTCGTCGGGGTACGCAAACGATAAATTGGTTGCTGTGATTTTACGGCGGGCGGGTATAGCGTAGTAGAGCAAACTCCCTAAAGACCGTCCGATGGCTAATTGGGTATTAAGAGGTAGGCGAGAGAGTAGCCAAAAGATAGAGAAGCCTAGCAGTGTTGGCCAATGCTTTGGTGAGAGATAATCGCGCCAAACAAAGTCAACCAAAGCCGTTTTATTTCGCCTCTATCAAAAAGTTATTGATGGGTTCGAGATCGTTCTCGGTTAGCGTGCCGGCTGCAGCACGCAAGGTAAATGCATTAACGATGTAATCGTAGCGAGCGCCAGCGTAATCGGATTGTGCACGGTAGGTGTCACGTAACGACCGTAGTACATCTACCGATGTACGTGTACCTGCTCTAAAACCTGCATCTGTGGCCTGTGCTGACTTACGAGTAGAAGAAAGTGCCTGACGTAATGCTTTCACTCGGCTGATGCTAGCCACCACACCACGATAAGCGTCACGAGTGCGCTGTGCTGTGCGGCGCTCTTCTGCTATTAATGCGGTAGCTGCTGATGTAGCTTCCGCTGATGCTTGGCTTACAAGCGCTTTAATTCTGCCGCCAGTATAAATCGGCATACGGAATTCCAGTTTTAGTTCAACTGCGGTTTGATCATCAGACGGTACGAAGGTAACGCCGCCTAAACCATCTTCAACTCGACGTTCAAAACTGGTTGAGTTAGCTGATGCTGAACCAATCAGATCAAGTGTTGGGTATCGAGCGCCACGTTCAGCATCAACACCAAATTTTGCAGTCTTTGCCGCCATACGCGCCACGATTAACTCGGGGCTGTTTTCTAGAGCGATCTTCACCCACTCTTCAATATCAATCGGGTCGGGTGCTTGTAGTGGTAGATCAGCGGCCAGTGTGTTGAGTTGGATATCAGCGTCACCGGTAATTAAAAATAACGCTTCACGAGCGGATGCTAAATTATTTTCGGCAGCAATTTTTTGAGCGAAGGCTAAGTCATATTGTGCTTGTGCATCTCGTACGTCAGTAACCGGCACCAGGCCCACATCGAACCGCCGTTCAGCTTGCTCACGTGTACGCGCGATAGCTTTTAGCTCTGATTGACTAAAGCGTAAATTAGCTTGCGCTCTAAGCACGTTAAAATACGACTCTGTGGATCGCAGTAACAGGCTTTGCTTCTCTACGGTAAGTAGAGCATCTGCTTGGCTCACGCCAGCCCGAGCCTGATTCAGAAGTGCTTTGTTAGGACGATTAAAAAGAGATTGTGTTACCGCTATTGTTGCGCGAGTTTGATCAAATTGGCCAAAGTCGTCGGAATTAACGCCGTTGAGACCGGCATCGATCGCTGCACTGAGTTGCGGTTTAAATGCAGACTTGGCGATAGGTAGGCGTTGTATTGCCGCTTGGTGATCGGCATTTGCGGCGGCAATGTCAGCATCGTATTTTGATGCTAAGCCATATACGTCCTTTAGATCGGCCGCGTGTGTGGAAGTAGCTTGTGCAAATAGGCCACAGGCGACAACACATGTTGCTGCACCGCGAATCCAAATAGCTTTTTGACGAAACAGCTGCATCATGATCAACTCTGTTTGTTTAAAAGATAAAAGTGGACTCATTGGCAGCGAAATTAATTAGCGGATCGAGACGTGTTTCGAACAGGCTGTCAGTACGCCATTCAGTTTCGCTGATGCGGGTTATGAGTCGAGCTTCCATCGTGGGTGTATCTACGTTGCCTACTACAGCAAATAATCGGCCACCAATGGCTAATTTGTTCATATAAAACAACGGCACAGCTTCGACTGAGCCGCCAAAAGCAATGGCTTGGTAAGCATCACGGGCATCCCAAGGCTCTGATGCATCTTGTTGTAACAGTGTTACGTTACCAATGCCAAGCTGTTTTAGCCTCGCACTCGCTAAATTTGCTAGCTCAGGATGGATCTCTACGCTGTCACAGTCTTTACCCAGCCTGGACAAGCATGCGCTTAGGTAGCCGCTGCCTGCGCCTACCTCTAAAATCGAATCGGTTAGTTGGATATTCAAGGCTTGCAGCAGTCGACCTTCAATTATGGGTTTTAGCAGAGTCTGGCCAAAACCGATAGGTAGTTGGAAATCACTAAACGCGAGCCCACGATGCTCTTGGCTGACGAATTCTTCTCTCGGGACGCTGGCTAGGGCATCGAGAACGCGTTGGTCAAGGACGTCCCAAGGACGAACTTGCTGCTCGATCATGTTTTCACGGGCTTGCTGAATTTGTTGCATTTGGACGGATACCAGCTAGAGGATTCGAACGTACTTAAGAGTATTCGAATTATATGCCAAGCGAGCCTGTTGGCGGGAAGTAGTTTCTGTGGCCAGCCGAGTTGACTAAAATTTGGCGCGTTACTGAACGCCGGGCTTAGGGCAAGCCCGGTTTATTAGACGATGTTTCTACAAAAATCGCTATTCAGCGACGACAGAACTCGCCTGTGGCCCTTTTGGCCCTTGCTCAACTTCAAACGATACTTTCTGACCTTCAGCTAGGGTTTTGAAACCGTCACCTGAGATGGCTGAGAAATGTACGAATACATCATCGCCACCGTCATCCTGAGAAAGAAACCCAAATCCCTTGGACTCGTTAAACCACTTTACTGTTCCTGATGCCATTTTCCTAAAACCTCAATACGATTAAAATTCACCACTATTTGTATTTACAATTAGTCACAAACAGGGGGTGAGTTAAGTCTACTGTTTTTTGGTAATAGGGCAATGCTGTATTCACAAGCCAAATCATGCAGTTGAGACTTTATGGCCCTATCTATGCGGTCTAACTGGTTTGTATTGAATTTGTATTGGCTGGCAGCTAACTAACCCTTAGTTTTTGGGCCATTTCGGCGGCGATTTCCACTGCGAGACGGTTTGCCGGTTTTTTTGCCTTTGTGGTTTGGTGGGGGTGCTCTTTCCACTCTTACCCGCGGTTTAGGTTTCGGTAGCATGGCGTCAGTGATAGGGATGTTCTCGATCGCTTGGCCAATGTATTCCTGAATTTCGGGCAACGAGAACGAGTACTCTTCGCAAGCAAAGCTCACAGCGACACCTTGGGTGCCAGCTCGAGCCGTTCGGCCGATTCGATGAACGTAATCTTCCGCTTGTTGCGGTAAATCATAGTTGAACACGTGCGTCACATCGTCGATGTGCAAACCACGGGCGGCTACATCGGTGGCGATGAGAACGGGTAGTTTGCCCGCTGTGAAATCAGCAAGTATTCGTTGGCGCTTGTTTTGTCTAACATCGCCTGACAAGGTGCCACAGGCTATGTCATTGCCGGTTAGGTAACCTTCCACATATTCAGCGGTCCGTTTGGTGTTTACAAATACGATAGAACGGGGCGGCTCCATATCTTGAAACAAGCCCAGCAGTAAGGCGATTTTTTCATCGGTTGCGGGTTGATACATCGTCTGCTTCACGCCGTCGGCAGTCACACCTGTGGATTCTGTTTTGATTTCCAACGGATTGTTCATGTGCTCGTAGGCAAGTTCCATCACTCGGTGCGATAACGTGGCAGAAAACAGCATGCTTAAGCGTTCGTTCGGTGGAGGCATTCGACGCAATAAGAACCGTATATCAGCGATAAAGCCTAGGTCGAACATCCGATCGGCTTCGTCTAGTACCGCAATTTCGATTGCTTTCAAATTGAACACTTTTTGTTTGAAGTAATCGATCAATCGACCTGGCGTACCGATGATCACATCAACACCATCGGCTAATTGTTTACGTTGTTTTTCGTAGTCGATTCCGCCATAAACTGTGGCGATTCTTAGCCCGGTATGCTTGCCTAATGCTTCTGCGTCTTTGCCTATCTGAATGGCTAATTCCCGAGTGGGTGCAATGACCATCATGCGGGGTTGATTAGTGGCGCGATTTTCTCCGGCGCGATCGTCGCTATTTGCTTGTAGCCTAGCGAATGAGCCCAATATAAAGGCTGCCGTTTTACCGGTTCCGGTTTGCGCTTGCGCTGCTACATCTTGGCCACTTATTATTACTGGCAAAGTTAAGCCTTGTATCTCCGTGCAGTTTGAAAACCCGAGTTCATTGGTGGCCTGTAACAATGTTTGTGGCAGCTCTAAAGAGCCGAATGATGGCGTGGCATCTGAATTTATTGTCATGTGATCTGTTAAAGTCTTGACTTCTATGGGTGCAACCCCATGCTTAATGATTAACGGGAGAGAGCACAATGAACGAACATGTTACCGCGATTACCGATGCCACTTTTGAACAAGAAGTGCTTAATTCGGATACTCCCGTCTTGGTTGACTATTGGTCTGAGTATTGTGGCCCTTGTAAAGCGATGAACCCAGCCATTGAGGCTTTGGCCGAAGAGTATGCCGGAAAGGTCAAGGTCGTCAAAATGAATATTGATGAGAACCCTAACACGGCGCCGAAGTTTGGCGTGCGTAGTTTGCCCACTCTCATGATTTTCAAAAACGGAACGGTCGAAGATACCAAGATGGGCGCTTTGTCAAAAAACCAACTATCGGCATTTATTCAAGAAAACGCCTGATAACTGTGATTATTGGCCCGCTAGGCTATATGTCTACCGGGCCAAAACAGTACCAAACTGAACAGATTGGCCAAAAACTTGCATTTCTGTTCATTAAACACCCATCTAGCGCAACAAATTGCTTATTGGGCTGGACGCTGGCCGAACAGCGTGATAACTTTCAATTTATCCTGCTTGGCAGTGCCTCGGTTCTTCGACGCATGCAGCCAGAAAAACAATCTTAAAGTCGTTTCAACAAATAGTCGTTTTACTAAAATTGTCGTTTCAAAAAAAGTTAAAACATTTGTACCCTAATTAAGCTAAGCCAACTTTGGCACATCCTCCCAGTTACTTTAAATTCTCTTCTCTCTGTTTATCTGTATGAATCTTACCGACCTTAAAAAGAAAAACCCAACCGAACTTCTTGAGCTTGCCCAATCGATTGGTGTCGACAATGTCGCCCGCCAGCGCAAGCAAGACATGATCTTCGCAATCCTTAAAGCGCATTCCAAAAAAGGCGAAAATATTTTCGGCGGTGGAGTGCTTGAAATATTGCAGGACGGGTTTGGATTTTTACGCTCGGCAGACAGCTCATACTTAGCAGGCCCAGATGATATCTATGTATCACCAAGCCAGATACGCCGCTTTGCGCTGCGTACGGGTGACACGATCATGGGCAAGATTCGTCCGCCTAAAGAAGGCGAGCGTTACTTTGCTTTGCTTAAGGTTGATGAAATTAACTTTGGGCCACCAGAGCAAGCTAAAAACAAAGTTCTATTTGAAAACCTAACGCCGTTGCACCCCAACGAACGTTTAACAATGGAGCGCGGTAACGGCAGTACGGAAGACATCACGGCTCGTATCATTGATTTTGCATCGCCTATTGGCAAAGGCCAACGTGGCTTATTAGTATCGCCTCCGAAGGCGGGTAAAACACTCATGCTGCAAAACACAGCTCAGAGCATTGCGGCAAATCATCCTGAATGTATTTTGATTGTTCTACTCATCGACGAGCGCCCGGAAGAAGTAACCGAGATGGAGCGTATGGTTCAGGGTGAAGTGATCTCCAGTACGTTTGATGAGCCAGCTAGCCGCCACGTACAAGTGGCCGAGATGGTTATCGAAAAAGCCAAGCGCTTGGTTGAGCACAAAAAAGACGTGGTGATTTTGCTTGATTCAATCACTCGTTTAGCACGTGCCTACAATACGGTTGTACCGTCTTCGGGCAAGGTGCTAACCGGTGGTGTTGACGCTAACGCACTACACCGTCCTAAGCGATTCTTTGGTGCAGCACGAAACATAGAAGAGGGTGGCAGTTTAACGATTATCGCTACTGCTCTAGTGGATACCGGTTCTAAGATGGACGAAGTGATCTACGAAGAATTCAAAGGCACGGGCAATATGGAACTCCAACTCGATCGCCGTATCGCTGAAAAGCGTGTATTCCCAGCAATCAGTATTAATAAGTCCGGCACACGTCGTGAAGAATTAATGATGAGTCAGGAAGAGCTTCAAAAGGTGTGGATACTGCGCAAGTTCATCCATGCAATGGATGAAGTTGAAGCAGTAGAGTTTTTACTGGGCCGCTTGCAACAAACTAAAACCAATAGCGAATTCTTTGATGCAATGAAGCGCTAGAGTCGCGCTATTGCTCGATATCCGATATCACGCCTGCGATGCATCGCAGGCCAGGTAATCTTGTCGCAGCCTTTGTCGGCTAGCTCTTTGGCTTCTTTTATATTGTTGCCTAATGCGGTTACACACAAGACGCGCCCACCGTTAGTGGTTATTCGCGAACCCTCTATGCGACTACCTGCATGAAATACCTTGCACCCCAGTGCATTGGCATCGCTTATTCCTAAAATTGTTTCGCCTTTACTTGAACCTGCTGGATATTCACCAGCGGCTAATACAACACCCAGTGCAGATTGCTTCGACCAATTTATTTCGTGTTGATCAAGCTCGCCATCAATGGTAGCAAGGCAAAGCGTTACAAAATCAGAATCCAATCGCATCATTAACGGCTGAGTTTCCGGATCACCAAGTCGAACGTTGTACTCGACTACTTTGGCAACATCGTTAGCATCAATCATCAAGCCCACGTACAAAAAGCCAATAAAGGGCGTGCCGTTATTTTTAAATGCATCGATGGTGGGCTGCACAATGTTATCCATCACTTGTTGATGGATGGAGTCGTTGATAACCGGGGCAGGCGAGTATGCGCCCATGCCACCGGTGTTAGGGCCACTGTCGCCCTCATTGCGGGCCTTGTGATCTTGGCTACTAGCAAAGGGCAAGCTGTGTTCGCCATCGACTAACACGATAAAGCTGGCTTCCTCACCGGGTAGAAACTCTTCAATAACAACATTCGAGCCGGCATCCCCGAATGCTTGCTCTGACAACATCGACTTTACTGCGTCGACGGCGATTTCTTGCGTATCAGCCACTACCACGCCTTTACCCGCTGCTAAGCCATCGGCTTTGATGACTAATGGGGCTTCGTGTTGTTCGATATAAGCAATGGCTTTTTCCGTGTCAGTGAATGTGGCGTAGTGCGCCGTGGGGATATTGTGTTTTTGCATGAAGTCTTTAGCGAAGGCTTTGCTGCCTTCCAGTTGTGCTGCTGCCGCGCTCGGGCCAAGAATTCTCAATCCTTCCGATTGAAAATAATCAACGATGCCATCGACTAAGGGTACTTCGGGGCCCACCACAGTAAAGCTGACCGATTCTTTTTTTGCATAGGCTGCAAGGGCTGCAAAATCATTGGCTGCAATATCAACGCACTTAACCTTATTTTCTAGTCCTATCGCATCGCTTCCCGGCGCTACGCTGATAGCTGTGCTCTGTTCTGATTGCGCAAGCTTCCAAGCCATGGCGTGTTCACGCCCTCCACCACCAATTAGTAAAATATGCATTGCGCTTATCGCTTGACCGTTGTTGTTTCGATTCGGCTATTCTACTGAATCTGACATCCTATTCGGTAAGTAGATGGCCCGCGCTAGATCAATCTTCGCTGATTTCTCCATGCAGAGCCTAATAATGGGTTTGTTGGTTGCAATTGTTGGTTTTACTGGGTCTTTCGCTATCGTTTTGCAAGGGTTTCGTGCCGCTGGTGCAAGTGATGAGCAAGCAGCCGCATCATTGTTAGCCGCCTCCGTTGCAATGGGCGTGGGTGGCATTGTGTTGAGCTTGCGTACGCGTATGCCGATCAGCGTGGCATGGTCTACCCCCGGTGCTGTGTTATTAATTTCTTCTGGTGCAGTGCTGAGTAGCTTTAACGAGGCTGTGGGCGCCTTTATCGTGTGCGCTGTGATGCTACTGCTTTGTGGCTTGTATAGGCCACTAGGTCGGGCAATTGAGGCGATACCAGCAAGTCTTGCAAATGCCATGTTGGCAGGCATTTTATTGGTGATCTGTTTAGCGCCCGCTAAGGCATTGGTGTTTGATTGGACACTGGCCTTGCCAGTGTTACTCACGTGGTGGATTGTTGCGCAGTTTTACCGCTTGTATTCGGTGCCTGCAGCGTTACTTGTTTTGTTTGCCTTATTAATTATGAAAGTCGGTTTACCGGCAGATTTCCAAACGCAGCTAACGCAGTCACTCGTTCCGCCTGTATTACTCATAAAGCCAGTATTCACCTTTAGTGCAGTTATCAGCATTGCCTTCCCACTTTTTATCGTCACGATGGCCTCGCAAAATGTTCCGGGTATCGCGGTGTTGCGTGCTAACAATTTCGAATCCAAGGCGGGGCCCTTACTAACAGTTACCGGCTTGGCCTCGCTTATCGGGGCACCGTTTGGTTCCCATGCCGTCAATCTGGCTGCAATTACTGCCGCCATGTGTGCAGGGGAGGACGCGCACGCAGATGCTTCACGTCGATACTGGGCGTCATTAGTAGCAGGGTTTGCTTATATTTTATTTGGTGTGTTGGCTGGCGCTGTTACGTACACAATGACACTCGTGCCCACGGTGTTGATTGAAGCCATTGCAGGCTTAGCACTGATTAGCGCATTTAGTGGTTCTTTATTTGCTGCCTTTAAAAATGTCGAAGAACGAGAAGCCGCTGCGGTTACTTTTTTATTAGCAGCCTCGGGCGTCACGCTTGCTGGCATCGGTGGCGCATTTTGGGGCTTAGTCGCAGGCTCTGTAATGCTTACCTTTACGAGATGGCGGTTGGCCTGACGCGATGCAAAATGCCAATCTAGATTCGTCAGCATCGAACCCGATGCTTCTACCACCGATCGCGCTATTAATTGCGGTATCCGCTATTGGTCCATTCGTTCTCAATGGCGTGCTCCCAGCTAACACCGCGGTGATGGTGGATCTGCAAACAAGCTACTCCTTGGCTCAGTTAGTCTTAACAGTGTTTCTTATCGCATCACTATTGGGGCAATTGACCTTAGGCCACGCAGCCGATACGTGGGGTAGGCGCCCAGTATTGATTGGTAGCTTGATGGTATTTTCATTGGGTGGCGTTATTTGTGCCACTGCACCCGCGATTGAGTGGTTGTTGTTGGGACGGTTTATACAAGGGTTTGGTGCATCCACGTGCATGTTTATTCCGCGCACCATTGTGCGTGACGTCTACCCCCGCGATCGTGCTGCCAGTGTTATTGGATACATGACCACCGCTATGATGATCGCGCCCTTGTTTGGCCCAGCGATAGGCGGCTGGGTTACCGATAATCTTAATTGGCGACTGCTGTACGTGGGTTTGGCAATCTTTGGTTTTTTGTTAAGCCTGCTAGCTTGGCGATTTCAGCATGAGACCTTACCGCAAACAACAACTGAGCAAGTGCCGCTGTCATGGATTCGATCGGCGGTCACGCTGCTATCCGAGCGTGAGTTTGTCATTTATATTTTGATGATGACGGGCTCGGTCGGCGTGTACTACTGTTTTCTTGCAGCCGCGCCTTTTGTTGTGATGGAGAGTCGTGGGTACAGCGCTACGCTATACGGTCGCTGGTTTATTGTTGTAGCGATTGGATACATGTCTGGTAATTTGGTGGCGGGTCGTTTCTCACAACAATTGGGTGGGGATAAAATGATACGTCTGGGTTTGATCCCGTTCTTTGTTGCGGTAGTAGCCTTCTGGGTATTCTCTGCCACGACTCATGCAGCGGCATTGTTTGTGCCGATGTGCTTGGTGGCCTTTTCTAATGGCGCGACGCTACCGAATATGTTGTCAGCTGCGATGAGTGTGAAGCCTGAACTGTCTGCAACCGCTTCTGGCGTAGCGGGTAGCTTGCAAATTGGTTTTGGCGTAATCGCGAGCCTATTGCTAGGAATAATATTGCCGTACGGAGATGTCTGGATGTTTGTTGTGATAACGATAGCAGGGCTGATATGCCTGTTTGGCTATGCGCTCAATAGTGAAACCCGTTAGTCGAATTGATTGAAAGTACTTAACGGGTTTCAGCTTGGTAGTGAGCTAGCGTGATTAATTTGCTTTGCTAGGGTAAATCAAAGTTTGTCCGGGATAAATTTCAGTTCCGTTCATACGATTTAAACGCTGGAGAGTGGACACATCTGTTTGATACTTTACTGCGATTCTTGACAGTACATCGCCACTGCGAACAACGTGTTCCAAAAATTGTTCTTGGGCTGGTTCACTTGAATGAACTTCCTCGATTTGCTCTGCCACAACGATTTCAGTTTCGTTGGCTGGTGCGGTTACCTTAACGACCTTTGGTTCTGGCGGCATCTCAGGCTGAGGAATTACAACCGTGCTGCTGGCAGGAATCGTGACGGCGCTGACGTTTTGCGTACTTTCGTGCCAGCGATAGATGCCCACAGACAAGCCTGCAGTTGCTAGTACCAAAATCAATAAATCTGTTTTCTGAATCATGAGCTCTGGAGGCTCCTTTGACGATTAGTTGACGCATCATACCGGGACATTTAATCCGGGTATAGAAGTCAGTCTATTTTTTGCGATTATCCCCACTTGCACAAGTGAAAAATGAGGGATAAGACGGGTTTAAATACCCAAATTTAGAAGAAATCCAGTGTTTTGGCGGCTGTCATGGCCATTGCTTGCAGTGCTGGACGTAATTTGGGGCCTCCAGGAAAGGGCCGATTTGGCAAAGTTTCCAGCAATTTTAGTGTACTGGAATCACCCAAAATGGCATTTGCCATCGCTCGTCCTGTCATAGACGACAGCGCAACACCGTGCCCAGAGTAGCCGCCCGCGGCAAAACAGCGTTCGTTTACCTGTCTAACAACTGGCAATCGATTAGCTGTGATAGCTAGTGTGCCACCCCAGGTGTAGTCGATTTTACAGTCATGCAATTGCGGAAACACGCTCAGCATTGCGCGTTTGACGGTGCGGGCCATATCAACTGGAAACTTATAGCCATAGTTTTCGCCACCACCAAATAGCAACCGACCATCTTTTGATAAGCGATAGTAATTAACTACATACTTGGAATCGGCGACAGCGCTGTTGGAAGGGAGTAGCTCCAAGGCGCGCTCACCTAATGGTTCGGTGGCCAGCATAAAATTATTGATTGGGAACACTCGCTTTGAAAATTTTGGGTCGAGTTCGTCGATGTATCCGTTGCAGGCTAAAATAATGTGCTTAGCGTTGATTTTGGCCTGCAGTGTGGTGATATTGCCTGATTGATAGTCGATGCTTTTGACTTGGCTGAGCTCGTATATTGATGCACCAGCTTGCGTTGCTGCCTTTGCTAAACCATGGGCAAGTTTTAATGGGTGTATGTGCCCTGCGCCATGATCGATCGACCCACCAAAATAGCGCGGGCTATTCACGTGTGCTTCCAGTTGTGATTTATCCAATGTTTCTACTTGTTCGTAGCCATAATCATCGCGTAGTTTGTTGCAATAAGCGTGATGCTCAGCAACAAAACGTTTCCGGTGCAACGCACTGACAACACCCGGTGCGTACTCGATATCAATATCGTATTGTTGGCAGATCGTTTGAATGTTCGTTTTAGCGTCTTCACAAAATTGCCACAGTTTCATCGCTTGTGGTTTGCCGAGCTGTTTTTCTAGCGTGTCTTGGTGCAAGTTAAAGCCAGTACCCAGCTGTCCACCGTTGCGTCCTGACGCTCCCCATCCAACACGGTGAGCTTCCAGCAAGACTACATTCACACCTGCTTGCGCCAAATGAAGTGCCGCTCCGAGGCCCGTGTATCCACCTCCAATAACGCAAACTTCTGCGTCTATCGGGGATTGAAGTTGTGGGTAGTGTTGGTGTTGAGTCGTGGCGTTGTACCACGACTGCGCATGCTGGCCGACAGAATCGTTAGCGTGTAATAAATGCATGGTTATACATTAAGCAGTAGGTGCTCTCGCTCCCAGGGGCTGATTACTTCTAAAAATGCCTCGGACTCATGCATCTTGATAGCGGTGTAAAGGTTGCAAAACGGTTTGCCTAAAATGTCTTGAATGGGCTGACATTGCTCGAACAAATCCAGCGCTTCGTGTAAGCCACGCGGTAGCTCGTGGGGTAGGGAATAAGCATCACTTGCTAGTGCATCACGAGGTTTAGCGTTTTCTTGCATACCCAGTAATCCGCAAGCCAGGCTTGCAGCAATAGCTAGATACGGGTTGCAATCCATTCCAACAATTCGATTTTCAACACGGCGGCTTTGAGGTGATGATAACGGCACACGTAAACCAGTTGTGCGGTTATCGTAATCCCACTCTAAGTTTATCGGCGCAGCGTCGTCACGCACAAAGCGGCGGTAAGAGTTTACGTAGGGTGCGAGTATGCAGAATACGGCGGGTAAGTAGTTTTGTTGACCTGCGAGAAACCCAAAAAACTTGTCAGTGGGTTGGTCGTTTTCATCGTTAAAAACGTTTTTACCGGTCTTTGTTGATATCACGCTTTGGTGTATGTGCATGGCACTGCCGGGTTGGTTTTGCATAGGCTTTGCCATAAACGTCGCGAAGCAATCGTTTTTAAGTGCGGCTTCTCGTATGCTGCGCTTATAAAAAAACACTTGATCAGCTAGCGCGATAGGATCGCCATGTTGCAAGTTGATTTCTATTTGACCTGCGCCGCTTTCTTGAATGATCGTATCAATTTCAAAACCTTGCGCTTCTGCAAAGTCGTAGATGTCATCGATAACAGTGCCGTATTCTTCGATAGCACTAATGCTGTATGCCTGGTGGGCAACACCTTGTCTGCCAGTGCGGCCGATAGGGGGTTCCACAGCATAGTCAGGGTTGGTGTTTGGTTTGGTTAGGTAAAATTCTAGTTCCGGTGCAACAACTGGTTTTAGGCCTAGCTCTGCGTATTTGTTCACTATTGACTTAAGTAAGTTGCGTGGAGAGAACGGAACAGGCGTGCCGTCTTGATAGTAGGCATCATGTACTACTTGCAAAGTGACATCATCAGACCAAGGCACAGCGGTGGCAGCAGCAAAGTCTGGTTTTAGTACTAAGTCAGCCTCAGTCCATTGGTTTTCCATGTCATCAAGGTCGGCATAACTGCCATTGATGGTTTGAAAGTAAATAGATACAGGAAGATACATAGCTTCTGCGCGTGCAAATTTTTTGGCAGGCATCGCTTTGCCGCGAGACATGCCCGCGATATCGGCAACGATACATTCGACATCATCTACACGACGAGTTCCTAGCCATTCGATAAAGGCAGGGGGTAAGTCGGCTTTCCAATCGTTAGTGTTTGACATGTTATGACCGTGCTAAAAATTTACGTAAGGTGGCTGCTATCGCTTCGTTTGACAATGGTTTGCCAAGTGAGTTTGAGGCGTATTCGCGATTTTTTTCAGGTATTGTTTGGCCGCGTGTTTTAACTAAGTCGCTAACAAATCCGTCGTCAAACTCAGGGTGAGGCTGAAGGCTTAATGCTTTGCCATCACCATAAGCTAAGGCGGCATACTGACAAAATTCGTTAGACCCAACAACGGTTGCCTCCGGTGGCAGCTCGACAACTTGATCCTGATGCCAAGCCAGAACAGCAGCTTCGCTGAGGCCGACCACATTTTCATCCATTTGGTATTCCATTCGACCCGTTGCCCAGCCGCCATCAAACTTTTCTACCTTGCCGCCTAAAGCTTGGGCGAGTAGTTGATGACCAAAGCAAATACCGACAAGTGGGATGTTCGCTGCATAGGCATCTCTAACAAACTGTTCAAGTGGTGCAATCCAAACGTGATCTTCGTACACACCATGTTTTGAACCAGTGAGTAACCAGGCATCAGCCGCTTGTATGTTGTCAGGGAATTGGTTGTCTACAACAAAGTAAACTTGATAGTCGAAGCTGTCCAACCCGAGAAACTGCTGAAACCGATTGCCGTAGTTGCCGTGTAGCTCAACCATTTCTTCGGGCGAGTGGCCGCACACTAATATGCCTAGGCTTTTCTTGTCTGACATTGTACTGTTTGATTGCGTCATGTGTCTTTAGTATAGCGGCCGGTTAGAGCGCCGTTAAAGCAACGGCTCAATATGCCAACTCATAAGCCAACTTTGTCACGAAAACCGTACCACCATGAGCCAATAGTGGAGTATTGCGCTCTAAATCGTTGTCCGCCAGGAAACGCATGCCACGGTAATTGAGCAAACCGATCAAATCGCGTGGTATCACCACCAATCGCTTCGGACAAAATGCGGCCAAACAAATGGGATCCGGTAACGCCATGCCCGCTGTAACCCATCGCATAGTAGGTGTTGTCATTAAGGCGGCCCATCTGCGGTACACGTGAATAAGATAAGGCAAAGTTGCCACTCCAAGCGTAGTCAATTTTTGTATTTTGCAATTGCGGAAATACTTTTAACATTGCTGGGCGTAGCTTGCCCTTGATATCGCTGGGGTCAGTGCCACCATAAACTGTACCGCCTCCAAACAACAAACGTTTGTCAGCGGATAAGCGATAGTAGTCGAGTATGTACCTCACATCCTCAACGCACACATCGGTAGGTAATAGTTCGTTTGCAAGTGCATCACCTAGTGGTTCAGTCGCCATGACTTGTGTGGA
Organism: uncultured Granulosicoccaceae bacterium; assembly: GCA_938028465.1. Classification (GTDB taxonomy): domain Bacteria; phylum Pseudomonadota; class Gammaproteobacteria; order Granulosicoccales; family Granulosicoccaceae; genus Granulosicoccus. The sequence continues at coordinate 501 of CALJAA010000184.1, read as the reverse complement.
TACAGGCATCACACGGGCTGCTAATTTTGGTACGGCAGAACCAAGATAAGCGTTTCCACACAGCACTAGGGTGTTGCAAGTTATGCGGCCTTTTTCTGTAACCACAACGGGCTTGCCGCTGTTGTCTTCCACACTTACTAGTCGAGTCTCTTCTAAAACCGTTGCGCCTTTTGTTCGTAGTGCCGCAGCTTCACCTAGCGCTAGATTAAGTGGGTGTATATGGCCGCCTGAGTGATCCATCATGCCCCCTAGATAACGATCACTGCCAATGTGCCTTTGCATACCAGCACGATCCAGCATCTCGTGATCAGTCATACCATAGCGTTCCCAAAGTATTTTCTTGGCTTCAAGTTCTTTCATTTGTTTAGGGTTGAAGGCTGCAAAAATATTGCCTTGCTTCAGGTCGCAATCAATATCGTGCTCAGCGACAAAGCCTCGAATAATTGATGCGCCTTCTGTTACCAAGCCGCCTACAAACTCGCCGGTTTTGTCGCCATAGCG
>CALJAA010000183.1 GCA_938028465.1 uncultured Granulosicoccaceae bacterium | reverse complement strand
ATAACAAACGGATAAGTTAAAAAAGCGCCTAGCGGTTCAAACGGATTGGGATCGAGCTCTGGGATACCAATGTGTGGCCCGATCACTGGAATAGCAACGATAAACGAGCCGATGGTATAACCGTCAGCTGGCGCGCCTGCTACTTCAACGGCACCAGGGAATGGGCCACCACCACCACCGGGCTTATTCACTACCGCTGCTGGAACACCAAGCGTTTCTTGAAAGTCTTCGGCAATCATTCTAGTGAGTACGTCTTCTAGATCACCCGGCGGCCATGGAACTACAAACGATACGGGCTTTTCGGGGTAATCAGCAACTGCCGTTAGCGGTGCGAATACAAAGGACGTGGCTGCACACGCAACTAGCATTATTTTTTTTAAATTGGTCATCGTAAGTTTCTCTCTCCAATGTCTTGACTCGATTCCTAGATCGGTCCACTATTGTTACCGACGGAACTAGTAGCTTGAACCGAGCTGATGCCCGTGTCAAGAAATCAATAACAGAAATTTCAAATAGCAAATCTAGCGGTAAAGAAACGGATGGCAAAAACAGTATCTAGCACTGTAGACAAGGCACTCACACTGCTGCGTTACTTCTCGCCTCAATTCCCGGAATTCGGGCTCAGCGAGCTGTCTAGAAAGGCTGGATACGACAAGACCACCACCTTAAGGTGCCTTAACTCACTCGAAAATAATGGCTTTGTGGAGCAAGACCCCATTACCCGTAAATTTCGGTTAGGTTTGGCACCGATCAATTTAGCCCGGATACGCGAACAAAGCTTCCCGGTGCAAACGGCTCTGCAACCGTTGCTTGATGACGTTGCCCAAGAGACAAGGGAAACCGGCCACATAACGCTAGTGTCTGGTATCAGTTTGTTTACGGCCATGATCAGCGAGCCCGATCGAGCTCTGCGCGTCTATGTTGATCCCGCAGCGCAACTTCCTTTTCACGCTACCGCATCAGGCATAGCCATCGCCGCCTTCTCCAGCGATGAAGTCAGAAACCAGATGGTCTGCGAAACAAAACTCGAGCCGTTTACTGACACGACCCCAACGTCTAAAACAGAACTGAACGAACATTTATCTCTAGCTCGCACTAATGGCTTTGCAAGGTCAATGCAAACCTATGAAGAAGGCGTAATCGGAACGGCATTCCCGATATTTGGCCCTGCGGGGGTGGCTACAGGCGCTATCGCGATCGCCGCTGTTGCATCACGCTTTGATTCGGCACTGGAACAAAAAATAGAAATAGGATTACGGCAAGCTGCGTTATCTATTACCCACGCGTTTGGTGGCGTGATGCCGGTAAGCAGCACTTCTGCCCAAACAACATGATAGTTGCACAACACAATCATCATTTGAATCGCCACAGCTGGTTCAGACACCAATAACACCTTATCTTCAGACTCAATGACTTTTCGAGAATCAACAGCGTGAAAGAATCCAACTTTTTGAAAGAAAACAATGCCCAGCACATGTGGCACCCGATGACTCACCCACAAGATAGCTTAGATAATCCACCCAGGATTATTACTGGTGCAAGTGGAGTACGAATACAAGATATCGATGGCAACGACGTTATCGATGCTGTAGGTGGCCTATGGAACGTCAATTTGGGATTTTCATCCGACCCCATTAAAAAGGCTATCTCTGCGCAGCTCGATAAACTACCCTACTACTCTACGTTTCGTGGCACCAGCAATGATGCGGTTATCGAACTCTCATACGAGCTATCCGAATTCTTCAAACCAGATGGGCTTACCACCGCATTCTTTACGTCAGGCGGATCGGACAGCGTAGAAACCGCACTTCGCTTAGCACGGCAGTATCACAAGGTGCGCGGTGAGCCTGGCCGGATAAAATACCTAAGTTTAAAAAAGGGTTATCACGGCACGCATACCGGCGCTGCCAGTGTTAACGGTAACGCTAACTTCCGTGCAGCCTACGAGCCATTACTCCCTGGTTGTTTTCACACACCATCACCGTACGTTTACCGAAATCAGTTTAACGAAACCGATCCAGAAAAATTAGCGCACCTATGTGTGGCAGCCATGGAAGAAGAAATCGCCTTCCAGGGTGCAAACACGATCGCTGCATTTATCATGGAGCCCATTTTGGGTGCAGGCGGTATTATCGTGCCTCACGAAAGCTTCGTGCCGATGGTGCGCGCCCTTTGTACTAAGCATGGCATCTTGTTTATCGCTGATGAGGTGATTACTGCGTTCGGGCGCACGGGCGCTTGGTCAGGCTCACGATTGTGGGGTATTCAACCAGACATGATGTGTACCGCCAAAGCCATTACTAATGGGTACTTCCCTTTTGGTGCTGTCATGTTGTCTGAACAAGTGGTAGACGTGTTCGAAAATGATAAAACAGGTGCTGCGGCTATCGGTCATGGCTATACCTATTCAGGGCACCCAGTGGGTGCAGCAGCGGCCGTAGCCTGCTTAGCAGAAACCATCCGTTTAGATGTTCCAACTAATGCGGCTAAGCGTGGTACACAATTGTTTGATGGGTTAGAGGCACTCAAAGCTAAACACGATGTTATCGGCGATGTACGTGGTGGTCGCGGGTTAATGGCGGCTATCGAGTTAGTGTCAGATCGAGAAACCAAAGCATCTCTGGACAAAAAAACGCCCATCCGTATCCAGGACGAAATTTATAACAACGGAATCATGGTGCGTGTTTCTGGCCCTAACATTATTTTGTCTCCACCGTTGATTGTTACCGAGCAAGATGTATCTGACATTCTCAGCGCCATTGATGCTGGTCTCAGCGCAGCGATGACGTCGTAATTGTATAAACATAATCACAGCGATAGCGCAGCCTTATAATGCCAGAAGAATCCATTTCAGATCTATTGGCGCGCCGTGCAAAATTGCTCGGACCAAACGTATCCACTTTTTATGACGACCCGTTACATTTAGTCCGAGGCGAAGGCGTTTGGGTATGGGATGCTGACGGTAAGCGTTATCTTGATTGTTACAATAACGTGCCTCACGTAGGCCACTGTCACCCGCACGTTGTTAGTGCTATTGCCGAACAAGCAGCAACACTTAACACCCATACGCGTTACTTGCACGAAGGCATATTAGATTATGTCGAACGGCTAGCCAACACTTTTGCAGACCCTTTAAGTACAGCCATTCTTACCTGCACTGGCTCAGAGGCAAACGATATTGCACTGCGCATGGCAGAAGCTGTGACTGGTAAACGCGGCGTAATCTCAACGGACCACACCTATCACGGCAATACGACGGCTGTGGCTCAGCTATCAGTGACCAATCCATCCAGTTTCGGCGCTATTGGTCACGTTAAACATGTACCAGCACCAGATAGCTATCGCCCACTAGGCGGTGAAGCTGGGGAGGCTCACGCTAAAGCGTTCGCTCATGCAGTCTCCAACGCCATTGACGAACTCGAAGCGAGTGAGCACGGCTTTTCAGCATTAATGCTTTGCCCGGCTTTTGTTAATGAGGGCTTTCCAGCTTTGGGTCCAGGGTGGCTTGATGGTGTACGAGCCATAGTCACGCAGAGAGGCGGCATCTTTATCGCAGACGAAGTACAAATCGGGTTTGGGCGAGTAGGCACGCATATGTGGGGGCACCAACGTATCGGTATTCAACCTGATATCGTCACCTTAGGTAAACCTATGGGCAATGGCCACCCTGTC
>CALJAA010000182.1 GCA_938028465.1 uncultured Granulosicoccaceae bacterium | reverse complement strand
AGCCGCTTGTAGAAAGTTGCTCTCGCAACTTTTCGAACCTCCGACCACCTGGTTCGAAGCCAGGTACTCTATCCAACTGAGCTACGGGCGCATCTGTGTGGCAGGTATGTTTGCCACGGTTTCCAACAATCGCCGCTTCCGCGACTCCCGACAGTATAATGGTTTGGCTCGAAGCCCGCGAGCTTGAATTGCAATTAATTTTTGACATCTGTATTTGGAATTTGTACCTGAAATCCGTACTTGGAATCCTATGGGACGTTATAGAGCACCTTTGCCCCGATCTTCGCCGTATATCACGCGCGCAGGCTATGAGCGCCTGTCGGCAGAGCTGAAGGACATATGGGTAAGGCGAGCGGTGGTGACTGAGCATTTGGCGGCTGCCGCGGCTGAGGGTGATCGCTCCGAAAATGCCGAGTATATCTACCGTAAGAAGGAGCTGGCTGGGCTGGATAGGCGTATTCGGTATTTGCAGAAGCGTTTGCCTGATCTCACCGTGGTTGATCGTCGCGCAGATAATGAACAGGTCTTTTTTGGCGCCCGTGTTGAAATTGAGCGGGATGACGGTGAAGAGATGGTGATCAATATCGTCGGAGCGGATGAAATTGATGCATCGTTAAACCGGGTGAGTATAGATTCACCGTTAGCGCAGGCTTTGATGAAAAAGACAATTGATGAAGAGGTGACGATTGAGGTGGCGGGTAAGGTGATGACTTATTGTGTTATTGGGATTAGTTATCCTTAGGTCATCCCTGCGTACGCGTGTCATTCCCGCCTTCGCGGGAATGACGGGTTTTCGCGGGAATGACGAGCCTTTGCGGGAATGAACGAGGTATTAACTAATACCAATACCTAAGCTAGGCTCTAACAAATAATGCGCGCCTTCCTTTGCTTCGATTAATGCTTTGTTATCTGTACGTTGTAACCAGACAAACTCGCCCTTATCCCAGTAGGTGTTGCCGTCAATCGTGATGGTTGGGTTGAATACTGACCACGCAATTTCACCAGGTGGTTCGTCGCCACAGGTATGAAAATGTAAATATCGCGGGCTGCCAAATGAGATTGCGCTCCACAAATCCAGATAATCATCTGCTGGTTGATCAAAGCGCGTTTGTGGATTGATACCGACATGCCAAGAATGAATTCGGTTTCGGTTAATACCTAAGGTGTTACTGATGTAGTCGTAGTGTTTGTTTAGCTTGGCTACTTCGGACGCGGCGCCACTAAAAGAATCTAAATTGCCGTTTTTAATATGGGCGTGAACAATGCCATTGATGTTCATATCCGCATTCTCAATTTTTGCAGCTCCTCCTGGCATCAACCATCGTGATAGAGCGACTTGGCCATTCGCACTGCAACCCGGGACCGGTTTAAATGTCGCAACAGGGAATAGGCTCACGGTGAGTTCATCGTCTTGACCGCCAGCGAGGCTAGGCCAGCAAAAATCGCCCTTTAAGTCAGTGCCTAGCGGGCATCGAATACGCCATTGTTTTGCGCGCATCAGCTCATCTTCTAGCCGGTGTTGTAGCGTGCGCATAAGTTCATTGCATATGGTGGCATATGGGGAGCCAAGCATGTCGGGATTAAGTGTGTAGCTGGTAGCCGGTGTGACATTGCCGGGTAGGGGTACAAAGCGTATATAGTCACCAATGCGGCTTAAGAAGAGCGTGTGATCATTATTTTGCATGGCATCAGCTACGCGGATTGGAAAGTTTTTTGGGTCGCTGATTAATTGTGGTGCCATGGTTGTTACTTCCGTATTCAACTCGTTGAGGCAGTTTTTAAAAACTTCGGTTACATCACTATGATAGAAACTATCGTCGGGTTCTAATACGAGTAAAACTGACGCCCCCTCTTTTATATGCAAGCAGTTTTTTAATAGATTAAAGGCACCAGCTTTTGGGTCATGTGGCATGGCCTTAGCTCCGCTGTGTTAAACGATGCGGTGGTTCATCCGTTGTACGCTGATGCCAAGGCATGATGCGTTCAAAAGAGTCACGCGTCGATACAGCTTCCAGCATGGCGCTTAGCGCAGGATACTTAACGGTAGATGGTGTAAAACATTCTGGCCATAACAACACATTGGCTAGCGAAAAATCAACAGCAGTCGGGCCATGTTCAAACATCCAGGGTGCTGAATGTGCCTGTAGCTTGTATTCTTTTTCTAATACCGCTAGTACGTGAGCTAGTCGTTTTTCAGCGGCAGTTATTAATGTTGATTGATTGGCAGCGTCTGTAAAATAGAATTCCGGATGAAACACAATCAGTACTTCAGGTTGCAAAGTACTGGATAGATAAAACAACCACTGTAGGTAACGCCCGCGGTCCTTTGCCTCAGGTTTGACTGAATACCGTTGCTCGCTTAAAGAGTCTGCAAGATGCAATACGATGGCGTTGGATTCACACATGGTTGTGCCATTAGGAAAAATCAGTGCAGGTACCCGCCCATGTGGACTCGCGTTTAAAAAAATATCGTTTGTAAGTGATGGATCGGCCTTGGGGTCGATAATGCGATAGGGCACTCCAGATTCTTCTAGCAATAAATGAACGCCAATTGAATAAGTGTCGGGGTGGGCGTAGAGGATATGGTTTGAAGCGCTGGAGCTCATTGCATTCTCATTTGTCTATCGCCGCGTGTTTAATCGGCTGTGTATACTGGTTGCTCTAGGCTTAATATATCTTGAAAACAGGGAGCCGTCATGCGCAAACGGATTAGCTGGTTAAATGATGTGCCGTATTCCGATGCGGATACCAAGCTGCGTGCTATCTATGATCGGGTGTTAAGCCCTAATGGCCAGTTAGACAACCTCTATCGCGGTTTTAGTTTGTCACCCCAAACAATCCTACCGGCTGATGATTTGTATAAGGCCGCACTGCACGACGACTCCAATGTGTTGGCGCCTGTTTTCGCTGAGTTAGTCGGCACTTACGTTGCTGTTTTAGCCAGTTGCGAGTACGCCAAAGCGCATCATGGTCACAATTTTGTTTCACTATCTACCGATGCTGAATCGGCCAATCGTATTTTGGCAGCCTTAGAGATGGATGAACTAGATCAGTGTGGATCAACGCAGGAAATTGTTGCCTTGCAGTACGTTCGCAAGTTGTGCATTCAGCCCTCGCAGATTGTGAGCACCGATATCGACAACTTGCGTGCAGCTAATTGGAGCGACAAAGAAATATCGGAGATAGTGCAAGTGGTCGCCATGTTCAGTTATTTTGTTCGCGTGATTAATGGCGTGGGTATTGAACTTGGCGATGAAAAGCTAGGCCTATACTAACTTAGCTACCCACCAGCAGTCGGTTGAGCGTCCTTGCCACTGCGGCCCCAAAATAACTGCCGCACTGATTCACTATTAACGACTGTTGGGTCTTCTGCATAGCACAGCACAGGCACTAAGCGAGCTTTGTCGCCAGTGACTCGTGTAACACGGTGCAGTGTTTGATTGCCGCCAAAGATTAGGAGCGTGCCGGTGGTAAAGGGAAGTTCTACTACACCGTCGCGATCGCCATCAAGTATGCTGCCAACAATTTCTTTTTCATTTGCCTGCCCACGAATTTGAGGTACGTATTCGAAGGTGCCACCTTTTTCAGGTGCTTGTAGCATTAGTGTAACGGTATATTCAGACTCATCGAAGTGCCAGCCATGCTCACCACCTTCTACAAAGACGTTAACTGAGCAGGCTCCGAACGGATCAGCGAAGCGGTAGAAATTAGTTTTACCCAGTACATGACCAATGAAGTCTTTTAGCGGATCCCATTGGTACAGTTGTTTAAGCTGACTGTTTTGAGGGATCAGATCATAGGCCACCGAACCAACATAAGTTTGCTCTTGCCGATTGGCTACATCACTTTGGTTAGCATTAGGGTCCCCATCGTCCAGATAAGCGCTATGGCTGCTTTTACAAAAATATGCCTTATCACTGAACTCAGCGGTTTCATTGGCCATGGATTCAAGCGCTGCTGGTTTTATAAACCCGGGCAACATGCATAACCCTGTTTGTTGATACTCAAGGCGGCAGCGATCAGCAAAGGCTCGGCTTTCAGCGTTAGATAAATCACTGATTGGGTATTGTGATAAATCAATCATTGACGCGGCAATGGTTGATGAGCCATTGGGGATCGTGTTATTGGTCATAGTTGTTGAGCCTCATAGTTAAGCCTCGAGCACGCTAGCGCAATATAGTCAGATGTCATTCTGAGTATAAGCGATAGAACAATATTAATTTTAACGCGGAAAAGCCTGTTGTTTCCAGTGTTTCCACGCTATTTTGGCCGAACAATTCGCTGGTGTGCCTTGATTTGCCGATGGGATTGACACAGAATGGACCACAATGCAAATGTAAATGAGACTCTCACTCAGCTCTAGGCTGCAGTCCGCCATAAACCAAGGAACCCGTCCGATGGCCACAGAAAAAGATCTTATACAAGCACTACACTCGCACAAAATCTCTCGGCGTGAATTCATGTTACGCATGGCCGCACTTGGCGCGACCGCTACCACCGCAGGTTCACTGTTAAGCAGCCCGGCTTTTGCAATGGAGCCGAAAAAAGGCGGAAAAATCACCATTGGTGTAGAAGCCATGCAAGCAAAAGATTCGCTTGATCCCACCAGCTATTTTTCAACCGCCAATATCATGATGGGTTTTACGGTTTACGATAGTTTAGTTAATCGTGGCCCTGACTTACAACCGATACCTTGGTTAGCTGAATCTTGGGAAGTGGGCGCAGATGCTAGCGAGTGGGTTTTTCAACTTCGTAAAGATGTTCTTTGGCACGACGGCAAACCGTTCACAGCTGATGATGTAATTTACTCCTGTGGCAGGCATGTGGCTGAAGGATCTGAATCACCAGCAAAAGGCTACATGAGCCAGATTGCTGAAATGACAAAAGATGGCGATCACGTTGTTAAATTTAAACTAACAGCACCTAACGCAGATTTCCCAATTGTCCTGTCTGATACTCGAGTGCAGATCTCGCAAAATGGCTACGAAGATTTTGTAAACACCACAGTGGGCACTGGCCCATTTAAAGTAAAAGAATGGATCGCAGGTTCAAGATATCGTTTCGAACGCAACGATAACTATTGGGGTTCAGACGGCCCGTGGGTGGATGAAATCGAAGTAGTGGGTATTGGCGATATTACTGCGCGAGTCAATGCGTTGTTGTCAGGTGATATCAACGTGATGCTAGAGCTTGACCCTAAAGCCGTTAGCTTGATTGAACGTAACAAAAAGGTTGATCTGATTCGTAGCCCAAGTGGTGCCTTCGTTAACCTTGCCATGATGTTGGATCGTGAGCCCACCAACAATGCAGACTTCCGCGAGGCGATGAAGTACGCCGTTAATCGCGAGCAAATCGTTAAAAACGTATTTAAGGGTTATGGTTCGGTTGGTAACGATCATCCCATTTCTCCTACTGACCCGTACTTTTGTGGTGATGTCACTCAGCGTATGTACGACCCTGACAAAGCGCGGTTCCATATCAAAAAGGCCGGCCTAGAAAACACGAGCATTGATCTTTACGCCTCAGATGTACCAGGTGCCGGTTCGTTAGCAGCTTGCCAGGTAGTGCAGCAATCGGCAGCGGCAGCCGGAATAAACCTCAATCTAATCCAACCCCCGGCAGATACCTATTGGTCGTCAGTGTGGATACAGAAGCCAATGGTTGTATCAGGATGGGATATGCGCCCAGTGCCGGATTTGATGTTCTCTATTGCGTTCAAGGGCGATAGCGATTGGAACGAAACGAAGTTTGCAGATGATAAGTTTGATTCATTGTTACTAGAAGCTCGTTCAACGGTAGATTTTGACAAGCGCAAAGGCATGTATTGCGAGATGCAACAAATCCTACAAGATGATGGCGGACATATCACCTTAGCGTTCCGCGACATACTGGACGCCAAGGCTAAAAACGTGCACGGTATCAGCTCGCATCCATCCGGGCCATTGGGCTTTTACCAGTTTGCTCGAACAGTGTGGATCGACAGCTAAGATTCAAACCTTGTTAACGAATGCGAAGGGCCTTAGGCCCGACGCTCAACCCAAAGACATGCCGCTGCTGTGACCTTAATACGACTGATCATGCAGCGGCTACTGTTGGGTATTGCGATCCTGTTTGTCGTGTCATTGCTTATTTTTATTGGCACTGAAATTTTACCAGGCGATGTCGCGCAAGCCATTTTAGGGCAGGGGGCAACGCCCGAACTGTTGGAAAACGTCCGCGTTCGCTTGGGGCTGCACGACCCAGCACCGGTTCGCTATTTTCGTTGGTTGGGTAATTTAGTCTCTGGCAATTTGGGCGCCTCCATGGTTAGTGGCGCCGACATTGGTCAGCTACTGGGTGAACGTGTTTGGAATACGTTTATGCTGGCAGGTGTTACGGCATTAATCGCTGTGCCCCTCGCCATCTTGCTGGGGTTGCTGTCTGCTATTAAACCTAATAGCCTGATGGACAGAACCATTTCGGCTGTAAGCCTAAGCTTAATATCCTTACCTGATTTTCTGATTGCCATTGTGTTGGTGATGGTGTTTGCAGTTAAGCTAAGCTGGTTGCCCGCTATTGCCAACCTTCGCCCCGGTTTAGATTTTTTTGAAGTCGCGCGAATGATGGTGCTACCCGTAACCGTATTAGTGTTTACCGTTCTAGCTCATATGGTAAGGATGACGCGAACTGCAGTAATAAACGTATTGAGTTCGCCAGCCACCGAAATGGCTATTTTAAAAGGTGTGCCGCGTTGGCGATTATTGTTGGTTCATGCTTTGCCCAATGCATTGGCGCCCATTGCCAATGTGGTTGCATTGAATTTGGCATTTTTGATATCCGGCATTGTCGTTGTAGAAACATTGTTTAATTTTTCTGGGCTTGGGCGGCTCATGGTTGAATCGGTCACCACAAGGGATATCCCAGTAGTGCAAATCTGTGCAATGATTTTTTGTACGGTTTATGTGTTGCTCAATTTGTTTGCTGACGTCATCTCGATCGTGTCTAATCCGCGCTTAAGGTATCCCAAATGAAGCCCAATGAGCCTTCAAGTGGGTTACGGTATTTGTTAAGCGAGCTGACGCTAACGCCGATTGTTTGCTTATTGGTGCTAATAGCGATAATTGTCGTTGTGCTGTTTGCACCCTTTATCGCGCCCCATCCGGAGGCCGCTATTTTAACCGATGAAAGCTTCTCCTTACCGGGCGAGCTTATGTTGTTGGGTAGCGATTTTCTGGGTCGTGATGTATTGTCGCGACTCATTTATGGCATACGCGTTACCGTGAGCGTGGCATTCGCCATATCACTCATTGCGTTTATTCTTGGTTGTGCATTAGGGTTTCTGGCAGCTGTTAAGCGCGGATGGGTTGATTCACTGCTAAGTCGCAGTGTTGATGCATTGATTTCTTTTCCTGCCATTATGGTTGCTTTAATTGTTATCTCTGCCTTAGGTTCGTCCATTCCCGTGTTGATCATAACGATCGCATTAATCGATTCCACTCGAGTATTTAGAGTGGCTCGGGCATTAGGTATGGATATCGTTGTCCAAGACTATATCGAAGCGGCGAAAGTCAGAGGCGAAAAAATGGGATGGATAATTTGGCATGAAATGTTGCCCAACGCTTTAGCGCCATTAGCAGCTGAATTTGGTATTCGTTTTACCTACGCCATTTTGTTTATTTCAGCTCTAAGCTTTTTGGGCTTAGGTGTGCAAGCGCCTCATGCAGATCTTGGTGTCATGGTGAAAGAAAATATGCAAGGCATATTATACGAAACCTATACGCCGTTATATCCGGCCTTGTGTATTGCTATGGTCACGCTTTCTGTCAATTTGTTAGTAGACTGGTTTCTAAAAACCACAGATGCAGAGTTACCGGACGAGCTGTGAGAGAACCAAACCCGATAACACCAGTTTTAGAAGTTAAAGGGCTTTGCGTCTCTGCGCAAAATCGAAAAAAACAGCTCACGCCAATTGTGTCAGATATTAGTTTTTCTATTGCGCCGGGTAAAGTCACTGCGCTTATTGGTGAATCTGGATCAGGAAAAACCACAATCTCTCTGGCATGCCTTGGCTTTGCTCGGGCAGGCTGTGTGATTAATGCGGGTGAGGTAAAGCTTGGTGATGTCGATGTGCTTAGGTTATCCAATGCGCAGCGACGCGCTATACGAGGTAAAGACATTGCCTATATCGCGCAAAGCGCTGCCGCCGCGTTTAACAGCGCGCTAACGCTTAACCGCCAGGTGACAGAAACGGCAGTGATTAACGGCATCCTTTCGCAGGAAGAAGCAACGGCAAAAGCTATATCATTGTATCGGGAGCTCGATCTACCAGAACCTGAAACGATTGGCGATCGCTATCCACATCAAGTCAGTGGTGGGCAACTGCAACGGCTTATGGCCGCAATGGCGATGATCTGTGACCCTCGTTTGTTGATCTTGGATGAACCCACTACCGCGCTGGATGTAACCACGCAAATTGAAGTGTTGCGTTCATTCAAAAAGCTCATACGCAACAAAAGCACATCGGCCATCTATGTGAGTCACGATTTAGCGGTGGTTGCACAGATTGCTGACGAAGTTATGGTGCTTAAAGACGGCGTTGAAGTGGAGCGTGGTTCGATAGACAACATCATCAACGCGCCGCAGCACGAATATACGATTGAGCTGATTAACGCTGCGCATATTATGCCTGAGCAACTACCCGCAGCACGTACGCCGCTACTTAATGCCGACAGTTCGATTGCTTTACCTCTATTGCGGGTTGAAACTGTTACAGCTGGTTATGGAAGATCGCATAAATATTTAGCGCTGCATGACGTGAGTCTAGAGGCGTACTCTACTCGCACAATTGGAGTGATTGGTGAGTCTGGTTCGGGTAAAACGACACTTGGCCGTGTGATATCTGGGTTGATGAATGTAAAGTCGGGTTCCGTGTCGTTAGAGGGGCAACCACTAGATGATGCAATTGATCTGCGAGACCGAGATCAACTTAAAGCTATTCAATTTGCATTTCAGATGGCAGATGTGGCGTTAAACCCCAGGCATCGTATCGGTAAAATATTAGGTCGTCCGTTGGCTTTTTATTTTGATTTGTCACAACAGGCGATCGATAATCGTGTTGCAGAACTGCTCGAGCTTGTTGAACTACCAACTGAATACGCCCTTCGTTTCCCCCGAGAGCTCTCTGGTGGAGAGAAACAGCGGGTCAACCTTGCGCGTGCGCTTGCTGCTGAACCGAAGCTAATTATTTGTGATGAGATCACATCGGCCTTGGATACCGTGGTTGCTAAATCAATATTGGCGCTATTAGTTGAGTTACAAGAACGTCTAGGTGTTAGTTATGTGTTTATCTCGCATGATATCTCTACCATTATCCAGATGGCCGATACCATTGCTGTTATGCGTGAAGGCCAAGTCGTGGCTTACGGTACTACCGCAGAAGTTATGACACCACCGCACCATCCGTATACCCAGTTGTTACTGGATTCAGTTCCAGCTATGCGTACTGACTGGCTCGATAATCTGGCCTGAGGTTGGTTTAAAAGTTAAGACAAAAAATAGAGATTATGGGATCTATTAAATGGATGAAAACAAACGAGTAGCCATAGTAACCGGCGCGGCGCGCGGCATTGGCTTAGCCACCTGTAAATTATTTCTGGCTGAAGGCGCCTCTGTTGTAATGGTGGATATTGACAATAATGAGTTAATCACTGCATCCAGCGATTTAGATGGTGTACTGGCTATTCATTGCGATATATCCGACCCCGATGCCGTTATTGCAATGATTGCAGAGGTAGTGTCAAAGTTTGATCGTATAGATTGCCTAGTTAACAATGCAGGCGTTGCTGATTTTGGCCCGATAGAACAAACCACGTTTGAAGCTTGGCGTCGGGTGATGGCCACTAATTTAGATGGGGTGTTTCTGTGTTCGCAGGCGGCTATTCCTGCGTTAAAGCGTAGTAAGGGAAGTATCGTTAATATCGCCAGCATCTCAGGGCTTCGTGCATCAACACTACGCACGGCCTATGGCACATCAAAAGCAGCTGTTATTCATCTTACTCAACAACAAGCTGCAGAGCTGGGCGAGTTTGGTATCCGAGCGAATTGTGTTGCACCGGGGCCTGTAAAAACCAAACTATCGATTGCGGTACATACGCAGGAAATAATTGATGCGTATCACGATGCTATACCGCTTAATCGTTATGGTTCTGAAAACGAAATAGCTGAAGCGATTGTATTTTTGTGTTCGCTAAAAGCGAGTTATATCACTGGGCAGGTTATAGCTGCTGATGGTGGCTTTGAAAGTACGGGTGTTGGGTTGCCGGCGCTTCGTTAGGGTGTTGTGTTTGTCATCGTCTAATTTTATGTTGATTATATTTAGTGATCACGCGTGGATCTACCCCGTAGGGCACCTAGCCCGCCTGCGTGGGGATGACACTCACGCGCGGATGACGGTTGTGCGGAGATGACGGGTGAGTAAAAGGGGTAGTAGCAGTAGTATGTAAAAACTCAGGGAGCCAGATTTTTTCTTGGGTTTAGTAATACTCCAATTAAATGTTTGCTCACTATTACCAATACCATCACTAACCTGAAGTACAACCGTAAAATTACCTTCTTCAGTCGCTTTGCCTGTGAAGGTACCATCTGATGATAAATCAATACCGGCTGGCAAGCCGGTAGCAGTAAACCTCAGAAGGTCATTGTCGGCATCGTTTGCGTGAGCATGCCAATTAACTGCATCTCCACGTCTGTGGCTTTGGGTGCCGATTTTATCTAGCTGTGGTGCTTGATTGGGTTGTCCGATTAGCCCTGGCGAGGACTGATGAATATTGCTTGGCTCGATTAAGAAACCGTCCCAGTGGGAATGCATATGGCGCTGATCTTCACTGCGAGGAACATGGTGAAAGCTCACGCGGTGCCATACCGCCAGATCTTGATCTATCAATGATTCATCGTCGACGTATTGCAATACATGATTTTTGCAATCCGGATTAAAACGTGCGTTTTGGCTGGCAAATCGTTCGCAGTCTTTTGCCACAGTAATGAAAAAGTCAAATTCGGTATAGGGTTCTGTTTCATCACGAACCAAGCGATGCCCGTAGCGAGTTGGTTCGATAATATAGCCGCGACTTTTATGAACTGACTCCCCGGGCGCGGGGTTATCTAAGATATGCCATGCAGTAGCCGTGTCTGGGTCAACCTGAAGTGCAGCCTCTTTGGTGAATAATTCTGATTGCTGGTGCCGTATACCGTTTTGATCAAATTCGTACCGGCTTTGAGCAACGATGTCATCAGTAGCATCTTCACCTAAGTCAAAATCCAGGTACCAGTAGTAGTTATGGGTATGAGACAACCATAGCGTGTCGGGGTCGCCTTGAAGTACTCGACCAAAGGGGAGAGTTAAAGAAGCTGAGCTACGCTGTAAGGCACCGGATGCACCAATCTGGGGTTCAATAGCGCCGTCATCATAAAACAACCAACTAATAATGTAGGCATAGGAGCCTACTTGCGATACCGAAAAGATGTTTAAGCTGTGTGCGCTACTGGCTCGATTGCGCATACGAAAATTATCTTCGCCTGTTGCAAGCCACTTGCAAGCAGATGGCCGAGTTTGCGAAATAAGGAGCTCTCCGATCGGGCAATCCGCAGCGGTTAAGTCGACTAAGTAACCACCACCAAGCCCATATTGTGTAATGTCGTTATAGGTAACGTCGCTATCGTCGTAGGCAACGTGGAGTTGGCTTAGTCGAGCTTCGCTTAACACTAAGCTTGCTTGGCCTTCGGGTGGTGTGTAATAAATATCGCTGAGTACTAGGTTTTCGCGTATGCGTGACTCCCAGCAGATATCCCATTGCGCACCGTTGTCGAATGCTTGCGTGATGAGCTCACCGCTTTCACATTCTATTTGTGCGCTCGCAGGCGTAAGCGTCAGGCACAACAATAAAAATAGTAAAAGTGTTAGTTGTTTTAGCATAGTGGCAGCTGTGATTAATCCAATGCCTCAAACGGTGAGCTGGCCGTCCATTCAAATGGCAATAGCTCGAAGCTGGTATGTAGGCTGGAGATAACTGGATTGTCTTCGGTACGTGGGCGATAGATGCGTGATTGGCTGTACCACAGCACGGGCGTTTTACCCTGTAGTGTTTCGCCGCTGAGATAGGAATCTAAATTGCCACCGCAATCGTTTGTTTGGTTATCAGATGCGAGTTGTTCACAGGGATTGAAGGCCGTAACGGCCAAATCGAACTTGGCCCAATTTAGCGTACTGCTGACCATTTGATAGCCACTATTTTGTGGGTCAAGGTAGTAACCAGCCCCGGTTTCATCCAGCACTCGCCAACCGCGAAAATCATCACGTGCAACTGACGCAAACGATTCCGTCTCGATGGGCTTCACCGTCATTGCTCGGCGATTACCTGCGTTTCTATTGAGCGGAAAATCGAACTGTTCCACGCGATCATCCGTGCCGTGGCCGTTTAATGCAAATACCATGCGCCAGCTAGTTTGCAAGGTCGCTGAACCATCAGCGCTGTTGTTGCTGTTTGGGCGTAACCCAGAAAGGCTAACCGATGGCATTATGCGCCCGTCTTCGGTGAACCGTACGTTGCTTCGCCAGATTAGCGATTCGTGTTCGGATACAGCAAACACGTCAATGGCTTCGCCTTGCAGTGCTCTACGCGTTCCGTATTTTGCTAACAATGGCAATGGGCGTACAATAGAGCAGAGTGTTTGCCCATCACTTAAGTTGTGCAATGTGCCATCGCAGGTTTTGCTGTTTACGGCCACTGGCTTGTGTTGGCTAGATTCACCCAACAGCATGTCAACTTGTGACTTGCCGTGATGCATCATTATGATTTGTGCCGGATGTAATGCTTGAAGCACTTGGCGAGAAGCATCACCCGGTGCAAAGTAGTGCAGGTCGGTTAGCGACAAGCCATGTTCACTGCTTACGTTTGCACAGATTTGCCAGTTAGCTCCAGACGAAAAGGAGTGATTGATCTCCACGCAATCCGCCGCTGTTGCGGTGGAGCTAAACAAGCAGTACGCAAACACAATGTAGCTGAACCGAATCAAGGTAGGGTGTCCTGTAATAGCTTTACATCGCCATTAGTCAAGAAGACTAATGGTTCAACACTGGAGACGGTAAGTGTGGAATCAACCAATGCAAAAAGCACACAACGCTGAATACTGCAGGGGTGATCGCTCAGTGTGGGTTCGAAGATGCTGGCTTTAACATCAAAACCGGATAAGCTGCTGATGGGCGCGAGCGATTGTTGCGTGCGCTCTTGATTGATATTTGCTAAAAGAGATTCACTTGCGTTTAGATGAGTGATCGCATAATTGATCTCATCTGTGCTTAGCGGCAGATGGACAGAGCCGATCAGTTGTTCGCGTACCACCTGTTCGGTGTTGACGTTAATCACTAGCAAGCGGCTCTTTAACTGTGTGTGATCGTATTGATAGATTCTGGCAAGACGGTTTCCATCAGAGTGTTTTTTCCAGTCGGCTTCAACTGATAGTGTTTGCAGCCCCAGTGGATGAGTAGGATTTTGGTCAACAGACTTAAATTGTTGAGTTGTTGTGCCGGCAGACAATGACCACTTCGTGTTTTCGGCAATGCTCGATGCAATG
This sequence comes from uncultured Granulosicoccaceae bacterium, assembly GCA_938028465.1. Taxonomy (GTDB): domain Bacteria; phylum Pseudomonadota; class Gammaproteobacteria; order Granulosicoccales; family Granulosicoccaceae; genus Granulosicoccus. Next base: position 808 of record CALJAA010000182.1, on the reverse strand, counting down.
GCGTGTTCGGCGTGCGAGAGCTCACCGGCGAATGCCAGCACTGGATACTGACAAAGCAGGATCAACCCTGAAAATAAGCATGCTGCTCGGTTATACTGTGGCGCGCGCATTGGACTGCCTAGAACGTGATCTGAAACACTATATCGCTAGTGACACAGTTTAACCGTTAGGGGTTCCGCAAGTTCGTCAACAAACGGTAAATCCCCTCAAATGATTGCATACTTTGGCTACGGTTCATTGGTAAATCGAGAAACTCGTCCAGTTCTGGAGGAGGCCTTTAGGGCCCGTTTAACAGGATGGGAGCGACATTGGGCTCATAGGGTCTCAGATGACGCTACTGCTCGTCATTGCACCTCATTAAGTGCTCGACCTGCTGCAACTGCTGCAACAGCCATTGATGGCGTGGTTGTGTTGATTGAGGAAAGCGAGCTGCCGAGCTTGGATCTGCGCGAATCTGGCTATTTTCGCCAAACCATACCGGCTGCTGCATTTGACATAGAAGCTGATTTGCCGGTTGAAGAGGTGGCCATTTACCAATCATTACCTGAAAACTTTGCTCCAGCTAATGAAGATTTCCCCATTTTGCAATCCTATATTGACTGTGTGATGGCGGGGTATGCGCGGTTGTTTGACACCCATGGCTTGAATGAATTTATGCGCACGACAATTGGCTGGAGTGGTGACATCCTGAACGATCGAGCTCAGCCTCATTATCCACGCGCCGTGTCTTTGTCGGATGCTCAAAAAACTGAGTATGAATTGCTCATGAAGCAATACCGTTGAATGGCCAGTTTGACGGTATAATTTA
>CALJAA010000181.1 GCA_938028465.1 uncultured Granulosicoccaceae bacterium | reverse complement strand
GTCAGTAGTTGGATCATGATGCCCATAAACACCATTCCTAATCCTAGATTAACCATCATATTGATGCCTAGCATACCGCCAGCAATAACACCGATCACACCAAACTGATTACCCAGCGCCGCAGCTGGCATTAATACAGCTTTGAGTTTTAGCAGGCCGTATTCCGTACCATCTTGTATTGCATGGCCTACTTCGTGTGCAGCTACTGCGATGGATGCAATTGATTTTCCGTCGTTGATTGGACCGGACAACCGCAGCAAATCTTGACTGGGAATGTAGTGGTCACTTAGCTGGCCTTTGGATACCTCCATCTTTACGTGATGGAGATTGTTGATATCCAATATATAACGCGCAACCGCTTCGCCGGTATGACCCAATTTGTTGGGCACATTACTCCACTTGGCGTAGGTTCGTTTCATCCACCAACTCACTACAGCTGAAAGGCCGATGGATGCGATGCCGACGATTAGAAACATAGAAGATACCTATTTAACGCATAACAAACGGATTAGCCATTGGATCATCGGATATATTGATCCAAGTAGTTTTGGTGCGTATGTAATCCTGCACACTTTGCATGCCGGCTTCACGACCGTAGCCTGATTGATTGATTCCACCAAAAGGGGCTATTGGTGAGATTGCTCGATAAGTGTTTACCCAACAAATACCTGAACGTATTTTTGCAGATACTCGATGGGCGCGAGCGAGGTTTTCGGTAAACACGCCCGAGCCTAAACCGAATTCAGAATCGTTTGCCATTGCGATGGCTTCGGCTTCGGTATCGAATGCGACGATCGACATGACTGGGCCGAACATTTCTACTGTTTGTGTTTCGATTGCGGTATCAGGGCAATCTACTAGTGTGGGCTCGAAATAGAAGCCCTCTTTTAGATTAGCTGGGCGTTTACCACCGAAAACGATACTAGCGCCCTGCTCTTTTGCTGTGCTTAATGTGGCTTCAATTCGTTCTACTTGCGCTAGTGTGCATAGCGGGCCTACATGAGTATTTGCCTCTAGTGGGTCACCGATAACAATGCCACCGGCTTTTTCTTTTATCTTGGCAATTAGCTCGTCTTTAATGGAGCGATGAACAAACGCTCTAGAGCCTGCAACACAGGATTGGCCTGACGCGCCGAAGTTACCGGCGATCAATCCGTTGGCTGCACTTTCTAGGTTGGCATCATCAAATACGATGATAGGTGATTTGCCGCCGAGTTCTAATGTGGTTACAGCGAAGTTTTCAGCAGAGTTGCGTACAACGTGGCGGGCGGTTTCTGGGCCGCCGGTAAATGCGATGCGGTCAACTTTTTTGTTGCTTGTTAATGGGATTGCGCAATTTGTTGCGTCCCCTGTTATTACTGACACTACGCCTGGCGGGAACCCTGCCTCATCAATAAGGCGAGCGAACTCAAGCATGGCGCACGGGGATATTTCAGAAGCCTTTAGTACGATCGTGCAACCTGCAGCCAGTGCTGGCCCTAATTTTGTTGCCGTTAAAAACATTTGGGCATTCCATGGCACGATCGCCGCCACTACACCAATTGGTGTGGGTGTTGTATACACGTGCATGTCTGGCTTATCGATTGGCAAAGTAGCCCCTTCGATTTTATCGGCCAAGCCTGCAAAGTATCGGTAGTAATCAGAAACGTAGCGAGTTTGGCCAACCGTCTCAACTGCTAGCTTGCCGCTATCACGTGTTTCTAGTTCGCCGAGGATTTCAGCGTTTTGATCAATGAGATCAGCAAGGCGATATAACAATTTACCGCGTGCTGTGGCATTCAGGTTGGCCCACTCACCCTCAAAAAGTGCGGCCTGTGCAGCGTTTACTGCATCATCGACATCTGAAGGGGAAGCACATGCAAAGGATGCCCAGGGCTTGCCTGTGGCGGGATTAAGGGTTTGCATTGTTTGAGCAGCAGCGCCTTCGCGCCACTGCCCATCGATATATAGCCGATAGTGAGTGTTTTGATCTACCGCCATATTGTTGCCTACCTATTTACCAACCGGTTGCCTGTTTAACCGCCAAACCAAGTTCAGCAGGTGAGCGTGTGATGGTAACACCAGCGGCTTCTAGTGCTTTAAATTTATCTTCAGCTGTACCCTTACCACCTGCGATAATCGCACCGGCGTGACCCATGCGCTTACCCGGAGGTGCCGTTACACCGGCGATATAGGCAGCTACTGGCTTCTTAACGTTGCTAGCAATAAATTCAGCCGCTTCTTCTTCAGCCGAACCACCGATCTCTCCCACCATCAAGATAGCTTCGGTTTGTGGATCAGCTTCGAACAAGGCAAGCGCATCAATAAAGCTTGTGCCCGGGATAGGATCACCACCGATACCGATACAGGTACTCTGGCCGTAGTTCAGATCAGACGTTTGCTTTACGCACTCATAAGTAAGCGTGCCAGAGCGAGATACCACACCAACCTTACCTGCGTTATGAATAGAGCCTGGCATGATGCCGATCTTGCATTCACCTGGTGTAATGATACCGGGGCAGTTAGGGCCGATTAAACGAATACCGTTTTGATCAGCTGCAATTTTTGCCTCTAGCATATCCAGTGTTGGCACGCCTTCAGTGATACACACAACCAATGACACGCCAGATTCGGCTGCCTCTATTATTGAATCTTTACAAAATGGTGCAGGCACATAGATAACTGATGCATTAGCACCAGTCTCTTCCACCGCTACGCGCATGGTGTTGAACACAGGTAACCCTAAATGCTTCTGGCCACCCTTACCAGGCGTAACACCGCCAACCATCTTAGTGCCGTATTCGATTGCTTGCTCAGAGTGGAATGTACCTTGGCTACCGGTAATACCCTGACACAACACCTTCGTATCTTTATTAACTAATACGCTCATGATGCGTCTCCTACAATTTCTACAATCTTTTTGGCAGCATCACCTAAATCGCTCGCTGACAGTAAATTCAGCCCGCTTTTGTCTAATACTTCGCGGCCTTCTTTTGCACGCGTGCCTTCAAGGCGCACCACGACTGGCACTTCAATACCGACATCAGCAACCGCTGCGATTATGCCTTCGGCGATTAAATCACAACGTACGATGCCGCCAAAGATATTCACTAAAATACCTTTGACTGCGGGGTCAGACAAAATGATTTTAAGCGCTTCGCCAACACGCTCTTTTGTCGCGCCGCCCCCTACATCCAAAAAGTTAGCCGGTTGGCCACCTTTTAGTTTAATGATATCCATTGTTGCCATAGCCAAGCCTGCGCCATTTACCATGCAACCGATGTTGCCTTCAAGTGCAACGTAGTTTAGATCCCATTCAGATGCTCGCAGCTCGCGCTCATCCTCTTGGGATTTATCACGCATCTCTTCAAGATCTTTTAAACGGTACATGGCATTGCCATCGATGTTGATCTTACCGTCAAGGCAGATCAGATCACCTTCTTTAGTGATAACCAATGGATTGATCTCGACCAAGGCTAGATCTTTTTCATGAAATAGCTTCATTAAGCCACCCAACAATTTGCTGAACTGCTTAATCTGGTTTTTATCCAAACCCAAGCCAAATGCTAAATCACGGCATTGATACGGCATTAACCCAACAAGAGGATCGATGCTGGCTTTAAGAATTTTTTCAGGTGTGTCGTGTGCCACGGTCTCAATCTCCATACCACCCTCAGTAGAAGCCATGACGACAACGCGTTGGCTTGCGCGATCGATTACTGCACCTAGATACAATTCGCTTTCGATGTTGCATGTCTCTTCAACTAACATCGTGTTGATTGGCTGGCCTTCAGCATCAGTTTGAATAGTGACGAGCTGCTTACCCAACATACTCGCTGCGTATTCTTCAGCCTCGGCTGGTGAATCAACAAGCTTTACACCGCCAGCTTTACCTCGGCCACCTGCATGAACCTGCGCTTTCACTACCACTCTATCTGTGGTTAGTTTTTCGGCAGCTGCTTTTGCTTCAGCACCGGTTTTGGCAATGATGCTTTCCGGTACTGGCATGCCATAGGACTTAAACAGTGCCTTGGCTTGGTACTCATGTAGATTCATGGATGATCCTGATGATTTAAAATGGTATTAATGATTAGCGTTTGCGGTTAGCGATATGTATCGCCCTGCCGTCAGCACTTAGTGCTGCTTCATGCATCGCCTCTGATAGTGTCGGATGAGCATGGATAGTGTGAGCAATATCTTCGATCGTGGCATCAAACTCTAAGGCCAGTACTGACTGGCCGAGTAATTCTGACGCAGCCGGGCCAATTAAATGCGCACCCAGTACTCGATCAGTGTTTTTGTCACGAATAATTTTTACCAGGCCGCCAGTATCGCCTTTTGCTTTTGCACGGCCGCTTGCAGCAAATGGGAAGGTGCCCGCTTGATACTCAACACCATCGGCTTTAAGTTGTTCTTCAGTTTTACCCACCCAAGCAACCTCGGGATGCGTGTAGATGACATTGGGCATTGCATCGTAATTTAGTGAGCTATTTTCACCTGCGATCCGCTCAGCTACCATCACGCCTTCTTCTGATCCTTTGTGTGCCAGCATAGGGCCGCGAACAACATCACCAACCGCGTAAATACCCGGCACGTTCGTTTCACAATGATCATTTACGTGGATAACACCACGCTCATCGATGCCGATACCAACCTCGTCTGCTACCAAACCTTCAGTTAAGGCTTTGCGCCCTACTGCTACGATCAATTTATCGACTACCATGCTTTGGTCGCCGTTTTTATCTTGGTAATTGACAGTGACTTTATCGCCGTTTACTTCGCTACCCGTCACTCGTGCGCTGAGTTGAATATCCAAACCTTGCTTTGTGAAAGCGCGTTTTGCATCACGTGCAATTTGCTTATCAACCATCGGCAGGAACTCATCCATCGCTTCAAGCAACACAACCTCTGAACCTAAACGACGCCAAACACTGCCTAACTCAAGCCCAATAACTCCCGCACCTATTACACAAATTTTGCCCGGAATAGCCTCCCAATCTAGAGCGCCTGACGAATCAACTACGATATCGCCTTGCAAAGGAGTAATACCTAGCTCCACTGGCACCGAACCGGTTGCGATAATTACGTTGTCAGTTGCATAGCTAGTATCGCTTCCGTCAGCAGCAGTCACGCTAACTTGCTTATTAGCTAACACTCGGCCGGAACCTTTTAGCCAATCTATTTTGTTAGCCTTAAACAGCATTTCAATGCCGCCGGTGAGTTCGCTAACGATTTTGTCTTTTCGTGCAATCATCTTTGGTACATCAACACTTAATTCACCAACGTTAATGCCAAGATCAGCAAAACCATGCTGTGCTTGATCATAAAGCTCAGTTGATTCAAGTAACGCCTTGGATGGAATACAACCTACATTCAGACAAGTACCACCTAATGCAGGCTTATCTTGTTTGTTGATCCATTTTTCAACACAAGCCGTTTTCAGCCCCAATTGTGCAGCTCTTATCGCAGCCACGTAACCTGCTGGGCCTGCACCAATTACTATTACGTCGTATTTGTCAGTCATTAACTTGTTACCGAGGACTTGTTACAAAAAATTAAACATCAAAAACAATACGCGCTGGATTTTCAACTAGCTCTTTAATTGTTTTAAGGAAAGTAACCGCGCCTTTACCATCAACAATACGGTGATCGTAAGACAATGCGATATACATCATTGGCCTAATCACCACTTGGCCGTTTTCCGCAATCGGGCGATCCTGCGTGGCGTGCATACCCAAGATGGCACTTTGTGGCGGGTTAAGGATAGGTGTTGATAACAATGAACCAAATACGCCACCGTTTGATACCGTAAATGTACCGCCTGTCATCTCTTCAATTGATAACTTACCGTCACGTGCTTTGGTTGCGTATTCAGCAACTGTCTTTTCGATTGTGGCCAAAGACATAAATTCAGTGTTACGCAGTACAGGCACAACCAAGCCACGCTCGGATGAAACCGCAACACCGATATCGCTAAAGCCGTGATACACAATGTCATCACCATCGATTGATGCGTTAACATCAGGGAATCGTTTGAGCGCTTCGGTTGCCGCTTTAACAAAGATCGACATAAAACCCAATTTAACGTCGTGAGTTTTAAGAAAATCATCCTTGTACTGCGAGCGTAAGTCGATAAACGCTTGCATGTTGATTTCATTAAACGTAGTCAGCATCGCTGTGTTTTGCGATGCATCTAATAAGCGTTCAGCAATACGTGCACGTAAGCGCGTCATCGGTACGCGACGCTCTGATCGCTCACCCACTGGCATACCTATGGCGGCCGTAGCGCTAGAGGATGTGCTAGCTGGAGTAGGAGCAGATGCGCCACCCTTAGCCACATGAGCCTCAACATCTTCTTTTGAAATGCGGCCATTTTTACCAGAGCCTTTTACGGCGCTCGCCTCTAAACCATGCTCTGCTAACAACTTGCGAACTGACGGGCTAGTTTGGCCAGCGTCATCACTATCGTTATCGCTAGATGCGGTTTCAGCAGGCGCTGCAGCGGCGGCCGGAGCAGCGGCGGCGGCTGTGCCCTCTTCAATCATCCCGATAACCTGATGCGCTACAACCGTTGCACCTTCATCTTCAGTAATCTTGCCCATGACTCCGCTCGTCGATGCTGGTACTTCTAGCACCACCTTATCGGTTTCAATATCGACTAGAACATCATCTCGCTCAACGGCGTCGCCTGGCTTTTTGTGCCAAGTAACCACCAATGCATCAGCGATTGATTCGGGTAGTGTAGGCACTTTGATTTCGGTGCTCATGAAACTGTCCTATTCGTTATCAATGTGATTGCGCAAGTGCGCACTATTAATTGCTGATTTCGTTGTCAATCACACCTAAGGCCTGCTCGACCAGAGTGCGTTGTTGGGCGTTGTGTACGCTGGCGTATCCCACTGCCGGTGAGGCGGAGGGGTGGCGTCCTGCGTATTCTAAAGTTTGGCTTTGTTGCAAAACCCGCTCAATGCGGTGTCGCGTGGCTCGCCATGCTCCTTGGTTGCGCGGCTCTTCTTGAACCCAGACGATATTTTTGGCACTGCTGTACTTTTTGCAGAGACCTTCAACCTCGTCA
>CALJAA010000180.1 GCA_938028465.1 uncultured Granulosicoccaceae bacterium | reverse complement strand
TAATCCAGCGCTCGAAGGGTTTATGGAGACCCAGACTCACGTCGTTAACTGTCCACACGAACAAATAGCTGGGCACCTGGCAGACGGTCACAGCCGTATCACCCGTCGGCCAACCGTTTGCCTTGTAGGCCCAGAGGGATTCGCGAATGCAGTGCCAGCCATGTTGGAGGCAGGTGGTGAACGTTCACCTGTTATTTTCATTACGGGTTCTTCTACGATGAAACGACAAGGCGCCGGCGGCTTTAAAGAAATAGATGATGTTGCCATTGCCGCACCACTGGTTAAATACTCTGAACAAATAACCGACGGGGAGCGTATAAGCGAATTTGTTGATCGTGCTTGGATTGCCGCAACGTCGGGCTACCCTGGCCCGGTTCATCTTAGCCTACCGGTTGACATTATGTTCTCCTCATTCGACGAAGATGCAGGACGTAGCGAGCGGCCTTACGATCGAGATCATCATTCGCCACCGCGTGCATGGCCAGAGCCTGCAGCGTTAACACGTGTACTCTGCCAGATTGAAAATGCGGAGCGCCCAGTCATGATTGGCGGGCACGGCATCTGGTGGTCCGGTGCTGAAGAAAAACTTGCCGCCGCGTGTGCACAACTGCGCATACCGGTTTACAACATTCCGTATCATCAAAAATTGTTGGGCCAACATACCGAAGCCTATATGGGCCTGGCTGATTTTCATCAATATCATCCGTCTAAACCTGCGATACAGGAAGCAGATGTTGTGATTATGGTGGGTGGTCGCTTGGATAATCAGATGAACTTTGGCAATCCACCATTTTTCCCCAAGAGCCAAACGCTCATCTGTATCAATGGTAGTGATGAGGAAGTTGAATTTAATCGCGCGGCTGACACCCTTCTGCTCTCCGATCCTGGTGCGTTTTTCGATGCGCTTGGCACGTTAAATAAGAACTGGTCGCCTTGGTTTGATCTGCAATTGCAGCGTCGAAAAACTTGGATCGATGAATGGACTGACTATCTAGCACAGGAAGATGCCAAAGCTGAAAAAATTCACCCGCTACAACTGTCTGTGGATGTGCAGAGCGCTATGGATAAGGACGACTGGTTGGTATTCGATGGTGGTAATACTCATTTTTGGTCGGAAATAGGCGTCAGCATCGCTGCATCGCAAGGCGCGCAATTTGCGGGGATTTCACACCCCGGTAGCTACAGCCTTTTGGGTGTCGGTGTTTCCCTTGCCATATCAGCCAAAGCCATTCATCCTAATAAAACGGTTGTACTTATTTCTGGCGATGGTGCGTTTTTATCGGGTGGGTTATCTATCGAAGCGGCCTTTCAGGAAAATCTTCCCATCGTTGTGGTTATTGATAATAACGGTGGGCTTGATTGTATTTCTCAACAACAGGAAAGGCTATTTGCTAATGGCAAACACTTCGCCACTGATTTTCGAGATATTCCTTTTCATACGATGATTGAGGGCATGGGAGGGTATGGAGAGTTAGTAGAAACCCGCGAACAACTGCTGCCTGCACTCAAACGGGCTATTGCCAGTGGCAAAACGGCTTGTTTGAATGTGAAGTGTAAAGGCGTCATCAGCCCCATTGTTGCGGCAACATCAGATAAGCGAGATAAGGCATCAATTGAATAGCAATATCAAACTGATATAAACCGAATCAGGCTACGTACACCTGATTTAAATTTCACTCAAGAGAGGATCAACATATGCGCACAATGATGAAAGGCTTGATGGGATTGTTATTACTACCTGCGGTGGCACTGGCCGATGGTTATCCTGAAAAAAATGTGGTTTATCAAATAACCTTTAATCCTGGGGGTGGGTCTGATATTAGAGCACGTCAGCAACAACCCCTGCTCGAATCTGACCTGGGGGTGAAAATTCCAATTCAGTACAAACCAGGCGGAGGTGGTTCTTTAGGCTGGGCAGAACTCGTGAAAAAAAAGCCCGATGGTTATTTTATGTCAGGTATCAACATACCTCATATTATTTTGCAGCCTCTGGCTCGTGATAATGCCGGTTATCAAACAGATCAAATTGAACCAGTCATTCTCTTTCAACAGATTCCATTCGGCATCACAGTTCTAGCCGACTCACCGTTTAAAACCCTGAAGGAAATGTTGGCATACGCCAAGCAAAATCCGGGTGCTGTCACTATAGGAGGCTCAGGTACCTGGGATGCAACTCACATCGCTCATTTGCAGTTTGAAAAAATGACTGGCCTTAAATTTACCTATGTGCCACACAAAGGTGGCAAGCCAAAGCAAACAGCTTTGTTAGGAGGCCATACCATGGCGAGTTGGTTTGGTGTGAGTGAGTGGCTACCCTATGGTGACAAGGTACGTAACCTTGCGGTAGCAACCGAAGAGCCGGTAGAAACCAACCCCGATCTACCCACGTTTAAATCACTGGGCTACGACCTCTACTCGTCCGTTTATCATGGCGTTGGTGTTCCAGCTGGCACGCCTACGGATGTGTTGGCGAAGCTAGAAGCATCATTTACAAAAATCGCAAACGACCCAGAAGTGCGTGCTCGTAAATTAAAAGACGGCATCTTGCCTATTGCCATGAGCGGCGCAGAAGCTAAAGCGTTGATCAGTGCTCGTAAAGAAGTTTGGGCACCTATTGTAGAAGAATTTAAGTAATGCTTTAGAGGCGCAGGCCATATGTTTGATGGTTTGATATCAGGTGCGGCGCACCTTGCTGTACCGACTAATTTGCTATTCCTGTTTTTCGGTACAGCCCTGGGTATCGTGTTTGGTGCGATACCCGGGCTTACCGCAACAATGGGTTTGGCATTGCTCGTTCCGTTCACGTTTACGATGGAGCCCACCACAGGCTTGTTAATGTTGGCGGGTATCTATGTTGGTGCGATGTACGGTGATGCCATACCCGCCATTCTAATTAATACACCGGGTACACCTGCCGCCATCGCTACCACTTTTGATGGATATCCATTATCTCAAAAAGGAATGGCTCAACATGCGCTAGTAGCGGCAGCGTTTGCTTCGTGTTTCGGTAGCATTATTGGCAATATTGTCTTAGCCAGTGCAGCTGAACCTTTAGCTGAAATGTCGCTTAAATTTGGCCCTGCTGAGTATTTCTGGCTGGGTGTTTTTGGGCTGACCATTATTTCGGTTCTCTCAAGCGGCAACTTGTTAAAAGGATTTATCACTGCAGGTATCGGGTTATTACTTTCATCAGTAGGCATGGCGACGCTATCAGGCGAAGTGCGATTAACGTTTGGATTTCCTGAGCTGCAAGGTGGCATCGGCTTGGCAGGTGCGCTGATCGGTTTTTTTTGTCTGCCTGAAATTCTGTCCAATGTAATCGGCAAGCGTCGCGAGACATTCTCAGGCGAGCAGGTTCAACCCACAATGAGTGTTTTAACTGAAACGATTATAGCTTTAATTAAGCAGCCAATACTAATGATTCGTTCTTCAGTTATTGGATTGGTTGTGGGCATTGCGCCTGGCGCTGGTGGCAATATCGCTAGCATGGTGTCCTATAGTGAAGCGACGCGTTGGGAGCCAAACAAAGAAGAATTCGGAAAAGGAACCATCCGTGGAGTGGCCGCCTCAGAAGCGGCAAATAGCGCGATGGCGCCCGGCTCGTTGATACCTTTGCTCACGTTGGGTATACCTGGGTCTCCACCCGCCGCTGTAATTCTGGGTGCATTAATGCTGCATGGTATGCAGCCTGGAAATGATCTCTTCGCTGTTTACGCCGACGTCACTTATGCATTCATCGTTGGGTTAATGTTTGCCTCGATCGCCGTTCTTATTTTGGGTACGGCTGGTTCGTTTATCTACGCACGCATAATCAATGTACCTTCTCGCACTCTCGCACCGCTAATCCTAGTTATGACGGTGCTTGGCTCCTATGCAATACGCAATAATTTACTAGATGTTTGGGTCATGTTGGTTTTTGGCATTATTGGTTTGATACTGATTAGGCTCAAGTATCAACCAGCGCCTTTAGTGCTAGGCATTATCCTTGGCCCTTACATAGAGAATGGGCTAATACAATCCATGATGATTGGTGGTGCTTCGGGTAGCGTTCTTAGTTACATGACACTACGGCCTATTAGCCTATTTTTGATTGGGCTTTGTATTGCGTCAGCTCTTTGGCCTGTGATCAGTGCCTGGAGACG
>CALJAA010000179.1 GCA_938028465.1 uncultured Granulosicoccaceae bacterium | reverse complement strand
GCACAACATGCAGAGGCCTGTTGGTAATGAAGGAGGTTTAGCATGAGACAGGCGCAAAGCAGCTATCGTTTGGATGACTGGGTGGTGCACCCACAATTAAACGAGCTCAGCAAAGGTAAGATTAAAGTACACCTTGAACCGCTTGCTATGGATGTTCTAATTTATCTATCGACACATTCTTGGAAAGTGGTGTCGGCGAAAGAACTGCTAGAACGGTATTGGCCTAATCGATCCGCAGAATCTCGAATGGTGTCAAAACGCATTAATCAGATCCGCGCGGCACTTGGCGATAATGCAAAGGCCCCCAGATTTGTAGAAACCATACCAAAACGAGGTTATCGAGTTATTGCACCTGTGTTTGCGCTGGATGAAACAATGGAAACTCAAAACCGAATAGGCACCCGTAAATCAGTAAAAAGCATGGCGGTGCTACCATTTCGAAACCTATCAGGTGATACCGCTCAAAATTATATCGCCGAAGCCATCACTGAAGAGCTCATTGCTGAATTGGCAAACAACATTGCTCTGCAGGTTAAATCGCGCACATCTTCAATGTCTTATGGTGATTCGCAGCTTTCCTTGCCCGAAATTGCTAAAGAACTTGGAGTACAAACAATATTAGAAGGTTCGGTAGCAATAGAAGGCACACGATGTCGCGCAATGGTCCGCATTGTCGATGCGAGCCAAGATAAACCTGTTTGGGTTTACAAAGAGGATCGTGAATTTGCTAGCGTATTGTCTATTCGTACAAGAGTTGCTCGTGCAGTGTCACGTTGTGAATGGATAACCGGTTAAAAGAAGATCCAATAAAACATAGTAACGAAACGCATTCATTTTAATATTAGTCGGACCTTTAGTCACTATGAGCAAGCAGCTATCAACCGCAGTAAACTTTACCAGCCCGACGACTAAACCAGTACGGCTACTAAGCTTAATTTGCTTATGTAGTCTCTTTTTAGGCTCCTGTTCAACAATAAACGAGTTGCGTTGGAAAACAGAATACGGCAGCTCTAAAGTAGTCACGCGGGAACGACTGGTTATACCCGAGGAGCAAGTCGACTATTGGACGCAAGTCAAACCGATAGTTGAAAGCCGTTGTGTATCTTGCCACGCCTGCTTTGACGCATCGTGCCAATTAAAAATGACCTCAATTGAGGGCATAGACAGAGGCGCTAGCAAAGACCAGGTTTATCAAACCTCAAGATTATTCGCAGCCTCTCCAACCCGTCTGCATATTGATGCGCAATCTACGCAACAGTGGAGAAAAAAGGCGTTCTTCCCCGTATTAAACGAACATAAGCAAACAGCGGAGATGAATAAAACTGCCGGATTGGTCTATCGGTTTCTTGAGCTAAAGGAGCAACATCCGTTACCCGAAGGCGATTTTCTACCGGAGCAATTAACGTTGGGCTTATATCGAGGAGACGTCTGCCCTTCCGCATCGGAATTTGATCAATATGCTAAAGCAAATCCACTGTGGGGTATGCCCTATGCTTTGCCAGCATTAAGCGCCCAAGAACAGAGCACCCTCAAACGATGGTTAGAACAAGGTGCTGTATACACACCCAGACAACCCCTAGGCGATGAGTATCAAGGCTATATCGATCAATGGGAGGCACTCCTCAATCAAGATTCCAACAAAGCCCAGCTCAGTGCACGATACCTCTATGAGCATTTATTTATATCTCACTTGTATTTTCCGGAACTCTCAGACACCACCTACTTTAATATCATACGTTCCAGCACCCCACCCGGCGTTGCACCCGACATCATTGCTAGCCGGCGGCCATACGATGATCCAAAAGTCTCACGAGTTTACTATCGCCTCGTACCTGAACTTGAAACGGTTGTTGATAAAACCCATAACCCGTACGCTATGGGGCTGGAGAGAATGCAACGTTTCAAAGAATTATTTTTTGACGCAACATTCAATGTTTCAGCCCTGCCTGGCTACTCGTTACCAGACACAGCTAACCCTTTCAAAACCTACGATGAACTACCTCTGAAATCTCGATACAGTTTTTTAATAGACGATTCACAATCGATTATTATGCAATTCATCAAAGGCAGCGTGTGTCGTGGTCAGGTTGCCGTGAATGTAGTGCGGGATCATTTTTGGGTGTTTTTTCTAGAGCCTGACTCCCATCTGCTTGATACAGTTGCAACCTACATCGATGGTGGGTATGACGAACTTGCGCTAGCTAACGGCACAGCCGATGGTGATACGCTTGTGCCACTGGGTGAATGGCGAAAATACGCAAAACTAGAAAAACAGAAACGTAAGTATCGAGATATTTTCATGTCAAGGTATTTTGCCGACAATCCGTTAAATCTAGATTTAGTTTGGGATGGTGATGGCACCAACGCCAATGCATCACTTACTGTATTCCGTCACAATGACAGCGCAACTGTTGAGCAAGGGCTATTGGGTAACACGCCGCAAACGGCGTGGTTTATAGACTACACCCTGCTCGAACGAATACATTCGCTGCTCGTCGCTGGCTACGATGTTTATGGCGCACTTGGCCATCAATTGATATCAAGGTTGCACATGGACTTTTTAAGGATGGAAGGAGAAACCAATATCATTAACTTCTTGCCGAAAGCTTCGCGAAACGAGGTGAGAAGGCAGTGGTATCGCCAAGCCTCCGATGACACCATCGGCTATCTATCTAATACTGAATTTGATCGCTTAATAGAGCCAGATATAAGCTATACCAGCGATGATCCACTACAAGAACTCATGATGATGCTAAAGCAACGTGTTATCGATACGGTGCCGACGCATCGAGACTATCGTTTACTTGAGTCTCCACAGGTTGTTAAAACGCTTGAACGTCTTGAATCGTTTAAAGGTTGGGCAACTCAATTGTTACCCGAAATGAGTGTGATTAAAATAAATGGGGAAACTGATCACTATGTAACACTGCTTCGGAACAATGCCCATATAAACATGAGCTCATTGTTTTCAGAAGGCAAACGAAAAATCCCAGCAGAAAACACAGTTACCGTACTAAATGGCGTAATCGGTTCGTATCCCAATGCATTTTGGTCAATACCTGAAGGCCATCTCGACCTGTTCGTTGATGCTATGCTGGCAATGAATGATGAAGCGGACTACAAGCGGGCAAGAGACCAATATGGCATCCGCCGGACCAATGCACAATTTTGGGATTACAGTGACGTCCTGCATAACTACTTAAAGAATGACAATCCAACCGTCTACGGCCTACTCGACTACAATCGATTAGAAAATCGATAGTGATTCGATTAGATAGATCAATAATACTATTACTAATTGCGTTAGGCCCGCAGTTGGTGTCCGCAAACGATGCGTACTCTATCGCGCTTGGCGGTTTGAGCACAACGTTTGCGCGAGGTGCTGAAAGCGTTAAACACAACCCCGCTACACTAATGCTATTCGATGCAAAGAATCATTCGCGTTTTTTTCAAATAGGGCTGTCGGCCGAAGTAAGGGATAGTGGTGATTTTGTGGAAGTAGCTCGTGACAATGCAGATCTTCCGACTGAGCTTGAAAACCAAATAAATCAATTATCAGATCAGACACTACTATGCGATCCAGAAACAGCTGTACGAGACAGCGTGTGCCTTATTAATACAGAAAGGCTTGGTGCCAATGCGAGTCAGCTTATTCAGATTCTTGATACTCTCGACCAAGAAACGGTAGAAACCAAGGTTGTGGGAGGTTTTGGCTTCGCATCTATTGGAGGTAAGCGGCGATATTCAATTCATTATGATGCGCGCGTTACGGTGGCTGGTCCCCCTATCGTCAATGATCAAGATAGAAGCTATATCAATCAATTTGCAATCGCCCTAGAGGATGGCGACCTTACTTGGGGTGAAGCACTCGATGCCGCCGGACTGAGTATAGATCCCATCGATGGTGTAGTAATAGATCAACCCGATTCGCTTTTAAGCTCAGAGCTAAACGGTAGTGTTATCTACCGCCAACAAATTAGTTACAGCCAAGCCAAAATGATCAGCATAGCCAATCACAGTGTTAGTATTGGTATTACTCCGAAGCTGTCTTACCTACAGGCATCCAGCCTTGATACAGAAATCGGTGATATTTTCGATACACAAGCGTTGCCACTTATCGATGAGTTCAACTCAAGCGGTGATGAAACATATTCGTTTACGTTCGACGTAGGCACAGCCTTTAAGCTCAAGAATCATCCCGTTACGTTAGCCGTTGTCGGAAAAAACCTACTACCTGAATCCATCGAAACTAGAGCAGGTGTTAAACTGAATACAACACCCCAACTTCTATTTGGGGCTGCTTATAAGGTAAGCTGGTTTAAAATAAATGCAGATGCTGCAGTGAACGCGGCAAGTGTTGATGGGTTTAAAACTCAGCGGATTGCACTGGGTGTTCAATTGGGTAAACCCAGATATGCCCTATTATTTGGTGTCTCCTCTGATCTAAAAAGAACAAACGATGCCACTGCTGCGTCTGCAGGATTCGTAATTGGACCACTTGAATTTGGAGCGCGTATTTCAGGCTTTGATGCTATCCGCGTTGGGCTTCAGTTATCGTTTGCATTCTAAGCACAACATGAAACTAACTCAATCACATTGGCACTTTATCCTGGTTAAGCAAGGGTTAGTTGCAGTACTGAGCAATGTTTTTATCAACGGGATTATTGCATGGTTGATATTCAAACCTGCAAAAACCGTTTCAATGTTTGGTAGCCAAAGTTATGCCGTTGATCTTACCGCTACCACGTTATTTTTAACATTTTTTATCAGCTTCTTCGCGTATAAAGCAACATTTAAAGAAGTGTTGGAAGGCCGTTTAGCTTTGCTTGCCTGGGATTTAAAAAAGCGTAAGGAATATAAATTTGCAACAAGGCTTGTTCACCAATTTTGCGTTAAGCCTTTTTTAGGAAGTATTGCGCTTGCTGTCGCTGCTACTCTGTTCATCTCCCCTATAGCGATTGGCGCGTTTATATTACTTGATGCTCGTGAATTACCATTGATGCACTATGTTGTATTTAAAGCATTCTTTGCTGGGCTATTGGCGGCAATAATAGTGTTACTGGTTTCAATGGTGGCGCTCACAAACAATCCACTAAATGTACACCCTGATTAGTTAGATCCGTGCTTCGTCTACTAAGATCCGCCCTGCCAGTCACCACCCAGCGCCAAATTCACATCGACAAACTGAGATAGCTGCTCTCTTTCCACGGATAACAAGCTCGATTCAGATCCGAACACCCGTTGTTGTATTTGTAACACCGATAAAAGATCGCTTTCGCCTGCATCAAAGCGAAGCTGAGCGATTTTATACGCCTGTTGTGCTTGCGCGTATGCCTCTTGTAGCGCAGCTTTGCGATCCTTTAGTACAACGGCTTGATCC
>CALJAA010000178.1 GCA_938028465.1 uncultured Granulosicoccaceae bacterium | reverse complement strand
GTCGTCGTGCTCGTCAGACATAGCACTCTCGATGCTAATGTCGTTTGGTGAGCAGTCGCCATCGTTGAATACGAATAACTGAGTCGGATCGTTTAATTGTTCTAACGCGTTATCCACTAGCTGATGCTGTTCGTCACTTTCAGGTGCATGCTCGAAGCCAACCAGATTGTTCCACGGGGTGTTTAACTCTATAAAAACTGATGAATCCGAGATAGCAACGTTTAACGATGCAGAACCGTGAACGTGGCTATCGAGATCCCGCTCAGTTTGGGCGATCGAATGGGTTGAATAGGCGGCCGCCACAGCGGTAAGTGCAAGAAAAAGTTTCATTATTTACTCCTGATTAATTTGGGGGCAGTAGATGTGCCCTTGTGTATTGCGTGATCAGGAGTGGAGCGGGGGCCCGCGTATAAGGTGTGCTGTTAACGGTTGGCCGATAATAGGTGATCGCAGAACCTGCTTTACTAAAACATGCTCAGTGTTGAGGTCGATTTCAACACGTTCTGCTGTAGAAATACCATAAACACCAGAGTACGCATGGTAGATAGAGCAGTCGGCTTTAGATTCATCATCGTTAGAGGTTTCTAACGTTAATGCATTGTGGTGGTGGTGGTCGGGTTGATGAGCTGAAGGATCACAATCAATAGTAGCGATGGCCATATGAGCGGCCATGTGATCATTTATGTGACCGATGACGTGATCAGCGTTACGATCAGCCATTCGATCAGTGACATGATCGATCATATGTGCATGCGTCGCCATCTGACTAACTAACATAGCCAGAAGCAGCAATACGTGTGTAAGGAACCTGCCGTTCATCTGAAAAGTATAGCGTTAATTGGGCTGGGATAAATTAATTATTGCGGTTCTGTGTGAATTGGTGGCTATCGGCCAATAACCGGTTACTCCAATGCCTGGCTCTTGCGCCTATTGTTAGTGCCAGAACAGCATGGCGATTTTACCCATATGTAGTGCTGCAATTAATGCATCGCCTGTCTGCAAAATTAACAGAATGCATAGCGATTGAGAATTGTTAACGTCTTCTCCAGAGCTTGAACATACTTTGTTCAAGTCACTAATCACTTTATTAGCGATGGAGAAGAATATTGATTAATCAGTCCAAAAGAAAAGCAATTGGTGCGTTCGCCATGACTTTTGCTGCTCTTACCATGACAACCCCAGTGACAGCTGCGGACACCATTAAGGTTGGTGTATTGCATTCATTGTCGGGGACCATGGCCATTAGTGAAACGACATTAAAAGACACCATGTTGATGCTGATCGATCAGCAAAACGAGAAGGGGGGAGTATTAGGAAAAGAGCTGGAGGCTGTAGTAGTTGACCCAGCATCCGATTGGCCATTGTTTGCTGAGAAAGCGCGTGAGCTTATTGAAAAGGAGAAAGTCTCCGCCATATTCGGTGCCTGGACATCAGTATCGCGTAAATCGGTTTTGCCCGTAATAGAAGAGCTTAATAGTCTGCTATTTTATCCAGTTCAATATGAAGGTGAAGAGTCGTCTAAAAATGTGTTTTACACGGGCGCATCACCTAATCAACAAGCCATTCCAGCAGTTGAGTACTTAATGAATGAAGTTGGCGCTGTTCGGTGGGTGCTTGCAGGTACAGATTATGTCTACCCGCGAACAACTAACAAGATTCTGGAAGCCTATCTGCTGGACAAGGGCGTACCGCAAGAAGATATCATGATCAATTACACGCCGTTTGGACACAGCGACTGGCAAAGCATCGTGGCTGAAATCAAGCAGTTTGGTAGTACGGGTAAAAAAACAGCCGTGGTGTCTACGGTTAACGGTGACGCAAATGTTCCATTCTATAAAGAGCTCGCCAACCAAGGCGTTTCAGCCGAAGATATTCCTGTAGTCGCTTTTTCGGTTGGTGAAGAAGAGTTGTCTGGGTTCGATACGTCTCCGTTAGTTGGTCATCTGGCCGCATGGAATTATTTCATGAGCGTGGAGAGCGACGAAAACGATGAGTTTATCGATGCCTGGCAGTCGTTCATTGGTAGCGAAGAACGAGTGACCAATGACCCTATGGAAGCCCACTATATTGGTTTTAACATGTGGGTTAAGGCTGTAGAGAAAGCTGGCACAACTGATACTAATGCGGTTGAAGCTGCGATGATAGGTGTATCGGTACCTAACCTTTCTGGTGGTTACTCTTCTATGTTGCCCAACCACCACATAACGAAACCGGTACTCATTGGAGAGATCCAAGATGATGGCCAGTTTGATATTGTTTGGGAAACCAGTGGCCTGGTGGCCGGTGATGCGTGGTCGGATTTTTTGCCTGAATCTAAAAACCTTATCTCAGACTGGCGCGCTCCAATGGCTTGCGGTAATTACAACGTCACCACAGGTGCCTGTTCAGGGCAAACACTCTAAGCCACCTTCCCATCATTAACTAGACACAGATTGCCGCCCACCGTGGCGGCGATCTCCCCGTCTATTTTTACAAAACATGAAAATACTAATGGTGTTGGTCTTGTCCCTGCTGAGTGTCACAGCTGTAGCAAGTGAAGATAACGAACTCATCCAAACTCTGGCTCCAGAGCTTCTCAGTAAGTCTAAACCCAAAAGGCTTATGGCGATTGATGAAATTGCTGCATCCTCTGCACCTCGCAAAGCGTTGTGGTTACAAGCCATGATCGATGGGGATTTGTATCAACTAAAAAAAACCGATGAAATCGTGCTCGCAACCAGACAAGGGAATACGTATTCCTTGACGAAGGCTAGCGATGGCACTGGCTTGGATAGTGTAAAAAAAAGGGCTCTTAGAAAAATAAAAATAGATAACGCGATGCGCAGCTATCTTCGCTCGCTAATCGGAACCCTGGCTTTGCAAAGTGATGATACTGAAGAGCGATTTCAAGCGGTCTATTCGTTGTTAGGTAAAGTAGATAGCGATGCCGTTGAGCCTATCCGTAAGCTTAAATCGCAAGAAAAAAGCGAACGTGTTCATGAAGCGATGGGCTTGTTAATCTCTATTCATGATTTAGAAAATGGCACGGCCGAACAACAAGCAGATGCCTTTGAGTTTGTTAGTGGCCGGCTTGACAACGATGTACTTAATTCACTTCGTCGGCTGTCGGAAACATCAGCCGATAAACAAGTCGTGGCGCAAGCGGTGATGCTGCTTGATGAAGCTGAATCCCGTAAGCGTTGGTATACCTATATCGAAACCTTATTCTTTGGTGTCAGCCTCGGGTCAGTGTTGGTGGTCGCGGCCATTGGTTTAGCGATTACCTTTGGTGTTATGGGGGTAATTAATATGGCACATGGCGAGCTGATCATGCTCGGTGCTTACACCACGTACTTTATTCAACAGCTGATGCCTTCGGCCATTGACTATTCGTTAATCCTTGCAGTACCGGCTGCGTTTATTGTGTCTGGGAGCGTAGGCGTATTGATCGAGAGAACGGTTATACGACATCTGTATGGCCGTAAATTAGAAACGCTCTTGGCCACGTTTGGCATTAGCTTATTGCTGCAACAAGCGGTTCGCACGTTTATATCGCCGCAAAATGTAGCGGTGATAAATCCATCATGGATGACGGGTTCTTGGGTGGTAAACCCAGCGTTATCGTTAACGTTAAATCGCCTGGTCATCATCGCGTTTTGTTTGTTTGTTTTTGCTGTTCTGTTGTTTGTTTTGACACGTACTCGATTTGGTTTACAAACGCGAGCCGTTGCGCAAAACCGACAGATGGCACGTGCGATGGGTATTCGTTCAGCTCGAGTTGATGCGATGACTTTTGGCTTGGGTTCGGGTGTGGCAGGTATTGCTGGCGTTGCGCTGAGTCAGTTGGGTAATGTAGGGCCAAATCTTGGCCAGAGCTACATCATTGATTCGTTCATCGTTGTGGTGTTTGGTGGGGTAGGCAGTTTATGGGGCACGTTGGTAGCTGGCATGTCGCTTGGCATTGGCAACAAACTGCTAGAGCCTTGGGCCGGCGCTGTTTTGGCCAAGATCCTATTACTGGTGTTTATCATTCTGTTTATCCAAAAACGTCCTAGTGGGTTGTTCCCACAACGTGGTCGAGCGGTGGAGAGCTGATATGCCCACCTATCCATTGATTGATCGGCTTCTACTAATAGCCCTCGTACTGCTGACGATTACCGTACCTATTCTAAATCTAGGCGTGAACGCTGATCACGCTTTATATATTGAAACCTATAACGTAACGCTACTGGGTAAGTACTTGTGTTTTGCCCTGCTGGCATTATCGGTAGATTTAGTCTGGGGTTACTTGGGCATCTTAAGCTTGGGTCACGGTGCATTCTTCGCATTGGGTGGCTACGCTATGGGTATGTATTTAGTGCGTCAGATTGGAGATAGAGGTGTTTATGGCAACCCTGATTTACCCGATTTTATGGTGTTTCTAAATTGGCAAGAAGCCCCTTGGTTTTGGACGGGTATGGAACACTTTCCAGTTGCACTGACTGCCATCGTGCTTGCGCCTGGTTTACTTGCGTTTGTCTTTGGTTGGTTTGCTTTTCGAAGTAGGGTCAATGGGGTTTATTTATCCATCATCACACAAGCCATGACCTTTGCCCTGATGTTGGCCTTCTTTCGAAATGAAATGGGGTTCGGTGGTAACAACGGTTTAACTGACTTTAAAGACATATGGGGATTTTCTTTGCAAAGTAATGAGACACGCAATGCGCTGTTTGTTGCTTCTGGTGTTGCATTGTTGCTCGGATATTTTATATGTCAAAAGATAGTGAGATCGCGCGCAGGTTTAGTTGCTCAGGCAATACGCGATGCCGAATCGCGAACGCGGTTTATTGGCTTTAACGTCGAGAATTATAAACTTTGGTTTTTTACCTTCTCCGCGATATTGGCAGGCATCGCGGGTGCTTTGTATGTACCACAGGCGGGCATTATTAATCCCAGCCAAATGGCTCCACTGGGTTCTATCGAGGTAGTCGTGTGGGTTGCACTGGGTGGACGTGGCAGTTTGTATGGGCCCATCATTGGGGCGTTATTAGTGAATTATGCAAAGAGTTGGTTCACTGCGGCCTTCCCCGAATACTGGTTGTTTGCATTGGGTGCTTTGTTTGTGATTTCAACCTTGTACCTACCTAATGGTGTGATGGGGCTGTTTAATAGGAAAGCGGCATGAATGTAAGCGCGCAAAGAGGGCTATTACGGCGCGATAAAGTGTTTGGCTTTCTGACGCCTGCGGTTGGGCAGCAGCTGGATACAACACATAGCACGCTGCTGTACATGGAAAACGTGAGTGTCAGTTTTGACGGATTCAAAGCCATCGATAATCTTAATTTTTACGTTGATAAAGGCGAACTACGCTGTTTGATCGGTGCCAATGGTGCCGGTAAAACCACCATGATGGATATCATCACTGGCAAAACGAAACCGGATACGGGTAGTGTCATTTTTGGAAAAAATGTAGACCTGCTGGATTTAAACGAAGCAGAGATCGCCATTGCGGGGATAGGTCGGAAATTTCAAAAACCGACCGTTTTTGAAAACTTAACGGTGTTTGCCAATCTGGAATTAGCCATGGCGGATTTCAAATCTGTTTGGTGGACGTTGCATAGCAAACTCAATTCGGCCCAAGTCGATCAGATCGAGCATATTGCAAGCACAATCGGATTACTCGATATGTTGAATAAGCAAGCGGGCTACTTATCACATGGGCAAAAACAATGGTTAGAAATTGGCATGCTACTCATGCAAAGGCCGTTACTGCTACTGATCGATGAGCCGGTAGCGGGTATGACACACCAAGAGATGGAAAAAACAGGAGAGCTGCTGCAGAGTTTATCCGGTGATCACACCATAGTCGTGGTTGAACACGATATGGAATTTGTGCGCTCTATTGCTGCAAGAGTGACGGTGCTAAATCAAGGAACGGTATTGGCTGAGGGCTCTATGGCTGATATTCAAAACAACGACGATGTTCGTCGTGTTTATCTAGGCGAGTAACAATCTCGATGACTTCAATACTATCTGTACGTGCGCTCAATCAGTTTTACGCTCAAAGCCATACTCTTTGGGATCTTGATTTTGACATACCAAAGAGCCAATGTACTTGTGTACTGGGCCGCAATGGTGTGGGTAAAACAACCTTGATGCAAAGCATTATGGGGTTGGCTCCGCAAGTTACTGGCGAAATTATTTTTAACGCACAAGACATAACAAAGCTATCCGCAGAACGCAGAGCACCTATGGGGATTGCGTATATACCGCAAGGCAGGCAGATATTTTCCCAGCTTAGCGTTGCCGAAAATATTGCAACAGGCTTTTTTGCCAGCCGAACCCGATATACCAAGGTGCCTGAGTTCATTTACGATATGTTTCCGGTTTTGGCAGAAATGAGCCGCCGGCGCGGTGGTGATTTGTCTGGGGGGCAACAACAACAATTGGCTATTGCAAGAGCGCTTGTGCTTGATCCAACGGTGTTGATCATGGACGAGCCTGCCGAGGGTATTCAGCCCACGATTGTTCAAGAGATTGGCGATGTTATTAAAAGGCTGGTTCAGGATCAAGAAATGACCGTGGTGTTGGTTGAGCAAAAACTACCGTTTGCGCGTAGAGTGGGTGATCACTATATGATAATGGACCGAGGCCGGCTAGTAGCAAAAGGTAAGATAGACGAGTTGGACGACAGCGCAATT
>CALJAA010000177.1 GCA_938028465.1 uncultured Granulosicoccaceae bacterium | reverse complement strand
TTGACCATCAAAGCGTCATACAAAATAAGCCTTACGCTTTGCCTTCCAACCCATCAGCAGCCACACCGCCACCGGGTATCTTCATTTCAAACACGTTATCTACAACACAATAATCGTAGTAACCCATACGTGCAATAGGCTTTATCTTGGGGATATCAATTTTGCCGTCAGTAGTTAGTGCATCATCACTAACATGTATCCGTGTTACCTCTGCAAAAACCACATCAACATTGCCCACTGGGCTGTTGCCCTTTAAGCGTTGTGTGGATAGGTAGCGGCATTCGAAATGGCATGGCGAATCCGCTACTCGCAAACCAGGCGCATCGATACAATCAGTTGTTGTCACGCCAGCTTCAACAAATTCATCTATATCCGGTGCAAATGCCTGGGCTGAACGATTAACCGCATCGCGTAAATCCCACGTCGCCATATTCCATACAAACCAACCGGTTTCCTCAGCGTTGATAACAGTATCTTTACGTCGGCCATCCGGATAACCATTGGCAGCAAACATCACCATCGGCGGATCGAACGTGAGGTTTTGCCATTGGCTGTACGGCGCAAGATTATGAACGCCTCCTTTGGAGACGCTTGAGAGCCAACCAATGGGCCTAGGCACAGTACAACTTTTAAAAGGGTCGTACTGTACTGGGCGCTTATCGTGCCTTGGATCGTAATGCATATCGTTAGGTGGCTTTTTTATCGGCCCATCAATTTATCATCAAACGGATAAGTAGAAAGATTCTCGTAACCGTCTTCTGTGATTAATACCTGATCTTCTAGCTTAATCGAAAAGTCGCCACCTTCGGGGCTTACCAGTGCTTCTACACACAACACCATTCCCGCTTCTAGCTCGTAATCGTATGCACCATCGACCATTTTATCGGGGTACGCTACCAGTGGCCATTCATCACACAAACCTACTCCGTGCATCAAACAACCATATTTTTGTTTTTGATATTGTGGCTCAAGCTTATGGGCTGTTTTGCATAGCTCTTGAATGTTCAGCCCAGGCTTTAATAACTCCATGTTAGTCATAATGTGCTCATGTCCGTGCTGCATCGCAGACACCATTTCAGCAGGTGGCGCTTCATCACCCACCCACCAACTTCGGCTCATATCAACACAAATGCCATAGCTCCCAACAAGGTCAGTATCAAAACTGATAATCTCGTTGTTTTGTGCAATGCGTTGGCCACACTCTTGAAACCACGGATTGGTTCTTGGCCCCGTGGCTAGTAAGCGAGTTTCGATCCACTCACCACCACGACGAATATTCTCAGCGTGCAGTACCGCCCAGATGTCATCTTCAGACACCTGACCAGCAGGTATATTGTTACGTGCGTACGTTTCCATCGCACCTACTGCGGTTTCGCAGGCATGGACTGCACAACGCATCGCAAGTATTTCATCTGGGCCTTTTACTGACCGACATTTTTCAGTCAGCTCTTCGCCCGGCATCACTTCAATATTTTGTGCTTCAAGTGCACGCAGGCCGTGCAACATAATTTTGTCAACACCGATGCGCTGGTTATTGCCGCCATGTTCTTCGAGTAGGATTCTGACTTCATTTGAAAATACGTCCGCCGCCACATCAACCTTGTCGCCACGATCAAAATAGAATAAATCAGCACCAGAGCGCTGCTCCCGCACTAGCGGATTAAACGTGGATAAGAACGGTGAGTTTTTGTAATCCCAAATCACCATATAGCCATCAGCGCACAACAACACGGCACGAAACATATTGTGCGTATTCCAAAGTTGCATGTTGGTGCTATCAGTGGAGTATCGAATATTGAGTGGATCAAACATCAACATACCGCCATAACCACGATCAACAATATGTTGCGTTAAACGCTTCCAACGAAATTCTCTCATCGCTTGAAGGTTGGGTAGCGTTAACCCCGCATCAGCCCATTCAGAAAAAGCTAATTGAGTTGGGCCTATCTCAATACGGTCATCGTTATTGGATGAGCCATCAGCTAGCGTATCGCCACGTGTCGGGTCGATTTTGCGTTGCGCTGAATATGATCTTGGCGTATTGACTTTGTCCAACATAGTGGCTCCCTCTCGTAAACACCTGATTATCCCATGTGGCCACAGGATACCCCCACGTAGCAAGCCGTACAAGCCTTTGGCTAAGCCAATTTCATCATCTTAAGAGCGTATTTGCGACCGCGGAGCACAGACGCCAAGGTGGCGCTGACATTACTTCAAACATGTGTGTCAATTGCTGATTAGGCTATCCGCAATAACCAAACAAACGGTTCCGGATAATCCTATCTGCAATATCACCAGGCAGCATCTTTTGCCAATCGCCTTCCCCGTCTGGAAGCTGTGCCAATATATCTCTTGAGTAAATACGCAGTAATTCTTTATCGCTACAGTCGATACCAAATATGTACTTGTTTTCTAGCAGGTGTAGATACAAATACTTAAGGTGCTCTGGCACCATGATTGTAGTGAAGTCTTTAACTTCATCTTTATCATCAAGTTCCGGATAAACAAATAGACGCGTGTTATCAGGAAACAATTTGCCAAAGGCTTCGAGAATACCGCCCTCCATACCTTCATAGCGATCCTCATCGAAAATCTCTTTTACATTGATCATGCCCAATACAATACCGATTTGCATATTGGTGTATTGCCTGAAATAAGCGCGTAACGAAAAGTATCGCGTGTAGCTGGAGATCATCACGCTATAGCCTAGTGAGTTAAGCAAACGCATGCGTGCGATTAAATCCGATTCGGGCACCATCAAATCGTAACCCTGCTCATCATTTAACGATATCTCCGCCATGACAACGGTGTTTTCGGCAGTGACATCAGGTAGTTCTTGAAATGATGCGAAACCTTGTTCGATCATATCCACGTTAAGACGTGTAACGGGTTTAAACGAACCCCGTATGGTTAGGATATTCTTTTTGTAGAGCTGCTCAGAAGGAACGGCTACCGTGCCATCGGGCTTAAACATAATTGCCCGTGTTTTTTTAGTGCGGATAAGATGAAGATTGATGGCTCGGTTATCCACCTCTTCCTCAAAGTAAGGGCCAGTAAAATCAATAGCATCAATTTCGATTCTGTTTGAAGCTAAGTTGTCTGTTAGTGATTCAATTAACTTGCGCGGATTGTCAAAGTAAAAGTACGCACCGTAGATCAGATTAACACCCAATACACCGAGGCTTTCCTGTTGACGCTCAACTGAGTAATCCAACATGCGCGTGTGCACAATAATCTCGGAAGGCTCAGCACCAGGGTACATCTGTAAGCGCACGCCACACCAAGCATGGCATTCGTTATTTTTGCCGTAGCTCTTCGCTGATACGGTTGCCGCGTACGAGAAAAATCTGGACAGTTTGGAACGAGTATCTTTTACGCGCTCAGCAACCAGTTTGAATTCTTTTTGCAGCATGGCCGCTACACGCACTTTACTAACGTAACGCCCACCCTCTTGCTTACCATAAATGGCATCAGAGAATTGCATGTCGTAAGCCGAAATCGTTTTAGCAACCGTGCCCGCTGCAGCACCAGCCATAAAGAAATGACGCGCCACCTCTTGGCCTGCACCAATCTCAGCAATGGTGCCGTACTTTTTCTCGTCAAGATTAATCCGTAGAGCTTTACCGCTAGTGCTGCGTTCGCTTACGTTATGACCAAATTCGCCTTCAATAAGGCTCATGGAATTTTCCATATCAGAAGTCAAAATAGATCCAAGGTTTGGGTGCCATTGCTGGTTTTCAAGGCTAATCTTGCCATATACGTGCCATTGATAATCAATAGAGCGCAAACCAAAGTTAAAACGCCCAAATTCAAGCATAATATAGTCAACTTAGTGGCGCATAATGCCCAACGCGGCTTGTGTTCTAGACTCTTTTGGGCGCATTATTCGGCCTCAGTAGTTAGGCTTATACACAGAGATTCTCTTGGCAACACAAGATAAAAAACCTAGGCGTCGACGTCGTCGCGCTAGCGGCACCTCAACTGAGAGCGCATCCGTTGCATTTGAGCAACTTCCGTGGCAACAACACCAGATGCCCTTCAGACCAACAGATGTGGCAACTGAGGAACAACTCGACCTCATTCACGATGGCTCAATGCGTGTACTAGAGCAAATCGGTATCGATGTTTTGTTACCTGAAGCACGCGAGATGATGGTCGCAGCTGGCGCCACAGCTGAGGGTGAGCGTGTGCGATTTGGCCGCGAGCTCATAGCCAGCCTAATTGCTTCCGTGCCTGAACAATTCACCATGCATGCGCGTAACCCAGAGCGCAATTTTCAAGTAGGCAAAAATTTCGTTAATTTTGGCACGGTTGCTAGTGCGCCTAATACCAACAGTTTGGATGGTGGCCGACGCCCAGGCAACCATGAGGACTACAAAACATTTCTGCGGCTGATGCAGTCTTTAAACATTATGCATTTCACATCCGGCTACCCAGTAGAGCCCGTCGATCTACACCCATCGGTTCGGCACCTACATTGTTTATCAGATTGCGTCACGCTCACCGATAAAATATTCCATTGCTATAGCCTAGGCCAGCAACGCAATTTAGATGCGATCGAAATAGCCCGAATCGGCCGTGGTGTTAGCGAAGAACAATTCGTACAAGAGCCTTCTATTTTCACCATCATCAATAGCAACAGCCCACTTAAGCTTGATGACTACATGCTGCAAGGCATCATTGAGATGTCTAGCCGCAATCAACCAGTCGTACTTACGCCGTTCACATTGGCCGGTGCAATGGCGCCAGTAACGATTGCCGGCGCATTGGTACAACAAAATGCGGAAGCATTAGCAGGCATCGCTTTTACACAGATAGTACGCAAAGGTGCTCCAGCCGTTTACGGTGGCTTCACATCCAACGTGGATATGAAGTCAGGCGCACCCGCCTTCGGCACTCCCGAATACGTACTCGCTGCGCAAATCAGTGGCCAGCTTGCCAGGCGCTACAAGATGCCGTTTCGTTCATCGAATGTTTGTGCAGCCAATAGCGTAGATGCGCAAGCGGGCTATGAATCTACCATGGCCTTGTGGGGCGCAATCAGCGGCGGCAGCAACTTTATTATGCACGGCGCAGGTTGGATGGAAGGTGGTTTAAGCGCATCGTTTGAAAAAATGATGGTCGATGCTGACCTATTGCAAATGATGTCAAGCTACATGAAGGGCGTTGAGATTACAGAAGAGAGCTTGGGCCTTGACGCCATACTAGACGTTGGCCCCGGCGGGCACTTTTTTGGAACCCCACACACGATGTCACGTTATAAAACAGCCTTTTATTCTCCAATTATTTCTGATTGGCGTAATTTTGAGAGTTGGGAAGAAGCCGGCAGCCCGTCTGCGGTGCAAAAAGCTAATCGCGTGTACAAACAACTTTTAACAGAATACGAAGAGCCAGCACTAGAGGCTTCACGCCGTGAAGAGCTAGCAGCATTTGTGGCTAAACGTATTGAGGATGGCGGCGTTGCTACCGACTTTTGATCATCTACCTGATTACTTCACAGGCGCTTCTGCTTGGCAAGGCCACCAACTGCGTGGCACGCCCGATAAGTGGATCTATACGCTTACCAATGACGATATCAAGAGCCTGGAAGCCGCCGCTACACATTACCTGTCGCTTGGTCGTGACATCGGTGAGATCAGCCCTGAAGATTTCCCACTAGCTAGCTTTGCTAGCCACGCTCTATCATTAAAGCAAACGCTGTTAAGCGGTATCGGTTTTGAAGTGATCCGCGGTTTACCCATTGATGAATACTCTAAAGAATTTGCTTCTGCAATTTTTTGCGGCATAGGTTGCCACTTAGGCTCTGCTCGCTCGCAAAATGCGCAAGGCCATATTCTCGGCCATGTGCGCGACATCGGTGCTGATGCAAACGACCCTAACAGCCGCATCTATCAAACCAACCAGCGACAAACATTCCATACAGATAGTGCCGATGTTGTGGCATTGATGTGTTTGAACACCGCACAGCAAGGTGGGGATTCACTGTTGGTTAGCGCTGAAACCATCTACAACAAAATGAAAGCAAAACGCCCCGACCTACTAGCGGTATTGTTTTACCCAATCGCAACCGACAGACGCGGTGAGATACCTGATGGCGAAAAACCTTTTATGGAGATACCAATATTAAGCTGGTATGAAAACCACCTAACCGTGTTTTATCAACGCCAGTATATTGAGAGCGCGCAACGCTTTGACGAGGCGATACCACTAACTTCGCACCACATCGCGGCACTAGATATGTTTGACGAACTCGCAAACGATCCTGATTTGCATTTAAGTATGAGCTTAGAGCCTGGTGATATGCAATTTGTGTATAACCATTCTCAATTACATGATCGTACCGGATTTATAGATTGGCCTGACCAAAGCAAACGCAGGCACATGATGCGCCTTTGGCTATCCTTAGCTGGCGATCGCCCCTTGCCAGAATGTTTTACGCAACGTTACGGCTCGATTGAAATCGGTAACCGCGGGGGTATTGTTACAGCTAACACGGTATTACATGCTCCGCTAGATTAGATCTACGTCATCAATGCAAAGGCTGGCTTAGGTTTCGCTGCTTTTTTCAATCACCAATATTGCCACACCCAAAATAATGATTGAACCGCCGATAATCGTTAGGCTAGTCAGTTGCTCGCCTAAAAAAAGCGCCCCGCCCAGTACCGACGTGACTGGTGTTAACAATAGGAATGGCCCCACTCGACTTGCAGGGTAGCGCCCCAACACGTGATACCAACAGCCGTAACCTACTGCAGTCATGATGAGGCCTAAATACAACACCGTTAGCCACGTGTTCAAATCAGCTGTTTGCAATACGCTGACATGATTCGATTCAAACAATAATGACGTGATAAACAGTTGTGGTGCAGCCAGTACCGCAAGCCATGCTGTGAGCGTTAAGCCGCCTAAGCGAATATATTTTCTGACGATTATCTGCCCCGTCGCCCATAAAAAGCCACCAGTCAACACCATCGCAATAGCGACCCCTTTACCTTGCAATTCAGGCTGGCCAGAAATCAGGTATATACCGATAAATGCGATCACCATGCCTAGCACTTTCTTAACATCCAACCTCTCTTTCAAGGTAACGGCAGCCAACAAAACTAGGAACGGCACCTCT
>CALJAA010000176.1 GCA_938028465.1 uncultured Granulosicoccaceae bacterium | reverse complement strand
GCCATGTGATCAACAACGCCATTTGCAGCAGAGGCAGCAGAAGAGCTACCACGTGCAGCGATCACTGCAGCACCACGCTTAGCAACCGTTGGAATAAATTCATCCTGTGCCCAGCTTTGATCAACTAAATCAGAAGCAGCTTTGCCGTTAACTGACGCGTAGGAGATGTCAGGCACTTGAGTAGTAGAGTGGTTGCCCCAGATAACCATCTGCTTGATGTCAGCAATCTTACTTCCAGTTTTGGAAGCCAACTGAGAGATAGCGCGGTTGTGATCGAGGCGAGTTAGCGCTGTGATATTGCGTGGGTTGATGTTTGGAGCATTAGCTTTAAGAATGTAGGCGTTAGTGTTGGCTGGGTTGCCTACAACACATACTTTGCAATCGGGGTTGCCAACTTCATTCAGTGTTTTACCTAATGAGCTGAAGATTTTGCCGTTGTCTGTGATTAGATCGCTACGTTCCATACCTGGGCCACGTGGCTTAGCACCAACAAACAGCGCTGCATCAACTTTAGTTAGCGCCGTTTTAGCATCGTCAGTACAAACGATATCGCTTAACAATGGGAAAGCACAATCGTCTAGTTCCATCTTTACTGCTTCTAGCAAGCCAAGTGCAGGCGTGATTTCTAGCAAGTGAAGGCTAACTGGTTGGTCTGGGCCGAAGATATCGCCATTAGCGATACGGAACAGCATTGAGTAACAGATTTGTCCAGCAGCACCAGTGATGGCTATGCGCTTTGGTTGAGTCATTTGTTAATTACCTTCGTTCGGTTGAAGCGGCTATGAGTTGTTGATTGCAAGCCATTGGCTTGTGGCTTTATATGTCGCTAGATACAGCATAAATGACGCCATATAAGCGCTGAAGCAGCAATTTTAACATACGTGCCTGTGCTACCCTCACGGAATCCCAACAACCATTTTTGACCGGAGCATTTATGCGTTGCCCGTTTTGCGGGGCGATCGATACACGAGTCGTGGATTCACGACTGGTAGGTGATAACGACCAAGT
Organism: uncultured Granulosicoccaceae bacterium; assembly: GCA_938028465.1. GTDB lineage: Bacteria > Pseudomonadota > Gammaproteobacteria > Granulosicoccales > Granulosicoccaceae > Granulosicoccus. The sequence goes on along the minus strand of CALJAA010000176.1, from coordinate 12,090 downwards.
TAGAAGGCGTCGTGAATGCACCGAATGTGAAGAACGCTTCAGCACCTACGAAACCGCCGAGTTGAATCTGCCACGCGTTGTTAAGGCACGCGGCAGCCGGGAGCCTTTTTCTGACACAAAGCTGCAGGCGGGTTTTGCGCGCGCACTCGAAAAACGCCCCGTGAGCGTAGAGCTCATCGATGAGGCTATTGCCCGGGTCAGGCATCGTTGCCTAGTGGCGGGCGAACGAGAGATTCCATCACGACAAATTGGTGAGTGGATAATGGAAGAACTTCGCAAGCTGGATGAAGTGGCTTACATCCGTTTCGCGTCGGTTTATCGGCGCTTTGAGGATGTGGCGGCGTTTCGTGAAGCCATCGACATTCTCGAAAAGGCCCCGGATGCTCAGATGCTGGCTAATCAGTTGTCATTGTTGAAAGATTCTGACTAACGCTCAGTGCGCATGGCTGTCATTCCCGCGCAGGCGGGAATCCACGTTTGTGCGAAGAATGAAGCAAAATTAGGCTAGATCGCTACACGTTCGATGAATATAGCGTGTTTTGCGGCTATTTTTAATCGAACATGGGTCCCCGCCTACGCGGGGATGACCCGCTGTGCACCCATTTGCTGGGAAGTTCTCAGCACTCTCCTAGGCCTTCTGGCAAACTGACATTTTGAACCTCTTTTAACCACGGATACCATCGATCTTGTCCACGATAGTCGTAGTTCGTAAAGGCGGAACGGCCTGCATTGCAGCCGATACGCTCACCACATTTGGGGATATCCGGCTGGATGCGTCCTTGGATATGCATCATTCTAAAATCCAAACGTTCGGCAAAACCCATATGGGGATTGTTGGCAGCGCTGCGCACACATTGGTGGCGGAGCGTGCATTTAACGATAAAGAGGTCAAAGCCGACTTCTCTACCCGAGATAGCACCTTTGATTCACTTATCCGTTTGCACCCAGTGCTCAAAGAGAAGTACTTTTTGAATGCGAAGGATGCTGAGGAAGATCCATACGAAACGAGCCAGATCGATTCGGTGTTTATCAACCGAAACGGCATTTTTGCGATGTTTTCGCTGCGTGAAGTGTACGAATACAAGGAATACTGGGCTGTTGGCTCAGGTGCCAGTTACGCGATAGGGGCCATGCACGCCGCGTATTCTCGCTGCAAAACCGCAAAAGAGATCGCTGTTGCCGGTGCCGAAGCCGGTGCCCGATTTGATACATCATCGCAATTGCCACTGACGTTCAAAACGGTCAAGTTGAGCGGGTCGAGCAAGAAAGGGTAAGGCAGCCGTCTCGTAACACACAAAAATGCCTCAAACCGGCGGCGCAAGCCGGTTTTAGCGCGCAAGTACATGCCAAACACGCTACAATGGTGGGTTGTCTAAACACACTTTTTTGGAGCCCTTTAATGGCTGTTGAGCAAACCCTATCCATCATCAAACCTGATGCCGTCGCTAAGAACGCAATCGGCGAAATCTATGCCATGTTCGAAGGCGCAGGCCTACAGATCGTAGCTGCCAAGATGATGCACCTAACTAAAGAACAAGCAGGCGAATTTTACGCAGTCCATAAAGAGCGTCCTTTCTATAACGATCTTGTTAGTTTCATGACATCTGGCCCGGTCATCGTCCAGGTTCTTGAAGGTGAAAACGCCATTGCTAAGCACCGTGAAGTGATGGGTGCAACTAATCCGGCTGAGGCTGCTGAAGGCACAGTGCGTAAACGCTTTGCTGCATCGATTGATGAAAATGCATGTCACGGTTCTGATGCTGCAGAAACAGCGGCTGAAGAGATCAAGTTCTTCTTTGGTGATACGGGTACTTGCAAGCGCACTCGCTAAGCAACAATCTTAAGTAGCCAAACGATATGACAACCACCCCAGTTAATCTGTTTGATTTTGATCACGATCAACTTCGTGATTATTTTGTCGAGCAAGGTGAAAAGCCTTACCGCGCCAAACAATTAATGCAGTGGGTGTATCAGCGCAACATACGAGATTTTTCGCTCATGAGCGATATGTCTGTTAGCTTGCGTGAAAAACTAACTGCCGCTGCCACGCTGGAATTGCCACAGATCGATGAGGATCACCTTTCCAGCGATGGCACCTGCAAATGGTTATTTGGTTTGCACGATGGTAACCGGATCGAAACCGTATACATCCCCGAAAAAGGACGCGGTACGCTATGTATATCGTCGCAAGTTGGCTGTGCGCTTGATTGTTCATTTTGTGCAACGGGTCGGCAAGGCTTTGCCCGTAACCTCAGTGTGGGAGAAATCATTGGGCAACTCTGGTTAGCAACCAATTTGCTGGCTAAAAATCCCAAAACATCTCATCAACGCATTACCAATATTGTCATGATGGGAATGGGCGAACCTCTGCTAAATTTTAAGGGGCTGATACCCAGCTTACGGTTGATGATGGATGATCGAGCTTATGGTTTAAGTAAGCGCCGCGTTACGGTGAGCACCTCAGGTGTTGTTCCTGCGATGGATAGGCTGACTGACGAAATCGATTGTTCCTTAGCGGTATCGTTACACGCACCAACGGATGAGCTTCGCGATGAGTTGGTGCCATTGAATAAAAAATACAATATCGAGCAGCTTATGGCTGCTTGCTGGCGTTACGTAGAAGGTGAGCGAAAAAAGAAAGTATTATTTGAATACGTAATGCTAGACGGTGTTAATGATCAACCCGAACATGCCCGCCAACTGGCACGGTTACTAAAATCGTTTCCAGGCAAGGTGAACTTAATACCGTTTAACCCGTTTGAAACATCGGGTTACCGCACCTCGAGTAATGAATCGATGGAACGCTTTAGTCAGATACTGATCAAAGCGGGTGTACTAACCTTAAAACGCACGACACGTGGTGAAGATATCGACGCGGCGTGTGGGCAATTGGCTGGCGACATCACTGATAAAAGTCGTCGCTATATTCGTTTTACTGAACCTCGCTATGGAGAACAGTTTCGATGAGAAGCAACAATCTTATTTCGGTGTTTACATTACTGGCTTTGGCAGCATTGGTAGCGTCAGGTTGTGTAACCAAAACGATTCCTGTTAAGTCCAAAGAAGCCGCAGAAGCCAATGCACAGCTTGGCATCAAATACTTGAGGCGAGGTGAGCTTGAGCAAGCAAAGATCAAATTAGAAAAAGCGCTCGAACAGGATGAAACCAATGCTCGTGCACATTCTTTTTATGGGCAGTTGCAATATCGTGTAGATCAAAACGAAAGTGCGAGAACTCACCATCAAAAAGCGATCGCACTTGAGCCTGACGAGGCTGAGCATCGCAATAGCTACGGCGTGTTTTTATGTCAAATAGACGAAATCGACGCAGCGATTGTTGAGTTTGAAACGGCTGCCAATAACCCGTATTACAAAACACCTGAATTCGCGTTGGATAACGCAGGTTTATGCATGCTTGAATCCAATCAGTACGAGCAAGCCAGTGGTTATTTGCGAAAAGCGTTGCGGGTTAATACCAAATTTTCTAATGCTTACTTACACATGGCTGAGCTACTAAGAAAGCAGGGTAGGTTGTCGGTTGCTGATGCCTACTATCAACGATTCTTAGCCTATGGTCGAGACAGCGCTGAGAGCTTGTTTTTAGGGTTGCAAATCAACCGTGATTTGGGCAAAAAGCCTCAAGCAGAACAATATGCTTCTCGCTTGCTTAATGAATTTCCAGAATCTAATGAGGCAGGCGAGTATCTCGCATCGCCCGTTCAGTGATAAGCACCGCTAGTTATATCGAATGAAAACGCTGTACAAACGTTTACGGGGTATGCCCGACATTTTGCCGACAGCCGTCGGGTCATGGCAGCACCTGGAACAAACAGTTCGTTCAGCAATGAATGCTTACGGCTATAGCGAAATGCGCACGCCGATTATTGAATCAACTGATTTATTCGAGCGATCAATTGGTGAAGCAACTGATATCGTTGAAAAAGAGATGTACACCTTTGAATCGCGCAAAGGTAGCAGGATGACACTTCGCCCTGAAAACACGGCCGGTTTTGTGCGAGCTGCAATCGAAAACGGCTTGTTGCAACCGGGAAGCGTGAATCGTGTGTGGTACACCGGCCCCATGTTTCGATACGAACGCCCACAGTTAGGGCGGCAGCGTCAGTTCTTTCAAACGGGCGCGGAAGTCTATGGCTTAGCCGGCGCCGAAATAGAAGCGGAACTCATACTGTTAAGTGCGCGCATTTTTAAACAATTAGGTGTATTTGATGCGTTAACGCTAGAAATCAATACGCTTGGTACACCAGAGTGCCGCGCAAAGCATCGTGAGTTGTTGGTTGCCTACTTTACTGAGCACAAAGACCAACTTGATGAAGATAGCCAACGCCGATTGCTACGTAATCCGCTACGGATCTTGGATAGTAAAAACCCGGATATGCAACAGCTAAACGAAAACGCGCCTAAGCTGCAAGATTCGTTATGTGAAGAGGCAAATGCACATTTTGATTCGCTGCAAGAGCATCTGTCGGGCAGTGGTATCAGTTTTACGATTAACCCTCGATTAGTACGGGGGCTTGATTACTACAGTCACACGGTATTTGAATGGACAACTGACAAACTGGGTTCGCAGTCGGCTGTTTGTGCGGGCGGTCGATACGATGGCTTGCTTGAGCAAATGGGCGCGGCAAACGTACCGGGCGTGGGTTGGGCGTTTGGCATGGAACGCGTTATTGCGTTAATCGATGCCGTTTCAGCAACACCAGAAACCCAAACCCCTGATGTGTTTGTTATGAGTGCTGCGGATGTGCCAGTGGGTTTTGCACTAGCGTTAAGTGAAGAAGTGCGCGATGCATTGCCTCGATCGGCCGTTTTGCACCACACTGGTGGTGGCAGTATGAAAAGCCAGTTTCGTAAGGCCGATAAGCTTGGAGCTAATTTAGCGCTGATTGTAGGCGGCGACGAAGTGGCGAACAACACAGTTACGGTCAAGCCACTCAAAAGTGGCGCAGACCAACAAACAGTAAAGCGTAGTGAACTGATCTCGACGATCACTTCGCTGCTATAAGTGTATCGATCAATAATTAACACAACTAACTAACAGGCAAACGTCTGTGGAGACTATCAGTGCAATACGAAACTGAAGAGCAACAAGTTGAAGCGCTAAAAGCGTGGTGGAACGAAAACGGTAAGGCGGTTATTGCGGGCGTCGTGCTGGGTGCTTTAGCTATCGGTGGTTGGGGAGCCTATAAGTCTCATCAAGAAAAGCAAGCCGTTGCTGCATCTGACATCTTTAGCCGAACAGTTGATGCCACGGGTGATGGAGATGCTGCGAAAGCATCAGAGCTTGCAGAGAAGATCGGCGATGATCACTCCGATACCTTGTATGCCAGCTACAGCTATTTTTCAGCAGCGCGCGCCGCACTGGATGCGGGTGATTTAGATACTGCCGCACGGCACCTAGCTTGGGTTGCTGACAATGGCAAGACCGAAGAAGTTAAGATCATTGCAAGTGTTCGCTTGGCTCGTATCCTTGGTGTGCAGGGTAAAGTCACTGCTGGTTTGGGGTTGTTACCCACGACATATCCAGATAGTTTCAAAGCATTGGTGGAAGAGGCCAGAGGCGATCTTCATGTTGCAAAAGGGGATGCGGCGGCTGCACTAACAGCTTATAACGCAGCGCTCGAAACCAACTTTGCTAGTGATCCTGATTCACTAACAATGAAAATAAACGAGCTGGCAACTGCCGATGCTAGCTAAACGGCTATCAATGATTGGGCTAACAATGATGATCAATCGTTGTGTGTTGGCGGCATTTACATTTGCATTTGTAGCCGGTTGCGCCACTGAGCCTGTTGTAGAGCCAACGCCTTTATCATCCATTAAGGCTGAAAATAAAATCGATCGAACTTGGAAAAAGTCGTTTGGTAGTGCGCGTCGCGGGCGGTTTTCACCCTATGTAAATAATGGTGTGGTGTATGTCGCTAGCGATGCAGGCACCGTACGTAGCCTGGATCAACAAACCGGTAAAAATGTCTGGACTAAAGCGCTTGATGTACGTTTGGGGAGTGGTGTCTCTGGAGATAGTGATCAGATATACGTAAGCTCTATCGACGGTGAGATATACGCGCTTCAAGCGAGTAGTGGTGACATTCTCTGGCAAACAGCCGCCTCTTCAGAAGTGTTGGTGCCGGTGTCCGCAGGGTTTGGTGTTGTAGTGGTACGTAGCGCCGATGGCCGTATTGTGAGCCTTGATGCGGCGACCGGTAAAGAGCGTTGGTCTACAACACATACGCCACCAGCATTAACCATCAATGGTTATAGTCGGCCGTACCTTTTAGATGGTGGTTTACTCGTGGGTTTAGATGATGGTCGATTACTCGCACTAAATCTAAGCACAGGTAAAACGATTTGGGAAACAATCGTGAGCCTACCATCAGGGCGATCCGAAGTAGAGCGCTTAGTAGATATTGATGCCAACATCCTCACTGATGATGAAGCCATCTACATCGTTAACTACCGCGGCAAGCTTGCGCGGATAGAACCCGTAAAAGGGCAGATCCAATGGGCCGTGCCCATGTCATCAACTGCAGGCATTGCGCAAACTGATACGCTGGTGGTGATTGTTGATGAGCTTGATGTGGTTCATGGCGTTGAAAAAACTAGCGGGCGAGTACTCTGGACACAAGAGTTAATGAAAGGTAGGCGCCTTAATCGCCCAATAATTAGTAACGATATAGTGCTTGTTGGTGACGAGCAAGGTGTGCTGCATGGTCTAGCGCTTGACGATGGTCGCTTAATTGCGCGTAACACAAGCTTTAATGGAGCCGTAGGCAATCCTGTTACATCTGACGATGTAGTCTTTCTTCAATTTTCAGATGGTGCCGTCAGCGCGCTAACTATCGAGTAGTGATGCGGTATGAGTGATGCAGTATGCAACCGGTAATCGCATTAGTGGGCAGGCCAAATGTTGGCAAGTCTACGCTCTTCAACAAACTCACTCGCACACAAGACGCGCTTGTTGCTGATTTTCCTGGCCTGACGCGGGATCGTCAGTATGGCGAGGGCAAAGTGGGTGGTTGGCCGTATATCGTTATCGATACCGGTGGCTTAAATGGTGAAGTCGAAACGTTAAGTGCAGCAATGGCTGGCCAAACGCTGGCTGCAATCAAAGAAGCTGATCTGGTCGTGTTCATCGTTGATGGCCGTGCAGGATTAAACCCCGTTGATGAAGACATCGCCAATACATTGCGCCGCCATAGCGACAAGGTGGTGCTGTGTGTCAACAAGATTGACGGCATTGGCGAAGACCGCGCACTGCTAGATTTTTATGCGCTGGGTTACGAGCACACTATTCCAATAGCTGCTAGCCACAACCGTGGCATGACTAGTTTGATGGAAGAGGTGGCTGCCATATTGGGTGTTAACCCAGACGATTTTGAACAACCTAAACGTTATAAACCCTCAGAGCAACCATCAACCAAACGTACTGACGATATCCGCATTGCGTTTATTGGCCGCCCTAACGTGGGTAAGTCAACGCTGATCAATCGTTTAATCGGTGAAGATCGGGTTATCGCCTACGATAAGCCGGGTACAACACGTGATGCCGTATCAGTGCCATTTGAACGGGCAGGTAAGCAATACACATTGATCGATACGGCAGGTGTTCGCCGTCGAGGTAAGGTGTCTGAGAAGGTAGAAATATTTAGCATTATAAAATCTATGCAAGCGGTAGATCAGAGTAATGTGGTTGTTATGTTGGTTGATGGCAATGATGGTTTTACAGATCAAGATTTGCACTTGCTAGGGTATGTCATTGAAAAGGGCCGAGCATTGATTGTTGCGGTTAATAAGTGGGACGAGTTAGACGGCGAGCAGCGTGAAGAGCTAAAAGAGAGCTTAGAGCGCCGTGTAGAGTTTTTAAAATTCACTCGAATTCATTTTATTAGCGCTTTGCATGGCTCAGGCGTGGGTGATTTGTTTAAGTCGATCAACAAAGCCTATGCTTCTGCCTTTATGGATATGGCTACGCCAAAACTCACTCGTTTGCTTGCAGTTGCTGTGGAAAAACATCAACCGCCGATGGTAAACGGGCGCCGTATAAAATTGCGTTATGCGCACCAGGGTGGTGTTAATCCACCGATTATCGTTGTACATGGCAATCAGCTAAGCAAAGTGCCGATGTCCTATCAGCGTTACTTGATGAACTACTTCACCAAGATGTTGCGTATGTTTGGTACGCCATTGCGTATTGAATTTAAAGAAGGTGACAACCCATACGCAACTCAGCGAAACAAGCGGCCCACACAAGGTGGGCGAAAAAACACGGACCCTAAATCGCGGGCACCTAGAAAGCGATAAAAATCTATCGCTGATAGCTTGCGCTACATTGACGGATCAAGAACCGTGCGGGTATTGATTTGATCTAGTATGCTTGACTTATGGATACCATAAACAAGCTTAGAAACATACTGGGCAATGCCAAAGTCATCGCTTTGGTTGGTTTATCTGATAAACCCTACCGCCCCAGTTATTTTGTCGCCAAGTATTTAATCGAGCACAAATTTACGATTATCCCGGTTAATCCATTTGTGGATGAAGTGCTGGGCCGCAAGTCTTACGCCGCTCTATCCGATATTCCCGAACCAGTTGACATCGTCGATTGCTTTAGACGTAGTGAAGACATGCCTGAGCTAGCTCATGAGGCCGTAGCAATCAGTGCTGGTGTTTTATGGATGCAGCTATCAGTAGTCAATGAAGAGGCGAAACAAATCGCCGAAACAGCTGGGCTACAAGTGGTCATGGATCGCTGTACCAAGATAGAGCATGCCAGGATATTTGGCGGGCTTAACTATGCCGGGGTTAACACCGGCATTATTTCGTCTAATCGCACACGCGGCACACGTTGAGGGCTATCACGCATGAATGACGAACAATCACACGCCGAGAATGATGGCCCATCGCTTGAGCAAATAGATCGAGTCTTTGCAGATGAAACGCTCTGTTTACATGCTGGGCAAATACCTGATCCGCAAACTGGATCTCGAGCGCCACCTATTTATCAAACCAGCTCATATGTATTCGATGATGCCGATCATGCCGCCAGTTTGTTCAATTTACAAACGTTTGGCAACGTCTATTCCAGATTAAGCAATCCAACCAATGCGGTACTCGAAGAACGCATCGCCTCACTAGAGCATGGTCGAGCGGCACTTGCTGTAGCTTCTGGAATGGCAGCGCAAATGGTTACGCTACTAACTCTAGTTAACGCCGGTGATGAGATTGTCGCGGCTCGTACTTTGTACGGCGGCAGTTATTCACAAATGGATGTCAATCTTAGGCGTCTTGGTGTATCAACAACCTTTGTTGACCCAGACAAACCCGAAAACTTTCGTGCTGCGATAACACCCAAAACAAAGCTGCTATTTGCTGAGACGGTGGGCAACCCCAATCTAAACGTGTTGGATATCGAGGCTGTGGCAGCGGTTGCTAACGAGGCGGGCATACCATTAGTGCTCGATAACACGGTGCCTTCCCCGTATCTGTGTAAACCGATAGAGCATGGCGCTGATATTGTTATTCACTCGGCTACTAAATTTATTGGCGGGCACGGTACCTCTATCGGTGGTTTGTTGGTCGAGTCAGGAAAGTTTCCATGGGATAACGGCAATTTCCCTTCAATGGTGGATGCTTCTGATGGTTACCACGGCGTGCGTTTTTATGAAACGTTTGGCGACTTTGCTTTTACGATGAAGGCACGCATGGAATACCTTCGAACACTTGGCCCAAGCCTAAGCCCGTTTAATGCCTTCACTTTTTTACAAGGTGTTGAAACCCTTCCAGTACGGATGGATAGGCATTGTGAGAATGCCATGGCGGTTGCTCAGTTTCTACAAAACCATCCCAAAGTTGCTTGGGTAAACTACCCTGGGCTTGCTGATAATCCCTATTTTGATCTTGCACAGAAATACATGCCAAAGGGGGCTAGCGCAATTATCACGTTTGGTGTGAAGGGCGGTTTTTCAGCAAGCGAAAAATTTATCGACAATACGCAGTTTTTGAGTCATCTGGCCAATATAGGTGATGCTAAATCGTTGATTATCCATCCCGCATCAACCACTCATCGTCAGTTAAATGAGGAGCAACAATTGGCAGCGGGTGTGAAACCGGATATGGTTCGAATATCGGTCGGTATAGAGAACATTGATGACATACTCTGGGACATCGATCAAGCATTGGTAGCAACACAATAAAACTAGAATACATAAGATCTAGAATACAAAGGTAAGCACATGTCAGTATACGAAGGCGAAGAACTCAAACGCAGGCAAGCCAACTTTACCCCCTTGTCGCCAGTGTCGATGCTCAAGCGTACCGAGCGAGTTCATGGTCATCGTACTGCGCAGATTCATGGCAGTATTCGTCGTAGCTGGTCAGAAGTTGCTGAACGCTGCCGACGCTTGGCTTCTGCACTTCAAGCCCGAGGTGTGGGTAAGGGCGATACCGTTTCGTTATTAGCGCCTAACATTCCTGAAGCTTTTGAGTGTGCGTTTGCCGTGCCGATGCTGGGGGCTGTGCTAAACGCCAATAACACGCGCCTAGATGCAAGCACCATTGCTTATATTCTCGAACACGGTGAAGCGAATGTTTTTTTAGTTGACACCGAGTTAAGCGACACCGCTCGTGCGGCCGTTGCGGCAACCGGCCGCGATATTCTTGTGATTGATATAGAGGATACCGAAGGCCCAGGTGGGGATCGAATTGGTGCACTGACTTATGATGAATTGCTAGCTGAAGGTGACCCCAAGTTTGCTTACAAGCTGCCAGATGATGAGTGGGATGCACTAGCACTGAACTACACGTCAGGCACAACAGGTAAGCCTAAAGGTGTGGTGTATTCTCATCGCGGTGCCTATACCAACGCAGTTAACAACGCGATCACTTGGTCGATGCCGCAGCAGCCTGTTTACCTCTGGACACTACCGCTGTTTCATTGCAACGGTTGGTGCTTCCCTTGGACAATCACATTACTTGCCGGTACACATGTTTTCCTACGTGCGCCGCGTGCCGATGCCATTTTTGATGCGTTTGCCGATCACGGCGTTACACACTTGTGCGGCGCGCCCATTATCATGTCATTGATATCGGGTGCGGCCGACAGTGACAGAAGAGAGTACTCACAAAAGATTGAAATGATGACAGCAGCTGCACCGCCACCAGCCACCGTTATCGCGGCAATCGAATCCCTTAATATTAATGTTACCCATGTGTATGGCTTAACCGAAGTTTACGGACCGGCAGTGGTGTGTGCTTGGCAGCCTGAATGGAATAGCTTGCCTATTGAGGAACGCGCGAAGTTAAAAGCCAGGCAAGGTGTAGCCTACGAGCTGGAAGAAGATGTGCTAGTGCTTGATCCTGATTCGGCTAAGCCGGTGCCTTGGGATGGTGAAACGCAAGGTGAGATTGCGTTCCGCGGTAACATTGTTATGAAAGGTTACCTTAAGCAAGTTGAAGAGACTAACGAAGCCATGCGTGACGGATGGTTTTGGTCAGGCGATATTGCTGTGCAGCATCCGGATGGTTATATAGAGATCCGTGATCGTGCAAAAGATATCATTATCTCAGGTGGTGAAAACATCAGCTCCATCGTGGTAGAGCAGGCACTTTACTCTCATCCAGACGTATCTTTAGTAGCAGTAGTGGCAAAGCCTGATGATAAATGGGGCGAAGTGCCTTGTGCTTTTGTTGAATTGGTGGCGGGCGCAACAGTGACTAGCGAAGAATTGCTAGAGCATGCTCGGGGGAAGTTGGCAGGTTATCAGCGGCCAAAATTTGTGGAGATGGCTGAGCTTCCTAAAACGTCCACTGGCAAGGTATTGAAAACTGAACTGCGTGATCGCGCTAAGTCGTTATAGCAAGTACGCGAGTAGTAATTGTTACAAGCATTACACGGGTCTGTGTATGTAGGAATTAAGCGGAAAGCAAAATTGGCGAATCTGATCTAAGCTGTTCTTATAGTTGAAATTATCAGCCAACTATATTTTCGTACGAAACTTTTTACAACGGAAAGAAATGGTTTATCCGCATAAGAAGTTTTAAGCGGGGGGCTCCGCTTAATAGTGCTGTTATGTTG
>CALJAA010000175.1 GCA_938028465.1 uncultured Granulosicoccaceae bacterium | reverse complement strand
TAATTCGCATGAAGATAAACGGCAGCAACTGGTGAAGGTGCCGTTGCATAAACAGGGTGATCGTTGGACGTACAACATAGAGGCTATGCGTGCTGCTTGCCATTCAAAAATGACAATGCTATTGATGTGCTCGCCTCACAACCCTACTGGTACCGTTTTTACAAAAGATGAACTCCAGCAAGTTGTGAAGATGTGTGATCAGAATAATATGACTATCATTTCTGACGAGATCCATTGTGATCTAGTGATTGATAAGAGAGTTAAGCATATCCCTACTGCGGCGGCTTGTCCTGAGCAGGCGGATAACATTGTTACCCTGATGAGTGGCAGCAAAACATGGAATATCGCTGGGTTAAATTGTTCGTTCGCCATAATCAGTAATCAACAGCTGCGAGAACAATTTGTAAAAGCAACCCATGCGATCGTACCGGGTGTACCACCGTTAGCTTATGTGGCAACAGAAGCAGCTTATCGAGATGGTGAGCAGTGGCGGCAGCAGTTGCTAACGTATCTTGCGGGCAATTATCAAACCTTGGCGGATGCAATGGGGCGGCTGCCTGGGCTGCAGTTGCAATCTATTCAAGCAACTTATTTGGCTTGGATTGATGCTAGTGATTTGGCAATGGAGGATACTCAGGGGTTCTTTGAAAAGCATGGAGTCGGATTATCAAGTGGTGAGCAGTTTGGTCAGCCTCAGTTTTTGCGGCTCAATTTTGCTTGCTCGCGTGATACTTTGAATGAGGTGATTAATCGCATGGAGGCGGCGATTCAAACTTTGTAGCTCCAGCTTATAGCGGTACTTAGTTTTTATGATGTTGCCGGCATCCATTCCGCAAGCGCGCCGTCACTCAGACCGCAAAAACCCCATCCATGGGTGCTTCGGAGCGGCGTCCCTGCCGCTCAGATCTGAGTGCCGGCGCGCTAGCGGAGTGGATGCCTACTTTTATAATTCTTTTTGGCTAAGAGTTTAGATCGGAACGAAAAGTTTGAATCTATTTCGTTTTTGGGAGTGTTATATCGCCGTCGTCTAGGGCTTGTAAAAAGTTTAAGGTCATTCTTGCGGTGGCGCCCCAAAGCACTTCGTTGTCGTATTTGTCGTAGATGACAATGGGGTGGGGGCGGGCTGGGTTGTCGCTGGTGGTGGCTCTGTTATCTATTTCGCTTCGAGGGCGTAGGGTGAAATTGTTTCTGTCGCGAAGCCAATCTAACGGGATCGTAAATACGCGTGAGACTTCTTCTTTTTGTAGGGTTAGTTTGGTGGGCCAATCGATTACACCGACAACGGGCATGACCTTGAAGTTACTGATGGTGAAATAGGCTTGTAGTTCTTGAATGGGGCGTACTAAATCGTTAGCAACGCCGATCTCTTCAAATGTTTCTCGTAGTGCGGTGGCTAGTGCGCTGTGATCGTCGGCGGCTTCCATGGCGCCTCCAGGGAATGCGACTTGACCACTGTGCCTGTCGCGTTTGTTGTCAGCTCGCCGAATGAATAAAATATGCCATTCGTTTTTTATGCGCACCAAGGGTATCAGTACCGCTGCCGAGCGCAAGTTTGCGGCTGGGTCATCAGCTATTGTATCGGGGTTAAGTGGCATGTCCGAATTTCGGTGTAGGCCTTCGTCGATACTAGTTTGAGAGGAGTGTTTGCTCATATATCGTTAAATTATAGGCGCTCTTTTCAGTATTAAACGTTATTCTACGGTCACAACGGTTGTTACCACCGAATTTAAACAGAGGGCTTTACCTGTGCAGGTTGATTTATCCACGCTTACACCGATACAAAACTATGCGTTAATGACGCAAACTATCATTCCGCGGCCCATAGCTTGGCTCATCAGTGAAAATGCGGATAGCAGCTTAAACCTTGCACCATTTTCTTACTTCAATGGTCTAAGCAGTAGTCCTCCAATGATAATGGTTTCGATCGGTTTGCAGCCAACTGGTGAGAAAAAGGACACACGAGTTAACATCGAGGAGCGTAAACACTTTGTTGTGAACATCGCTCATAAAGAAATGGCGGAGCCGCTCACAGCATCTTCTGCAACTATGCCAACGGGCATGTCTGAAGTAGAAGAACTAAACTTAGCTACCGCTCCCATTGAAGGCTTTGCTGTACCGCGGTTAGCTGATTGTCGATTGGCTTATGGCTGCGAGCTTGATGCCATCCATATGATCAATGACCAAGCAATTGTGTTTGCCAAGTTAATCACCTTGTATATCGACGATGCCGTTGCTGATACCGACGCCAAGGGTAGGCTAAAAATCAACGCTGAAGCTGTAGATGCGCTTGGCAGGCTGGGTGGTGGGGAGTACGTGACGGCTGGCAAGACCATAACGGTTGAGCGCCCAAAATAGCCTTGTCGCAAGGTGGGATTATTTTTTTTGCACCACGCGCTTGAGTGGGTTTAGTACGATTTCATCGATCACTGTATGGTCGCTCGCCTCAAGCATGGATATCACCGCCTTAGCGACTTCGTCGGGATGAATGGCGTTGTCGTTAGATGCGCCCGGTTCGAAGTCAAGTTCGTCAAAAAAGCTAGTTCGCACCATACCGGGTTGCACTATTCCAACATGGCAGTTGGCTGAGGCGCATTCGTGCTTCAGTGATTGCGCAGCACCTCGCAAGCCAAATTTAGCTGCGCTGTAGAGGCTGCCATATCGCCCGCCTTGCATGCCGGATTCAGAACCCATAAATATTAGATCGCTACGATCGTGTTTTTTTAATAGTGGTAGAGCTGCTTGTGCTACCACTAACGGGCTGCATAGGTTGAGTTGTATATGCTGGGATATTTGTGCGGGTGAATGCGTTTCAAGTGAGCCAAACTTACCGGAGCCTGCATTACAGATCACTGCAGATATATTGCCTGATTTACAGATATTGCCAATTAGCCTTGCGGTGGTATCGATATCATTTAGATCTGCAAAGTGAAACCCCATACCGTCAATGGGGTTGTCATTAGAGCGGGCAATGCCGGTTACCTTGTAGCCTTTGCTTAGCAATGCTTTTACAATCGCGCGGCCAATGCCTCGGCTGCTTCCGGTTACAAGTACGTGACGCATGTGGATTCCGTTAATAAAAGTGTTTTAAGTGCTTACGCAAGGAAAGTACTGTGCTGGGGTAATATGATTTAGCAGTGTTGTTTCACACCATTCAATCATCGCGGTTTCGGTTGCTTCTGGATAAGACACGTGCGTGCCGTTAAATTCTAGCTGTGCTGATAGTAGTTTTGAATCAGGGTAGAGCTTAATCATTTTTTTATGAAAATCTCGCGGTAGGCGAAATGGGCCTAAGCTCACTGAATGAACGGCTTCGATATCAATAGCGGATAAAACCTGCTCGAACATGCGCCCATAGATTGCTTCAAATCCTTCGCACTGAATCAATGGATCAAATCGCAAGCCTATTTTCCAACCATTGGTTTGTAGCTGTTGCAGTGCAGTTATGCGTTTTTGTAGCGACGCTGTTTTGTGTTCTTCTGCTTGTACGATTTCTTCGGGCGATAGGCTAAACGCGACTACACAATTGTTAATTGCAGGGCGGCTGAGTAGTGGTCTGATTTGCGTACTTTTGGTGCGTAGTTCGAGCCATGCTTGTGGTGTGTCGCTAAATGCATCTAGGCAATGCTCAACAAACTGCGTGATTGGCTCTAGGGCAAGCGAATCGCAATCATAACCAGAAAAATACCAGCTTGGCTTTTCATGTTGCATAGCCGCTGTTTTTATATCTGCAAAGAAATCCTCGTAGTTAACGAAAACCACGTAGTTAGCCGATCGATACATCCCTTGTAAAAAACAATAGCGGCAGTCGTAAATACAATTGAGCATATGTGAAAAATAATAGTTGTGCTTGCCACCTATGTGATATTGGTCGGGGGTGGGTAACACCCGCTCACCCTCTTTGTGGGCCAGAATTAGTGCTGGGTTTTGTTTTTGCTTTCTGAAATTTTGCGACGCGTTGTTAAACACTTCGTTATATCGCTCAATCGAAATGATTCGCGCTTTAGGGTAACGTTTCAGTATCGCTAGTGTGCGGTGATGTTCGCGTATGCGGTCTTCAATGTAAATAGTATCCATTGTCGCTACGCGTCTTTTGCTGAAGGGAGTGTGTAGCTCAATGGCATGTTTGCAAGTTCATTCTTTAATCGCAATAGCACTGCTTTGGCCGTTGTATTGGCGCTGTTAATGTTGGGTAGGCACCCTCGCAGTGTTAGATGTTGAGTGGCCATGCGGTGCAACTGATGCGTTTGTGTAACCGTAAAGCGAATTTGTTGAGAAAGCGATGCTACAAATTCATCCACTTCGTGAACGTGCGCCAGTGTTGGGTCGTGCAGGTAATCAATCATTATCTCAACAGCGGGTATGCAGCTCGCCATCCAGTTGAGAACTTGTACTTTGTCTATCGAAGTCACTTGGCTTTTTTTATTATCAGATACCACTTTTATGCTATGCACTGCTGAGCTATCAAGCTTGCCACGTGCGGCATTAAATATTCCCGCCGCCTCCATATCAAAAGCAAGCTCTTTTTTGTACTCTATTTCTGGCTTGTCATGGGTTTGCACAACAACTGATTTCACATTAGGCAGTGAGCGAAGTGGCGGCAGATGAGGGAACCATCGCCGGCCAGAACCTGCATCTTCCACACACCCAGCCACTACTTGTGTGCCTAGTGGTGCATCACAGCCGGCTATGCCAACATTGATAATGCCGGTGATATCAGAGCGTTCTTGTAAGGCTGCGGCCACCTTGCTAGCAGCTGATAGCTTACCTATGCCAGTTTGCAGTAGGAGGCAATGGTCACTCGTATAGAGCTGTAAGCCGTTAAATTCTTGCCCTTGCAGTTTAAAGTGCTCGATTAATGGCCGAGATTCGGCTGGAAGAGCGGTGATGATGCAAGGAAGGTTCATGTCGCTATTGTATCGTTGGATAGCCGGCTATGTTCCAGCTACACTATTAAAACTTAATTGGAGTTGATAATGCTGCTGTCTAATCTTGAAATTTTGCCTGGGAAACAGGTCGTGAAACATCTAGGGCTGGTTCAGGGGAGCTCCGTACGCTCTAAACACGCTGGCCGTGACTTTTTGTCTGGTATCAAGAATATCTTTGGCGGTGAGCTCACGGCCTATACCGAGCTACTCCAGGATTCTCGCGAGCAGGCCACAGAAAGAATGACTGCGCAAGCTAAGAGTGTGGGTGCTAATGCCGTATTGAATATTCGATTTAGTACCTCAAGTATTGCAGCGGGTGCTGCTGAGATTTATGTTTATGGCACAGCTGTAGAGCTTGTCGATGGATAATTTACTCATATTTATCGGCCTGTTGATGTGTGGTTGGTTTTTTGGAAGGCGCGCTGAGAAGAAACACTATAAAAGCATCATAGAGCGCGAGCATAAGTTTAATGCCATACCTGCGATTGCCAGTCGGTTTCCGCCTGCTGATACTGTTTATGATCAAAAACTGGTTGCGGGTAGCACAGTGGTTAGTTCTGATTACTTTAAGTCGATAACCGCCGCGATGATCAATATTTTTGGTGGCGAGGTAAAGCCCTATGAGGCATTAATTGATCGTGCTCGCCGTGAGTCAATATTGCGCATGAAACTTCAAGCAAAAAACGCTGGGGCTGATATGGTGTTTAACATCAAGATGGAAACATCGGCCATCTCCGCAGGAAAAATTGGTGCAATTGAAGTTTTAGCATACGGCACTGCTTTAATACCGCCAAACACGAATACCGTAATAGAAGCCGACAACCTGAATGTTGCTACGTAAAACTGATGCAATACGAAAACCGACAACCTGAAGAAGGCATTAACGTATCTAAGGGTAGCCCTGTCAAAACGTTCTTGCAGTTGCTGATATCTACAGTCTTGCTGTTGGCTGTGTCGGTGTTTGTCATCTATTTAAGCGGTTCTTGGCTGGCTAAAAAAATTCCGTTTCGCTATGAGCAGGCGATAATGGAAAAAATAGATTTTGATTTTAGTGGCCAAGCATCTGATGACGACATCAGGCGCTACCTCAACGATCTCTCCGCGCGTATCGCTGTGCATCTACCTAACCCTGATGAGGTCACATACACAGTTCACTACGAGCCAGAAGATGTCTTTAATGCCTATGCAACGATTGGTGGCAATATCGTTTTTTATAAAGGGCTGATAAACCGGTTGCCTAACGAAAATGCTTTGGCGATGGTGATGGCGCACGAAATGGCGCATGTATCGCATCGAGACCCAGTGGCAGGTTTAGGGGGTGGCGTTGCGTCAATGATTGCTTTGTCGGCTGTGTTTGGCAGTAGCGGTAGCCAATATGCTAGTACTTTTGTTGATAATGCGGGCGGATTAACCGCGGTGCAGTTTACTCGCAGAATGGAAAACAACGCAGACGATGCGGCAATTTTAGCTGTGAGTAAGTTGTATGGCCACACAGTGGGCGCTGATAGTTTGTTTAAGCATATCGACGAAGAGCGAGAGGAATCCTCAACACCAGATTGGCTTGCAAGATTTAGCAGCACGCATCCTTTGGATAGTGATCGGATAAACAATATTAAAGAAAAGACGCTCGAACTAGAGCTACCCACTACAGGTGAAACCACGCCATTACCTGATCTTTGGTGATCTACACGCTATCCAACCAATGGTGAATCAAGTAGTGTGCGATCGAATCACTGCGCGGTAGTTTTGGGCCATCGGATTCATCACCCCAAGTACCAAAGTCTTTTAACTGCTCTGCGCTAAACCAATGTGCTTCTTCGAGTTCGTGTGGGTCGATTTGAATGTCGGTTGAATCCGCTGTTGCAATAAAACCAAGCATGATGGACCGAGGAAAAGGCCAGGGTTGTGATGCAAGGTAGCGCACGTTGCTCGTTTTGATGCGTGACTCTTCGTACACTTCGCGCATGACTGCATGTTCCAAGCTCTCGCCAGGTTCAACAAATCCTGCCAAGGTAGAAAAAACACCTTCAGGCCAGTTTTGATTGCGCCCAAGTAAGCATAAGGCAGGAGAATCTGCAGTCGCGGCACGTTCAACCAGCATAATGACTGCAGGGTCCGTACGTGGAAACTGTAAGCGAGCGCAGCCGCTGTCTGGGCATTTTTTTACATGTCCGCCACCGGTGGCCGTTAAGCTAGAACCACAGTGTTCGCAAAAATTTATTGTATCGTGCCAACCCGTTAATGCTTTTGCATAGGCGAGTATCGACCCCTCATGGTTGTTTAATAGTGGGCCAATGGTGCGTAAATTGACAAACTTGGAGTCGTTTGGCGCTTGGTCAATAATGTGCTGAAGTTGTTCAACGGTGTATTCAGAGCAGCTAAACGCAAAACAGGCAGTGGTGTTGTCCAGCCCTAAGAAGATTGCCCTAGAAATATCCAAATTGGTGGGTTTACAAATGGATACCGATACAGGCACAGGTTCGTTTGGTTGGATTAGTGAGTCGCCTTGGTACACGGGATAAAACCGAGTTTGCGAATCGTTGAACATCTGTTCAAGTGCGTCGTCGTCTTTGCGCAGATGGTCTGCTCTGTCTAGAGTGGGTATGGCGTAGTGCATACCGATAGAGTAACAGGTTATTAGCCAGTGGCAGGCGCTTTACCTTGTATTGCTCGTTTGGCTAAGCGATTGGTTTTAGCTCGTCTGGCAACGCCTGATAGCTTTTTTAAATCGCGTTTCAGCTGCGTGCGTAAGGCGATCTTGCGTTCGTTTGAGAGAGGCTCAAAGTTGAGTTTACTAAATGCCAGCCCAAGCCGTTTGATAAGTTCATTCTGCTCGCGTAGCTGAGCGCTTGCTCGCTGGGTGAATTGTGCGCCTGTCTCTCCCGTTAAGCGGGTAACGCCCAATGTTTCCAAATATTGGCTGTATGCCCGCCAGTGCTTCTGGTCCTCGGTCAGTGGCGCCAGGGCTGAATGATTAGGCCGTAATACCCACAAGCACCAGGCTGCCGCTAATATCAATAGTCCTAGGGTTATCTGCCATAGTTGTGGGTCTGGCATGCCAAGTTTTTTCCAAAACTTAGATTGCGATTCGTTGTTGAAATCAACAACCATGCGTTGCCAGCCATGGTTGACCTTGTCCCATCTCAAGCTTGCACGCTTAATCCAATCGTTGTCTAGCCTAGCTAATCTAGGTATCGGCTCACCTTCGGGAAGCGCCTGTGCTAAACCATAATCAACGCGTGAGGGCGCAACAGCTGCAGTGGGGTCATACCGAACCCATTGCCCATTAATAAAAGCTTCGGCCCAGGCGTGAGCTGATGATTGTCTAACTATCATGTAGTCGTCATTCATTTCGCCGCCTTGATATCCCGTTACGATTCGAGCTGGAATGCCTGCCGCGCGCATCATCACCACAAACGCAGACGCATAGTGCCCACAAAACCCGTTTTGGGTATCAAACATAAATTCATCAATTGGACGATCCCCCAGTAGGCTGGGTTGTAAGGTGTAGCTGAAGGGTTGTGTGTTGAACCAATTCAGTAATGCGTTTGCGTACGCTTTTGGTGAGTTGTGCTGGCTATATAGCTCGTCCGCAAATGCTGCCGTTCGGGTGTTTTTCCCTGCTAATATTAGGTCAAGCGCACTTGGCTCAGTTACCGGCGTATAGCGATCAAGCATTAACGATGTTTGCTTGTATTGAATGAGCTTTGTAATAGGTAGCTTACTCATGATTTGCTTATCGCTAAGTATTATTGGGTTAAGTCTATTTTTGCTCGCGTCCGATTCCCCTGAGCTGGGTAGCGAAGACGCTTGCTCCAGTGCAAAGAGCCATTTTCTATTATGAGGTTGTAGCGTAACGGTGTATGAAATTGCGTTTCCGCTGCGTTTTTCATTCTCACCGGCTGAGCTGCTGTAGGCGCCGTCATCAGTTTCGATTGCACCGTCTGCTTGCAATGTATTAACGGACCAATTTCGGCCATCAAAGTTACTCATGACTGGGCCGCGCCAGTATAGGTCGCGCGTATCAGGCGGTGCGCCATCAAAATCAACTCTAAAAGCCACTTCATCAGACTGCGAGAGCTGCCCTATGTCACCAGGAGACATACTATTGCTTAAGCCGGTTGTGGCTGCTGCATCTTCTGGCAGTGACCACAAAGGGCCAGGAAGCCGTGGGAACACTACAAATAGTAAGGCGGCTATTGGAGCGCCTTGAACAAGCATTCTGCCTACTAGGCGTGTGTGTGATGCGAGTGAACGTTTTGAATGCTCGTTAAGAATACCTAATGCGGCTCCCAAGGACATCACAGCCGGGATAGTGAGCACCGCGGAAAAAATAGTTTGTGAATAAAAGTATTGTGTTAGCAGCAGAAAACCGCTGAGGCACATTAATGTGGTGGCATCCGATTGTTTTCGTGTTTCAGCATATTTACAGCCTACAAGCAAAAACAGAAATGCCACACATGGGTCGCGCCCAATAAAGTAGCCATAATGTAGTTTTATTGCGATACCACCCAGTACGCCCCAAAAGACAGAGGCACGTGATGACAACACCCAATTAATTTTTGAATTGCCGGGGTTGTGAACACTCCACCACTTCATCACAACTATACCGATGCCAAATACGCTTATCCAGATTGGAAGATGAAATATATGTGGCAACTGTGCCAACAGTATCATCACAGCCATCGCATCATAGGAGCGTGTGCTGAGCTCGATCTTAGTGTTTTTGGTTTTTTTTCGACGTAGCCCTATCATGGGGAAGTGCCATGTAGCGCGAGGGATTCAAGCGCTAGCTTTTTATGAACACTGCCGTTATCCAGTGGTAGCTGATTGTCGCTTAACGTTAAAGCGTATTGATTATGGTTTTGTTCTGCAGCAATAACCCACGCGCTTAGTCTTGATAGCTGAGCTTCAAGCTCGTGTTGTTGAGTGGCTTGCTGTGTCAGTACAACTTCACCACCTTGCTGATTGTCTTCAAATGTTTTAACTTGCAACCCTTGGCCGCGCGCTAATGATTTCCATGCAATGTGTGAGGGAGTATCACCAGGTTGATACTCGCGTAGCCCAGCAACATCGCCTGATCGATTTTGTATTGCGTTGTCTCCATCAGCGTCTGTAGCGCTGAGGGGGAGAGGTGGAGGGTTGTGCTCCGGTGCAGGGTAGGCGATAACCGCTGCAGGGGAATGCAGGTAACACCATGTGTACCACAGGCCTAGCGGATAACGGCTTTGAAGGGTGACCCTGCCAATCGCGATTTTTCCGCGTTTATTAGTGTTGACACTTAAAGCACATAAGTTTTGCGAATCAGGCGTGACCGAACAAATGTTATTTACACCAGATGCGCTAACTTCAATATCGTGCCGTTGAATATCTGCACCACTGCTTAAACCTATCGTGAACTCTGCTTTCTCACCCGCGAATACGTTTTTACCACCAATTGATTCGATGGTTACACCGGCAAGGTTTTTATAGGTTTCTAGCAAGGTTGCTGCAAACATGCCAGTGAGTAAAAAGCTCAAAGCATATCCCAAGCTCAAAGCGTAGTTGATCGACGAGATCAGCATGAGTAGTAGAGATGCCAAAAATACCCAACCACGCTTCGTTGGCAGAATATAAATACGCTTGTGATGGATCGTAAGCGGCAGAGTGTCTTCAGGTCGAGTCCTGAATAACCGTTGCCTAAATTTTTTGCTTAGTCTCATAGCATGCGCTGCGGTTTCGCCTCAGTACAAACTAAGGAGCCGTAACGCTGTCGAGTAGCGATTGAGCTGCTACCACGCCTGATTTTACCTGGCCTGTTAGTCGATGCCCGGCTAAGGCAGGAAACACGTGTTGTACGTCATCGGCCGTAACATGATTACGCCCTTGTAAGAACGCAAACGCTTTGCATAGCCTAACGAGGCTTAAACCGGCTCGCGGGCTCAAGCCGTTGTCGCCTAGTCGCGATGTGTTTAGTAAGGCTTGTATGTAGTCAATTACGGTATCGGATACATGTAATTGTGCTGCAGCTTCTGACCAGTGTTTGATTTGTAGCGGGCCAGCTACTGGTTTTAGTGAATCAATCGATTGGCGTCTATCGCCGGTTTGCAATAGGGTACGTTCCTCATCGCTGTCGGGATAGCCCAAAGCAATGCTCACTAAAAACCGATCCAGCTGAGATTCAGGTAGTGGGTAGGCGCCTAATTGGTCCATTGGATTTTGTGTGGCGATAACAAAAAATTCATCATCCAACTTATAAGTTTCGCCATCTAGCGAAATCTGTCGTTCTTCCATTGCTTCCAGTAATGCGCTTTGTGCTTTAGGAGGTGCGCGGTTAATTTCATCGGCGAGTAATACTGATGTAAAAACTGGACCATGTTTGAACTCGAAGTTATTGGTGCTGGTATTGAATACTGACACGCCAATGACATCTGCAGGTAGTAAATCACTGGTGAACTGTAGTCTGTTCCAGGGTAGCCCTAGTGTTGCGCTTAGGCCCTGAGCTAATGTCGTTTTACCTACGCCTGGTACGTCTTCGATTAGTAAATGGCCTTTTGCGATCAAGCAGGCAACACTGAGTTCTATCTGGCTGCGCTTGCCCAATAAAATAGTTTCTAGTTGTGCCACTACACCGGATAACTCCGCCATTTGGCTAACTTCTGCGCGTAAAGCTGGTTGATTCATGAAGCTGTTCGACCAATTAGTATGATTTAAGGTATCGGCCAGAATGCTTATCGCTAAGTAGTAATTTGTATACAGTTATGGGTGTATATAGTATGTGTTGTCTGGATTGAGCGCGGTTACTCATTTTTAACTAAAAACGAGTGTGAATTGAAATCTTATTACCTTGACGAGAGATCGTTAAACAGCGATTCTTCAATGCTCTTGGTTGGGCATTCTCCATCGTGAGCAGTGGTTCACAAAATACCTTACCTGCATTCGTATGGCCCTCTGTACCGATGAAATCTAGTTTGTTATTGCGCCCCGCTATCGTGCCCGTCACTGCTCCCAAAGACTTTGCATTTGGTAACAGCGTGGGTGATTTAGGGGAAATCAGTGCTGCAACCATTGCCAGTAGCGCGATAAAAGCAATTGGAAGCCTATTGGTACTGTTGTTATTTTGGGTGAGAGTGCGGTTATCACGCCCATATT
This sequence comes from uncultured Granulosicoccaceae bacterium, assembly GCA_938028465.1. GTDB lineage: Bacteria > Pseudomonadota > Gammaproteobacteria > Granulosicoccales > Granulosicoccaceae > Granulosicoccus. The sequence goes on along the minus strand of CALJAA010000175.1, from coordinate 7,857 downwards.
GCTATACTGGCTCAACAATTTTTACTGAGCAAGCAGCTCGCGAATGCGTGTGAAAAATTTCTTTAAGTCAGATCGTCTCGAACACAAGGATCCTGCAGTACGGATTCAAGCCATAAACGCGATGGACTCCGCTGATCAAGAGCAGCAACGTGCCTTGGGTAATTTACTTGGCACCGAGCTGGATGAATCTGTCCGAGCGGCTGCTTTGCAAAAGATCAGCTCTGTTGAGGTGTTGTTAGAAAATCTCAACGGTCAGCAGTTTAAACCAAACCTTCTTAGTGCTGTTGAAGCTCGGCTTATTCAGGTGCTTGAAACATCAGGTATGCCTGAAGAGAGTCTGGCAACTTTGCTGCAATCAACCAATGATGTGACGAACGTCTTGGTTGCATCGCACAGTGCCTTGGCTGAGCAACGCGCATTGGTTATGAAATCAATCACTGAAGATCCACTACTGCTACGGGTTGTCAGTGATGCCAAGTATCACGAAACGCGCGTCGAAGCTGCCGAAAAATTATCAAGTGATGCCTCTTGGAAAGAGGGTGTTAACTTGTGCAAAACGCGCGATAAGGTTGTCGCTAAATTGCTGCAAGCAAAGCTTGATGAAAAAGCTGCTGCTGAAACAGCAGAGCAAGAATCCTTGGAAGAAATCAAAACAACAGTGGCGGCGATGAAAACGCTCTCAACCACTGTGTGGTCACCGCAACATGCGGGTCGGTATCAAGCGTTAATCGATAAGTGGATTAATGCGGATCAAGCTCATACAGTTGATGTTGCTGGTGAGTTTGATGAGGCCAAGTTAGTTGTGCAAAAAATGCTTGATGATCATGAGCAACAGCAAGGCTCGTCTGTTGATGCGGTTACTGCCAAAGCATCGCCTGAAAATGTTGAAAATGCCAGTGTCGAGCCATCAGCAACAATTGCTGAAATTGGGCAAGCAACGGAGGCGAGCACCGCAGTAGAGGTTAAACCCGATGCCGTTAGCAGCGAACAGGCAAATGCAATTTGGAGTGTGCTTGCCACAAGCTCGCTAAGCGAACTACCGGCTAGGCTAGAGCAAGTTAAAGCAAGCCATGCTTCGCCGGATGAGCAAGGCAAAGCGATTTTGTCTCACGCTGCCGCAATCACGGTTTTATTTGATCCTCCATTTGATGTGAGCAAAGCTAGGCCAGGAGCCGTACAGCAGCGTATTAAACGTGTCGGCACATTATTAACGCCAGATAAAAAGCTTATTCGTGTTGATCTGGATTCCGCTGCTTATATAAAGGAGTTTTCTGAGCATAAGCAGGAGTTGTTATCCAGGCTTGATAAGGCTCGTCAAGAGTCTCAGGATCGCATCAAAGCCACGCATCGACAGTTTGGTGCCTTGGGTGGATTGGTATCTGCGGGCAAGTGGGGGCCAGCTAATAGCATGATGCAGCGCCTCAAGAAAAAGCTCAATGCAATGGAGCCAGCTGAGCGTAACAAGTTTAGCGATAAACTCAATCGGGCTGAAAAGCAGCTCGACGAGATGGCTGATTGGCAAGATTTTGCATCTAAGCCAAAGCTCATCGTTATCTGTGAAGAAATGGAAGCCTTGCCTGCCAAAGAGCTCAAACCGCTTGCACTGGCTAAGGAAGTTAAACGCTTGCAAGAGAGTTGGAAAGCGCTTGGAATCAGCCGCGCATCAAACGAATTGTGGGCGCGGTTTAAAACTGCGGGGGATACTGCGTACGAGCCTTGCAAAGCGTTTTTCGAAGAAAAGCAAAAAGAACGCCAAGTAAAAGTTAATGCTAAAGAAGATATTTGTAAGGCGCTAGATACTGAATTTGATGCCACCGATTGGGATGCACCTGATTGGAAAGCAATTGCCCGTTTGGTCGCTAACTCCAAACGTAGTTGGAGTAAAAATCGAGTCACCGATCGCAAGCCAGATAAACAATTAGAGCAAAAATTTTCTGATTGTTTGAAAAAATTTGAATCGCGCCTAGCGGCGCAATTTGACGCAAATGCCGCGCTCAAAAAAGAGATGGTTGAAAAGGCTAAAGTGCTTGCAGAAGGTGAGGTCAATCAGCACAATATTAATCAAGTAAAGAAGTTGCAAGCCAGCTGGAAGCAAGTTGGTGTAATGCGTCGTACTGAAGATCAAACCTTGTGGGAAGAATTCAACGGCCACTGTCGAGTAATTTTTAAACAGCAGCGTGCGCTTGAACAAGAAAAATACAAAGCCAGTATGGGCCATGTGTTTCGCGCTAAGGACATCATTAAAGAGCTACGCGCCTTGTCAAAAACTGCGAACCCTGATGATAATAAGGTGCAAGAGCTCAGCACAGAATTTAATGCACTAGAAGAATTTCCTGATAAAGAAAAGAAATTCCTACTCAGGGATTTTCGTGGTGCGCTTGAATCAGTTGGCAAGGCTGCCGCTAATCAATCTCGAAAAAGGGCACATGCCGAGCAAGAAGAGTTACTCCGGCAGGTTGGTTTGTGTGAACAGATCGAGGCTTTGGTCGAGGCTGGAAACGCTACCGACAACGCAATTGAGGATATAAATCACGCTTGGGATGCCTCTGAGATTACATTAGCTAAGGAAGTAGCCGCTAAATTGCTTAAGAGGCGAGATAAAGCGTTAGGCCACATTAAGGCCAAAACGCAATTTGATTACGCCAAGTCGGAAGAGATTCGCCGTAATTTGCTGATCAAGATGGAAATCGCTGCTGACATCGAAACGCCTAGCGAAGACAAGCCGCGCCGTATGGCTTATCAGCTAGAGCATTTACGCGATGGTATGACTTCTTCTGCTGTTGCCGATAAAAAGAAGCAATTGCGAGATTTAGAAATGGAATGGTTTTTGGCCCCACCAGTTAAGTCAGCACTAAATAGCAATTTGCAATCTCGTTATTTAAAAGCGCTAGGCAAGTAAGCCTCGCCAAGTTTTAATTGAGCTTTGTACCATGTCTAGTGATCTGACTGAGAAGGCGCTTGAGCATGCGATAGCCAACGATGAGCTGGAACTCTATTACCAGCCTAAAGTTAGCTTGTTGCATGGCAGGTTAGTTGGCGCAGAAGCATTGGTGAGATGGAACCATGGCGATAGAAAAGCAATAGCACCCGATCTATTTATCCCTCTAGCTGAGCGTGCTGGTTTGCTGCAAGACTTAACGATTCTGCTTTTAGATAAGGCTGTTAGGGCTTGCGGTAAAATCAACGCCGCCAAGGCTGGCCTTGCAGTCTCAATGAATGTCGCTCCTGACGACCTTGAGTCGCACACCATTAGCAAACTCATTGCACAGTATTTAGAGCAGGGTGCGATCACCGCTAACGATTTGCAGATCGAAGTCACTGAGAGTGCTGCAATGGGCAATTTTGAACGCATCCGTGATGATTTGGTTCAGCTCTCGGCCATGGGTATAAAAACGTTAATGGATGATTTTGGTACAGGTCATTCTTCAATTGATCGCCTAAGCCAATTACCCTTTAACTCGCTGAAGCTTGACCAAGGCGTAGTAAGGCGTATGGGCACCTCTCAGCAAAATTTAAATGTTGTTAAGTCGTCTATATCTATGGCGCGTGAACTGCGCATGACGTCAGTAGCTGAAGGGGTTGAATCCGCTGGCGCTTATAATTTTTTGATCGCCAATGGTTGCGAAGAGGCGCAAGGTTTTTTTATTGCTCGGCCGATGGCTTTAGATACCTACCTTGCGTTTGTTGCAGAAGAACCTTACTTAGCGGGCTCTCCTGTCGGGCGTGTACATCAAGCCATTTATAACTTGATGTATTTTCGAAAATGCTTGCTCGATGCTACCTTTTGCCGAAAGGTGGATGAAAATGATCTTCTACCCTCAGTGATGGAGCCTGATAGCGATCACTCCATGGAGCATTCACGATTCGGTGCTTGGCTGGCTAATAGCCGGGAGCAGCTAGAGGGGTATCAATCTTATCGGGAATTGGAGCGGCCGGTAAGGCAGTTGTTTGAGCAAGGCGAAGTTTATATGGAGCAACTACACGCCAATGCTGACGATGCTCGCCTTAATGAATTAATCACCAGCTTTGACAAGCAATTTGGTTATATCATTCAATTGCTGCATGAGCTAGAACGCGCATTGCTGCTAAATACGAAACAGCACTTCTAACACTACTGCAGATTATAAATGCTAGTGTTTACGTTGCTCACACTGTAAACCAATCAATCTGTCCAAAATCGTTGAACTAAGCGTAAAATAGGGTCTCCTATTAACGATATTCTATCGGATTAAATTCAGGACAACTCTATGCACGCTGACGACCTGCGCTATCGTAACGACAAAGAACAAAGCGACGCTCTTCTAACAGAACGTGATGTAATCAAAGTTAACGAGGCGATCGAAAAACGTGAAGCGGATGGCCCAACTGGGCTTAGACGGCAATTGTTGTCTACTTCTGTACGCTTAAGCCGTAAGATGGCGCCGGATATCCATAAGCTATCCGATGAGTGCGTAGAGCGCCTCTCGATGGATATCCCCTTAGAGCTATACGTATTTAACAGCCCACAATTTAACGCCATGTGCTTTAAGCCTGAAGAAGGCAAATTGTATGTGATGTTCTCATCTTCTCTGCTTGAAGGTTTTACACCAAAAGAACTTCAGTTTGTTATGGGTCATGAGTTTGGACATCATATCTATAACCATCACGCCATTCCTATTGGTTACCTAGTTAAGGGCAAGCAACGCCCTGATCCCAGGTTAGCGCTACGCTTATTCGCCTGGTCACGCAACGCAGAAATTTCAGCCGACCGTGCTGGCGCCTACTGCGCACAAGATTTACAAAGCGTGGCTAGCGGTTTGTTCAAGCTGGCCTCCGGTTTAACCGGTTCGGTGGTTAATTTTGATCTGGATGACTTCCTCCGCCAAGTTGACGATATGCAATCGTTTGACGAAGAGCCCGGCCAAAGTGCGCCTCAAGGTGACTGGTTCTCAACACATCCGTTTAGCCCACTGCGTGTGAAGGCACTGCGGTTATTTTTTAACTCTGAGCTGATGAGTAAAGAGGCTGATGCGATGACGGTCGATGATCTCGATATCGGTGTGCAGCGCGTAATGAGCTTAATGGAGCCTAGTTATCTTGATGCTAAAACAGAAGCTGCTATTGCTATGCGGCACTTGTTGTTTGCAGGTTCTATCGTGGTTGCCCATGCTAGTGGAGAAGTAACCGAGAAAGAAATAAAAAGCTTTGAGCAGTTTTTTGAAAAAGGTGACTTCAGCGATAAGCTGAATGTTAAACGTATCGAGCAAGAACTCCCTCAGCGAATAGAGCGAGCCGTTGAGCGCAGTACCGTAACTCAGCGCATGCAGGTTGTGCGTGATCTGTGCGTTATCGCCATGGCAGAAGGTGATGTTGATGATAACGAGCGTGAAGTGTTGAATGGTATTGCCGATGGCTTAGGCGTCTCCCGCACCTTTATTTGCCAAACTATTGAACAGGACTGCGAGCCAGACTAAGATTGACACAAAAAAGGGATCAATCAGTATGCCTCAGCCTCAATCATTTTCGATCAATGTCCCTGATGACGTCTTAGCCCATACGCTTGAGCGTGTGGCTAATTACCCTTGGCATGAAATGCCAGACGATGGTGGTTGGAGTTACGGTACCAATCTGGATTACATGAAGGAGCTGTGTGATTACTGGGTTAACGAGTTTGATTGGCGCAAACAAGAAGCCCTGATCAACCAGTTTTCGCACTTCAAGGCACCGGTTGATGATATCGATCTGCACTTCATCCACGAAATCGGTAGCGGCCCCTCTCCTAAGCCTTTATTGATTAGTCATGGTTGGCCCGGTACAGTTACTGAATTTCTTGAAATCATCGAGCCACTAGCTCATCCAGAACGTTTTGGTGGCAACATTGAAGATGCCTTTACTGTTGTCGCGCCTTCATTACCGGGTTTCGGTTTTTCAGGCCGTCCACCGCGCCCTTATGGGCCGCGTAAGATGGCCGATGTGTTTAACTCGCTAATGACCAAGGTGTTGGGTTACGACAGTTACATCGCGCAAGGTGGTGACTGGGGCGGTGCTATTTCGTCATGGCTAGGATTCGATCATGCACCTGCTTGCCGCGCCATACACATCAACATCCTAACCATGCGTCACCCAGATGGCCCGCAAACGGATGAAGAACGCCAGTGGAGCGATCAGTTTGATCAAGATCAACTCATGCAAGATGGCTATCGCACGCAACAAGCAACTAAGCCACAAACGCTTAGCTACGGCATGATGGATAGCCCAGTAGGGGTGGCTGCGTGGATTATCGAAAAATTTAACGCTTGGTCAGATACCGTTGGCGACGATATCGAAAGCGCGCATAGCAAAGATGAAATGCTAACTAACATCATGGTGTACATCACAACGCGCACATTCAACACAGCTTCATGGATCTACTACGGCCGACGCGAAGAGGGTGGTCGTATCTTTTCCCCTGAAGGGCATCGAGTAGAAGTACCTACGGCCTGTGCCTTGTTCCCAAAAGAGATGCTGGCGTGGCCACCACGCAGCTACGTCGATCGCCTCTACAATGTACAACGCTGGACAACCATGCCACGTGGTGGGCACTTTGGTGCGATGGAAGAGCCAGAATTGTTTTTGAATGATTTGCGGGCTTTTGTTCGAGAGCTGGATGGATAAACTGGCTATTAAAACTAACTTACAGAACTTGGCCGAACTTGAAGCTAAGCTCTGGGAGCACATCAGTGGTAACTTTCCAACACTAAAGCCCGAATCCGCCGATATACCCTACACGTACTTCGAGCACGATGATAACGGTAACCTTATTGCAGGCATCTCTGCAAACTTATACTGGGATGGCATTGAAATACTCACCCTATGGATTGACCCAAGCTTACGCGGGCAAAGCATGGGGTCTAAATTACTCACTCAAGCAGAAACGTTTGCAGCAGAGCAAGGCGCAGTAGTCTCGCATTTAAAAACGGTAGACGCTGTTGGGTTTTACGAAAAAAATGGCTACGAGGTTTACGGTGTTCTCGAAGATCGGCCAATAGGCAGCTTGTTGCATCATATGAAGAAGCGGTTGTAGTTTTTCGTATGCGTATGCGTGTGCCTTGCATGTAGTGTTCTGCGGGCATCCGGTATTCACCCCACGACGGTACTCACTCTTGGGGCGCCATGAACCCATCCATGGGGGCTTCGCGTCGGCATCCATGCCGACGAGACCCAAGAGTCAGTACCGTCGCGTGATTAATACCTGCTTCGATTACTGTTGAATAAAAAAACACTGAGTGCATATCGATTATGTTGGTCTGGGGTTGAGTTGAACGAAGTAACGTTCTTTAATTGGCGGGGTTTATTTCTAGCAAATACGATTATCCCCTATTAATTTGAAGCCGAACTCAAGCAGGTAATCGCTTCATGCCTGGTGGAAGAATTAGTATCGCCGAAGAGAGTGTAGATCGGTGAATTAAAGTAGGTACTAATCACGCGATCGCACCGGCACTCAGATCTCAGCGGCAGGGATGCCGCTGCGAAGCCCCCATGGATGGGTTTATGGCGGTCTGAGTGACGGTGCGATCGTGGGATGAGTGCCGGGAGCTCGAATAAAACATCAATTGATGTACCAAACATCGATCAAATCACGCGAAGCCACCAACTATACACAGCTGTAAAGTACCCGCAATACCTGCGCAAAGAGCGACCCCGATAATAGTTTCCATGGCGAGGCAATACGGCAGAGTCAACAAAAAAACTTAACAATTTATTAAAGGAACTTATTATGAAACTTCGAATCCTAGCTTCTGCTCTTGTACTTGCTGCTGTAACTGCTGCTCCTGCTTCGGCGATGATCTCCAAGCAAGATCTGAACAGTACACTTAATTCTGCTACCGCTAGCGGTAA
>CALJAA010000174.1 GCA_938028465.1 uncultured Granulosicoccaceae bacterium | reverse complement strand
ATGGCTGAAGCGCTTAATGTTGCGACGTCGATATAACTAAACTAGCTTACAGCACCACGTAGTCAATACTGTTAGGGCTTTGTTTAATCCCAATGACGGCTCAATTTGATTTGATAGCCATCTGCCCATTTATACGAGCCTAAAGATTCACCACCTTCTAACAAAATAGTAAACTCTGCTGGATTAGCCTCATCGATTTCGATGTTTATTGAACTGCCATCGAGTGCTGTGATAACGATTGTTCCACTAGCCCAATTAAACGTTTCTGGCTCTGCGATACCCGAAAGAGAAGTAGATAGAGAAATCTTAACGTCAAACTGACTTTGTTGTGACCAGTCAGCGCTGACTCCAAAATCAGCGCTGACGCTAACATCAAAGAAGCCATCGGCGGGCGTGGAAAATCCGGTATATGAAGATTCGTAACGAGCAAGGTTAAATCGAGTTAGTGCAAAGGGTTCATTATTATGGGTGCTGGTAAATTCAACATTCGTCCATGATGGCGTGAACTTATCTCCAACAAAGCTTTGATTCCCGCCATCACGAAAACGCCCGCTTAGCGTTGATACGGTTTGTTCTGCATCAACAAATTTGAGATTTTTGTAGTGGCCAATCGCATGAAAAGGTCGGTGGTGAGAAACTATGCGTAGAGCTTCACCTGAATAAGTGCCTGAGGTTGAAGCACAGTTAGTTAAATAGTGGGCATTAACCCTCTGAGGCACTGTTAGTAGTTTTACGCTCCCACCGCCGATGCATGAGTAATCAGTGAATTCGGTAGCATCCATCAATACTAATTCTTCAAAGAAATTAGCGTATTCCAATGTAACGGGCTCCGATAGCTCGCCTCTGTCTACGACTTGCATTACATCATCATCAGCGCCATTGTTAAAGTTAATCCAATGGCCTAAGCCACCAAACGGTGTTTGCCACTCTTGCAAGAATGCCTCAATAGGGTCCTCACTCACTATCGTGGTTACATGGCCGAGAATTGTCAGTGCGTTTGATGAGTTTATTTGTCGTGTGGTAACAACGGGCTCAGTATTGGTTATTTCAGTGGTGGTTACATCGTTGCTCAGGAGTTGGTTTTGTGAACCGTTCTCTGCAGCGTTAATCTGAACGCTACCGGTGTCAGCGGTGGTCGGGTTAGTAGTCGTGTTGCTACTACAAGCGACAAGCGCAACCGATATAAAGCTCAGGATGATGAGATGTTTCATGATTAAGCCTCTTTGCAACATTAGTGCGAGTCTGCAATCATCCGTGAATGGTAGTTAATGATGCATAGCTGCATCGTGATCAACACACTCCTATGTGGAGTATGCGGCACGCAAGCAGCCTGTACATCGGTAGTTTTACCCGTTTTTACGCTCTTGTCGTGGTATCTAGCTGTAAGTTAGAGCAAACTGGGAACCTGCGGTGCGCCAATGGGTCACATAGGGAACGTTACTAACTTAAAGAGCCTTATGAAGAAATTAATAGCAAGCGTAGCATTTTCAATCACTGCAATGATTTCGACCCCGCTATTTGCAGACACTGCAGTACTAGCAGGTGGTTGTTTCTGGTGTGTGGAAAAAGATTTTGAAGCGCTGGAAGGTGTAAGTGAAGCGATATCTGGGTTTACGGGCGGCACTGTAGAAAACCCAACTTACAATGGTAATCATAAGGGGCACTACGAGGCGGTAAAGATTACCTATGATCCAGCCGTTGTCTCGTATGAAGAAATCCTTGAACACTTCTGGGTTAACCACGATCCCTTTGATGCTCGTGGACAATTTTGCGATAAAGGGTCGGAATATTTAGCTGCTATTTTTGTTGCCAATGATGAAGAGAGAAAACTGGCCGAAGCATCCAAGCAACGCGTCATTGAACGCTTCGCCGATAAAAACGTCGTCACTCCGATACTTCCGCTAATGACGTTCTACCCAATTAAGGGCGCTGAGAGCTTCCATCAGGATTTTTACAAGAAAAGCCCGGTGCGTTATAAAGGTTATCGTTATGCGTGTGGGCGTGATAAGCGCTTAAAGAAAATTTGGGGTAAGGACGCGACTGTTTAAAACGTGTGTATAGGAACATTAAAAGGCCCCAATATGGGGTCTTTTTTGTAATTGTGGGCGCAAATTGGGGTGTACTATATAGGTGTTAGTTCGTAAGTCGATCATTTCGAAATAGGAGGTTTGAATATGTACATCGCACTTTATCTGCTTATCGCAGCGGCTCTAATAATTGGAATTGTAGCGCTTGTAGTCACGAGAAAATACAAGCGCATTGTCAGGGCCTTCCCGGAAGGCGCTAATGTAAAAAGCCTGCACAAGCAATACCCTGATTTAATTGCCCAGCTGAAGAAGGCCGATAGCGAGAGCGATACTGAAATATCATTACTCAATGCGCTGAGAGCCATTAACTATCCAGCTGGTACCTTGCGTGTATCGTGGGTCAGAAATAATGAGATTAGTGATACGGCGATATCAATTGTCGAGTATCAAGAGCCTGCCCGGACTTTACATAACTCAACTTTAATACGTATCCACAATGATGGGGGATACGGTATCAAGAACGATCAGCACTTTTTTGTACTTCAACACAAAGTTGCAAGGTACAAAGACAGCCACATCGAACTATGGTTTGAAACTGATGCGCCAACCAATCCGGCAGAGAATCTAAGCACGGCTTAGGCAAACCATTTTCGAGCGGTTCAAGGGCGTTTAGTTGAAACTTGGCCAGAATTTGGCCCAAGCCGCAAACCAGGCCTCAAATGTTGATAGGGCACCGTTTCTAATTCGCACGGGTGAGTGCCCGGGCAGGCGGCCATAATAATCTCTTTTGCGATGTGCCCAAAATCAGCACGGAAGTGCACCGTACTTTTAACGGCAACGATTGCTTGCTCTGCCGGTTCAATACCAACTTCTCTAAAGAGGCCTTGATCTAAACACTGCACGCGTTCAGACGTGACAACAATTGATAGGTCACATTCGCTGTCAGCAACCTTTAATAATGCCATGGGCCCAAGATTAAGTTGGATACCGCCTATCATCGCGCCTTCGCATTGAAAGTTTCCGTTCGATAGTGCCTTTACGATGTAGCGCCCCTGCATGGGTTGTTCGCCGGCTGGGCCGTTTTTACCTCCCAGTGCTAAGGTAATCGTTTCGTTTAAGCCTGCAGCGTGTGCATGCTTAGCTGCATCTGCGTCGTATAAACAGCCCAGCACGGCGTTTTGTGCTTTTTGCTCAACTAGTGCCCGCATGAGCTCTGTGGTATCCGAACTGCCACCTGCGCCAGGATTATCTTGCACATCGGCTATGATCACGGGTGTGCCTGGGCTGCCATGAGTATTGCCAAAAATCACTGCATCTTTTGCACTAAACAGTTTATTTGAAAATTGCGTCTCAAGTTGCACCACATCAGCAAGATATTGATCAGCACACGCATCGGTATCTGTTTGTGAGCTGCCGTATACCACTAATGATGCGCCGCAATTGTAGATGTCTGCTGGCGGAAAACCACAAGCGAAATCAATGCTGGCTAGATTGGCGCTTAGTCGTGTAGGAATGGAATCGTATATCGCATTACACGGAGGCGACTCGGTATGTTGCGCACTTAAAGGAATCAAAAAGGGAATTTGCCGATACGCTTTGCATGGCTTCTTGCCGTCGGCCAACATCTGCTTAAGTAGTGTAAAAGCCCGTCGCCCAGTTTCAGCCATATCAATGTGAGGGTAGGTTCGAAAAATGGTAATTGCATCCGCTAGCTCCACCATTGCAGGTGTAACGTTGGCGTGCAAATCTAAGCTAATCACGACTGGTATGTCGTCGCCGACGCGCTCGCGAATCAAACGCAAGAGCTCTCCCTCTCCATCTTCATGTGTGTCGGTCACCATGGCGCCGTGTAAATCAAGATAAACAGCATCGATACCGGCTGACGGCTTGAGTTCACTGAGTATCATATTGCTGATTTTGCTAAATGCTTCTTTTGTCACGCGGCCGTAGGGTTCGGCATTTGCCCAAACCGTAGGGATGATGTCGTGCTCCGCTGCGGCAGTTAAAAAACCGCCTATCGGTAAATTTAATGATGGGAATGTCTTTAGTATTTCGTCTCCGCAGCTTAAGCCAGGCCAGCCGTCGGCTTTCAGAAATTCATCGTAGTCAGTATTTTTTGGCGAGAACGTATTGGTTTCATGATGGAATCCACCAACTGCAATGGTGTAGGGCATGTACGAAGTCCGTTGGTTAAGCTTTGGTCAGTATAAAACGAATGTATACAGACTAACTGATCTATCACCAAGTTTCAGACCTTAGCTAAGCGGCAATACAATATTGATTGCGGCCCTTCTCTTTAGCTTCGTACAGAGCCTCATCCGCTGCAATTATTAGGGCTTGACCGTCTTTTTCAATATCGGGAAAAATCATCGAACATCCAATAGAACAGCTTACAGGGATACGTTGTTCGTTCCATATTAGTTTGATTTTGCCGATACTATGGACGATACGTTCAGCAATTATTTTCGTAGTTGCCAGATCGGTATCGGGTAGTAACACAATAAACTCTTCACCACCGTAACGAGCAACTGTACCTATCGAATCTTGCACTGCAGCGCTTAGTGTCTGAGCAACTGCTTTGAGGCATTCATCACCCGCCATGTGTCCGTAAGTATCGTTCACCGACTTAAAATGATCTAAATCAATCATCAGCACAGATAGTGGTTGGCGAAGCTGCTCACAGCGATCCCATTCTTCCGAAAACCGCTGATTGAAATACATGCGGTTACGTAGGTTCGTTAAGGGATCAGTAATACTGAGATGCTCCATTAGCTTGGCTTTAGTATTAGCCTCTTTATGATTAGTAATACCTTTCCAGTAATCATTATGTGAAACTCGTGATGAGGCTAAAACATAGAGTATTGAGAAACCCGCCAGCAAAACCAGAATGAGATTTTCTGTGCCCGCGACCATAATGCCAACTAATAATGTTGGGGTAAAAATTACCAGGGTGTAGAAACGGCAAATTGAGCGAGAGATACTAAGAATGGCCGCACCACCAATTGCGAATGCCGTCGTAATAGTCATGTACGGGTAATACAATATTTCGCTTTGACTACCAAACATTATCCACGACGCCAACATTCCCCAGTGGCACGCGCTAACAAATATTAGTGTTATTAGTAAGCGATACATTCTTCGTGTGTTCGAATTAGGGCGGTTCTTCAGTATCAAATAGTGGGCGATGCGCAATACGGCAGTCACCGAGAAAACGAGTGTATTCAGGTAAAAAAACGCTGGATGTGAAGATGGGATATCACCCCAAATCGCAGTGATCAGCCAAACCACTAAATAGATGACGATGCCACCTCGCGCACGTTCGCTAAGATCGATGTGCGACTGCATATGAAGATCTGTAAATTCGTTCTCGGCTGTATTGCTGACTGTGTTCTCCATTATATTGTTCTAACTTCTTTTGTAACTGCCGCTATGCCGAATAGTCGACTCTCACTAATTAGCGGCCAAAGAGGTCCCTCAGCTTAAGGCCAAAATCCAACCTAGTACCCATAAAACAGGTTATTAAGTCAATCTTGCAACTGAATATGGGGTGCCACTATGGTTGTGGCAGCGTCTGTATTGGCGAGCCCATTATTTGTTTAGCGCTTAGGGTGGCTATTGTCTGTGTTAAAGCGCTACATCTTTAACGCGGAAGGCTAGGTTACATCCATTGGCTTAGTGAAACTGATACCTGAAATAACCAAGTGACCCGTAAAAGGTGAGTCCGAATTTTCGATGCTTTGAACCACGGCCAAACTTTCTATGCTTTGAGAAACCGATCCCCCAATAGTTGGAAAGGTCGCGATACTTATATCTGGAATGCCCGTATTCTCGGTGCATGAAATTGCTATAGCTATTATGCCTACGGTGGCGATATCCCAATCGCGTATTACCACCCTGATGTATAAATAGTGTTTGCTGGGGTGTACTTTTTTTAGCAGAGTTTATAGCGGAATTATTTTTCTTAAGTGTTGGCTGCCATTCTGGAGCGGCTGGTTGTGCGCGATGATCTGGTATCGCTGCTTGCAGGTTAGTCGCTTTGTCGGCCGCTAGGGAGAAACTACTCATCCCCATAGCTAGCGCTATTGCTATGATACTTCTCATAAGATCGGCCTCACATTTACTGTTAGTACCTACTGTGATACCAGAAGTAGGCATAATGTTCAAATTCGTTTTCGTCATTATCTTTAGCCGTACTACCTAGGATGAACACCAAAGTAGGCCCGTGAGCCCATTATTTATTTAGCGCTCTGGAGTAAGGGCGACCCATCACGCATCCTATGGCTGTTGCTCCGGGGCTGAGAGATAGGCATTCTTTCGAGATTAAAAGTTGCTCTAACTCACATAACACCAAAAACACTGCGATTGGATTAGCGAGTTAGTAGCTACGTTTCGCAGTAAAGGGCAATGCAAAATGGAATGATGATTTCTTTTTGTATCGAGTTTTACTATGAAAAGAAGACTCATCCCAGCCTTGGCGGCTACCAGCCTTTTCTTGTTCTCAGCAAACCTACACGCACAATCCTGGATCGCTCAGCCGGATATGAAAGTCAATCGTTCAGAGGCGACTGCCCTGGATTATCAAGGCGAGCTGTACGTGTTTAACGGGTTTTCCAGGGGGCTGACTATTGGCACCAGTATCGAGAAATATAACCCTAATACCAAGCAGTGGTCTTTACTGGGCAATACGACAGTAAGCAATGGAACTGGCGTTACTCATAATGGTGGTGTGTTAATCGGTAACGAAGCGTGGTTAATAGGAGGGAGAATAGGCTCTCATCCAGGAAAGGTCTCTGACAAAGTCTGGATTTATAATTTGCAGAGCAAGCAATGGAGGGTTGGACCCAAACTGCCCATACCCATGGCGGGAGGAGGCTCTGCTTTAGTCGATAACAAGATCTATCAATTCGGTGGTGTAGACCCACTGGCGCAGTGTGATGTCAATTTTCATTTTGTATACGATCTGAATAACCCTAATCAGGGTTGGAAAAATATAACGGCATCGGCAGCCATGCCAATGGCACGTAACCATTTTTCAACAGTGGTGATTGATGACGTGATTTATGCCGTTGGCGGGCAACACGGCCACGATAAATGTTCTCGTACTCCCAGAGGTAATACAAAATGGGTACATGCGTACACACCCAAAACCAATCAGTGGAAACAACTGGCTAGTTTGCCGGCGATCGAATCTCACAACGAGCCCTCTACTTTTGAACACAACGGATTTATCTACACCGTGGGTGGCACTAAAGCAGGTAATAAGGTACTGCGTTATGACCCTGCGTTAGATAGCTGGGAGCATATTGTTGACTTGCCCGAGCCATTGCTAGCGCCTGTTGCGCGCATTTACAATAATCGGCTTGTGGTGGGTGGCGGTGGCGCTCCAATAACAGCTCAATCGATAAAAACAGTACGCTCTATCGGTATGAACGCGTTTGCAGACCATGCGGTGAATTACAACAACTCTGTTACTGATAATGCTGATACTAACGACGATTACGACAGTCAAGTAACAAGTGCCGTAACTAATAACGATAACGATGGTCTTGTTATCGAAGTAGAAGCTGAAAACTATCAAACCAAGAGTGCTGCAGGGTCGCACAACTGGATACCAAGTAGCTTACCCAATGCCAGTAAATCAAGTTCACTTGTTGCATCTCCCAACAGTGGTGCGTTGAAATCCGGCTCTGATGGCAGCCCACAGGTGTCATACAACATAGATTTTCCAGAGGCAGGCACGTATCACTTATGGGTAAGAGGTTGGGGTGATCAAAACTCACAAGGACAGGGTAACAACGACAGTGTTCACGCTGGCATTAACGGCAAGCTATTGGCGAGCGCGGATAAAATAGACGGTTTTACCTCCGGCTGGAACTGGTCAAATAGCACCCGAGACGCAGCTACGGCAACCATTAATGTGCCAACAGTCGGTACCCATACCGTTAATTTTTGGATGCGCGAAGATGGTTTTGCAATCGACAAATTTGTGCTAGCAAAAAACGCGAACTTTGTACCGACGGGTGAGGGCACTTCAGCGAATCAAGTTGCCACAACCGATACAACCGATACGACTGATACAACCGATACGACTGATACGACAGCGTCGGATAATGTCAACACCGCACAGCAAGGTATGGTGGTCATAGAGGCTGAGTCTTACACCAGCAAAACCCATTCAGGCCAGCATCATTGGGTGGGTGCCACTTATTCTGGTGCTAGTGGTAATGCCTCGATGATCACCACACCTAATAACGGTGCATTGGCAAAAAGCAACCAGCCAGGCCCAAAACTGTCCTACGAGGTTCGCTTTGAACAACCAGGACAGTACTACGTTTGGATACGTGGATGGGGAGATGAGAAAGCCAACGGAGCGGGTCATAACGACAGCGTGCATGCAGGTATAAATGATGTCGTTAAATCGACTTCTGACAAGATAGATGGGTTTCCAGCTGGCTGGCATTGGTCGCGGCGAACTCGAGATGGGCAACCCGCCTCAATACAGGTGGGGTCGGCGGGAATACAGACGTTCAACTTATGGATGCGTGAAGATGGTTTGGCCGTCGATAAAATTATCCTAACAACTGATTCTGCTTTTGTACCAACAGGTACAGGCGACATCGATAGTGTGGTAGCTAACAATGATACCGATAGCACAACAGAAGATTCCACGAATGATGTTACTAATCCGAGCAGCAACACGGGCGATGATTCTGCGGATACAGACGATTCTACAGACACGGCGAGTGATCCTACGACGACTACGACCGGGGAAATCAGCTTAGGCGCTGATAGTCTTATGGTTGAGGCTGAGCACTACTTTACTCGCTCGAGCACAAGCACGCATCAGTGGGTATTGAGTAATTATTCGGGGGCATCGGGTAACGAGTCTATGGTAACAACACCAGACAAAGGCGCGCTTGTTCATAATTCCAACTCACCGATGATGGGGTATTTACTCAATTTCAAAGAGGCCGGCGTCTATACGCTGTGGGTACGAGGTTGGGGCGATGAAAACCAAAGTGCGCGCAGCGACAGCTTACATGCTGGTATAAATGGCAGCATCGCAAGCTCTGCAGATAAGATCGATGGTTTCCCAACGGGTTGGCATTGGTCAAAAAGCACAAGGGACAATAAAAGCGCCACCTTAACTATCCCAACTCCAGGCAACCATATGATTAATGTGTGGATGCGCGAAGATGGATTTGCGATTGATAAATTTATACTGACTAAGGACGCCACTCTTGTTCCTACAGGTCTGCAAGGTATTTCGGGTTTAACTGTTGCAGATAGCAACGATGCAACGGCTGGCCAAGAGAACGCAGGTAACAATGAGCAAACTCAAACTGACACGACAAGCAACAATGATAGTACCGCCAATAGCCAAAGCGTCAATGCAAACGAGGCCTGGGAGTTGGTGCAGACTGTCGATGGTAGCTATGTCGATGCCAGACACGAGGCGGGTGCCGTCGCTGTTGCTAACAAACTCTATATGGTGGGTGGCAGAGGTAACCGGCCGGTAGAATCTTTTGATACCACAAGCAACAAATGGTCGTCGCATGGCAAAGCACCGGTGCTGATGCATCACTTTCAACCGGTTGAGGTCGACGGTGTTATTTATGTCGTGGGCGCGATGGCGGATGATAATTTCCCGGTAGAAAAAGCCTTACAACATATTTACAAGTTTGATACAGCCACGCATAACTGGGTACGCAGCATCAGCATTCCAGAAAATCGACGCCGAGGCTCGACGGGGGCGGCGGTCTATAACGGAAAGATATACATCGTCGGTGGCAATACCTTAGGGCACTCTGGCCCTTCGGTTGATTGGTTCGACGAATTTGACCCAAGCACCAATACATGGCGGATTCTGCCGGATGCGCCAAGAGCCCGCGATCACGCAACGGTAGCCATTGTTAAGGATCGCTTGGTGGTCGCAGCGGGTCGGCGATCAAAATACCCGAATGTGTTGGGAGATGTTGAGGGCAAGACGGATATCTATAACTTTTTGACAGGAACGTGGGAGACCAGTACCAGTGATATTCCTACCAAGCGAGCTGGCACTATGACCGTTGCTGTAGGCGACGAGGTCGTGGTTATCGGAGGAGAGTCAACCTCGCGTGTGAGTGCGCATGATAATGTCGAAGCGTTTAATGTCGTTACCCAAAAATGGCGAGTCCTACAATCTCTGCTGATTGGTCGCCACAGCGGTGGCGCAGCTGTAATAGGCGACAAGATTCATGTTGTCTCTGGTAACTCGACACGCGGAGGCGGTAACGAGACGACTTCTCACGAGACCTTAGATCTCGACTAGTTTTGGTAGTGATAAAAAAAAGGCCCCTAAAAAAGGGGCCTTTTGTTGTTGGTGGAGAAGGGGGGAGTCGAACCCCCGTCCGAAAGCACTCTGCCTTTGGTACTACATGCTTAGTTTCGTCATTAGCTTTAGCCGCTACAATGCAGGACGAGCACCATAGAGAGCAGCGAGTACATTATTTGTTTAGCTATCCGGTGTAAGTACGACCCTTCAAGCGATCCTATGGCAGTTGCACCCCGAGGCTGAGACATAGGCATAACCGCCGCCGGGTAGAACTACAAAATCAAACTATAAAAGTCTAATTATGCAGCCATCGCATAGTTGTCATCGTTTGCAACTATAAATTTTCAGCTTTATTTTACGAGGGGATCTGATCCTCGGCATGCACCTCAGGGTTTGCCACTCCCGTCGAAACCAGTCTTCCCCGGAGAATTGCTACTACCTAGGAGTATTATGCGGCCACTGCGGTGGATTATCAAGGTCAGGCTTGAGCAAAGCTGTGATGGGTTCACAATCCTGAGGTGGTATCCAGTATCATATGACGCTTCCTGTGGCTTTGATCCTGCCTACAATGCTGAGCCTGATTGGCGCAACCGCGCACTCTGAATTTCGTCTTAAACGCCTTGCAGCCGAGCTTCAGCTCAGCCAGCCCGGTTTAAAGCTCTCACTATCGCGTTATCGGTATCTGGTTGAGCTAAATGATGGCGTCACTTTATCCGCCCCGGCACAACAACAATTGTTACAGCTATTGGACGGTTTTGCATCAGCCAAAGGGGCTGGAAGTAGCGTTTGGGTTATCCCTCGTATCGGCACGCAGTCGCCTTGGTCAACCAAAGCGACGGAGCTCTTAATCAACTCTGGCTTGGCGGATATCAAGCGAGTGGAACGTGGCGTGGAATTCGTTTTTGAAGGTAGCCAACAACCGGTACTTAATGAGTCGGCCAAAGCACTGCTGCACGATCGGATGACTGAATCGTTAGTGCTTGATGAGGCAGGGGCGACGGCCTTATTTACATCAGCAGCGCCTGCGCCACTCATTCGAGTCGACATCATGAGTGATGGCAAGCAAGCTTTAGAACAGGCTAATGTGCAAATGGGTTTGGCACTTTCTGATGATGAGATTGATTATCTGTTTGATAGTTTTAGCGAACTAAAGCGTAACCCTAGTGATGCAGAACTTATGATGTTTGCACAAGCTAACTCTGAGCATTGCCGACATAAAATATTTAATGCTGACTGGAGTGTTGATGGCGAGGCAAGTGAGTTGTCCTTGTTTGGGATGATCCGCAATACCCACAAGCTAGCACCTAGCGGAATACTATCTGCGTACCACGATAATGCTGCCGTTATCGAAGGTTACGAAACGAATCGCTGGTTTGCCGATGCCGATGGTTTATATAACGTTCATAAAGAACCCGCTCATATACAAATAAAAGTAGAGACGCATAATCACCCAACCGCTATTGCGCCATTTGCTGGTGCAGCTACAGGTGCTGGTGGCGAGATACGTGATGAAGGCGCGGTAGGTAATGGCTCCAAACCCAAAGCCGGTGTTTGTGGTTATACCGTTTCTAATTTGTGCATCCCTCAACATAAACAACCGTGGGAGATTGAAACGGCGCATCCAGAGCGTCTAGCTTCACCGTTAGCGATCATGACAGAAGGCCCGCTGGGTGCGGCAGCCTTTAATAACGAGTTCGGTAGGCCCAATCTAGGTGGTTACTTTCGCACCTTTTGCCAAAGCGTTAGTTTTAAAGACGGCTCTGAGACGCGTGGTTATCATAAGCCGATCATGATTGCTGGTGGCTTGGGTAATATCCGCGCTGGTAATGTTGATAAGCAAGCTGTGCCAGCAGGTACCGCTATCGTTGTGCTCGGTGGCCCTGCTATGTTGATCGGTTTAGGCGGTGGTGCCGCATCATCAGTTGCCAGTGGTAGTAGTGATGCTGAATTAGATTTTGCCTCGGTGCAACGGGGTAACCCTGAGATGCAGCGCAGATGCCAAGAGGTGTTGGATAGATGTGTTGCGCTCGGTGATGACACGCCAATACTGTCGTTACATGATGTAGGTGCGGGCGGTTTATCCAATGCCTTACCAGAGCTTGTTAATGATGCAGGCATGGGGGCTAAGTTTGCACTGCGTGATATACCTAGCGCTGAATCGGGTTTATCTCCGATGGCCATTTGGAGTAACGAGGCACAAGAGCGATATGTGCTTGCGATTGATATCAACAAGCTCGATACGTTTATTGCATTATGTGAGCGTGAGCGTTGCTTGTACTCAGTTGTAGGTGAGGCAACAGACGAACAACAACTCGTGGTTAGCGACACTCACTTTGATGAGCACACAGTGGATATGCCGCTGAATGTATTGTTAGGCAAGCCGCCGAAGGTGTCGATCGAAGCCACTCGTCGCGCCGGTTGCGATGAACAATTTGATCATTCAGCTATCACCATAGAAGAAGCTGCAGAGCGTGTTTTACAACTCCCCTCTGTTGCCAGTAAAAACTTTTTAATCACCATTGGCGATCGAAGTATCACTGGCCAAGTTGTGCGCGATCAACTGGTTGGCCCTTGGCAAATGCCAGTGGCCGATGTGGCAGTTACTGCCGCTGATTATCGTGGCCTCACTGGTGAAGCGATGGCAATGGGTGAACGCCCGCTACTAGCATTGATTAATCCTGCGGCATCAGCACGTATGGCATTGGCAGAATCACTAACAAATATTGCGGCAAGCTGTATTGGCGAAATAGGAAATGTCAAACTCTCAGCAAACTGGATGGCAGCAGCCGGGCACCCGGGTGAAGATGCTGCGTTATTTGATGCGGTTAAGGCAGTAGGTATGGAACTAGCCCCGGCTTTGGGTTTAGCGATTCCGGTTGGCAAAGATTCATTATCGATGAGAACGCACTGGCAAGACAATGGTATGGACCATAGTGTTACGTCGCCAATGTCTTTGGTTGTTACGGCTTTTGCGTCAGTGAGTGATATCTACAAAACACAGACGCCTCAATTACATAACGATGTAGGTGAGACGGAGCTACTGCTACTTGATCTAGGCCTAGGTAAAAATCGCCTGGGCGGTTCAGCCTTATTACAAGTGTTTGATGCCATCGGTTCAGTTGCACCGGATGTTGATTCGGCAGAATTGCTCTTAGGGCTATACAACACGATTCAAGATTTGATTAAAGATGATTTAATTGTTGCGTACCACGATCGTTCAGATGGTGGCTTGTTTGCCTGCATCGCTGAGATGGCATTTGCGGGTAATGTTGGTGTAGCACTTGATATTAGTAGTTTGCCATCCGACGATTTAGCAAGTTTATTCAATGAAGAACTAGGTGCTGTTATACAAATAAGACAAAACGCCTATGCTGCTGTGATGGCTGTTATTGAAAAGCACGGCTTAGGTGATACGGTACATACCATTGGCAGCCTTGGCTCGATAGAAGATTTTAATATCATGCGCGGTAGCGAACTATTGTTTGCAGCACCCGTATCTGAACTGCGTCGCGACTGGTGGCAAACCAGTTACCAAGTACAAAAGCTGCGGGATAACCCAGAGTGTGCCGACCAAGAGTTGGAGTTAATCAGCTCTGAAGATAATCCGGGTATATCACCTGTTCTAACATTTGATCCGGATGCCTCATTAAAAGCGCCAGCAATATTAACCACCAGGCCGAAGGTGGCAATACTGCGTGAGCAGGGTGTGAATGGCCATCAAGAAATGGCGGCAGCTTTTGATGCAGCAGGATTTAGTGTTGCAGATGTGCATATGACTGACTTGATCAGTGGTCGTATCAAGCTGGAAGATTTTCATGGTTTAGCTGCTTGTGGTGGTTTTTCATATGGTGATGTATTGGGTGCCGGCGGTGGTTGGGCTAGTAGCATCATGTATAACGAGAGCTTAAAAGAACAATTCAAGCAGTACTTTCATCGGGATAACACGTTTACTTTTGGCGCTTGCAACGGTTGCCAAATGCTGTCACAGATTAAATCGCTCATACCGGGTGCGCAAAGCTTTCCAACCTTCCAACGTAATACCTCCGAGCAATTTGAAGCACGTGTTGCAACGGTAGAAATATACGATAGCCCGTCAATAATGTTGGTTGATATGGCAGGTTCAAAAATCCCTGTGCCCATTGCGCACGGCGAAGGGCGTGCTGTATTTGATTCTGATGATCAACTGTCAGCTGCAAAAGTCACGATGAGCTTTGTTGATAACGATGGCAATATGACGGAGAAGTATCCGCTTAATCCAAATGGGTCGCGCTTTGGTGTTACTGGCTTATGCAGTGATGATGGGCGGGTTAGTATTTTGATGCCACACCCTGAGCGAGTCTTTCGATCAGTATGTAACTCATGGCGCCCGCGTCACTGGGGGCAAAATGGTCCGTGGTTACGGATGTTCGAAAACGCACGTACCTGGGTAGGATAATGTCTTTATCAATTAGTGTTGATCGCGAGCAAGCAATTGATCGCTACATTTCGTTGCGTGATCGAATGCCTCAAGCGGTGTTCCCGAAGCAATCCATTCATATTGATAATCTTGAATCGATAACGGATGACATCGATGTGTTTGTACTCGATGGCTTTGGTGTATTGAATCTAGGTGATCAGCCAATCCCAAACGCAGTAAAACGTATCGCTAATTTGCAGACAGCTGGCTGTGCGGTATGGGTGCTAACCAACGGTGCCACGAAACCTGCCGCTAGTACGGCCGCTAAATATGACGATTGGGGTTTCAATATCAAGGCCAGCAACGTGGTGTCTAGCCGCGATGCATTAATGCGTGGTATGGCGCGCCATCCTGCAACCTTGAAATGGGGCGTTGCTGCCACTGATTTTGCACAGATCGATCAGTTATCAAAGCATGCCGAGCATTTACTCGATGACCCTCAAATCTATAACGATTGTGATGCATTTATTTTTTTAAGTGGGCTTGACTGGAGTGATCATCGCCAGAAGCTAATCGAAGAGGCGTTAAATGTTCGCCCAAGGCCTGTGTTGGTTGGTAACCCTGATTTGGTTGCACCACACCCAGGCCATATATCGATTGAGCCGGGCTATTTTGCACACCAAGTGCAGGATGCAACGGGTGTCGTGCCAGAATTTTATGGGAAGCCATTTAAAGATGCGTTTGAAATCGTTAGTGAAAACCTTGCGGGTGTTCCGCCTGAACGTATAGCGATGGTAGGGGATACCTTACACACAGATATTCTTGGTGGCGCTGCCGCCGGTTGGAAGACAGTGTTGATTAAAGATTTTGGTTTGTTTAAAGGGCGTGATGTTGAGGAAGCGATTGAACGTTCTGGTATTCGGCCTGATTATATTGCGCCGGTAACTTAAACCACAATCGAATTAAATCTCGAATTCTTAAAACCATGAAAACATTCACAGCAAACATCGTTGAAACATTTAAAAACGAATTCACACCCGAGTTTGTTGTGTTCAATCTATTCTTTGAAGAGTCTGACCCGGAGGAAGGCGGGGAGAGCTGGTGCTTTCAACGTGCCTTGGGTGCCGATGGCACGCTTAAGTCATTAGAAGGTGATGATGATGGGGTTTGTACGGTAAAAGAAATTCAACAGGCTATATTGCACGAAGGTATTCAAAAGCTTGAATTATCAAGAACGCGGTTGCTTTGTGTGTTTGAGCCGCATGCAGTTGAGGAAACGGGTACGCAAGGGTTGGAGATCAATTATCAGATTGATGATATTTTGTGGAAGGAGCTTAAGGAGATGAGTTCGTTGGTTTTTACGGGGAAGGGGTTTTTCAAGGTTGTGTAGATTTGTCATTCCCAGGAAAGTGGCGTTCCGGCGTTCCGGAATCTAGCACGCTAGGATTTTCTTTGATGCGTGCGTTTAGTATGCTGGATCCACCCCGGAGGGCGCCTAGCCCGCCTTCGCGGGGATGACAATGCTTAAGACGCATCTCCGCCGGAGTGCTCTACGATCGTGTCGATATCGAGTTCATTCGCAAGGGCTGTGTTGCTTGCTTCGCGTAACCACTTGATGGTATCCACTACTGATTCAGCTGTTGTTTGGCCCACGCTTAGGTGGTTGTCGATTTGCGCTTGTGTTTCACCGACATGAATTTCAGTGATGACATCTTCGCGAGACTTGCCGGTAAATTGCGCGAGTACAGAAGCAGGGGTGCGGCCTTGGTACTGTTTTGCTTCACCATATTCTTGATGCCATTCGCGTAATTTTTTCGCAGTCTCGAGTGACCTTGCTAACAGTTGCTCAACTGTTTTATGTTGCCAAGCCGCTCCGCTTACGGTGATTAATCGATAAAGCGCATCGGCTGAAACTTGTAGGAGCTCGAGCTCTGATACAAAGGCATTTCTAAATTCTGGCCAGTTTCCCAAAGCAGCGGCTGCGATGGATTCTGATTCAACTACCGATGCAAATTCTTGTGAGTAATCGAGGATTTCTTCTAACTGATCCCAGTTGGTTCGAAGGCCTCGATAGCCAGGGCCCAATGCCAAACGGTATTCAGTGTTATTAACAAACAACTCACGGAACCGCAGAACCTTGGCAAGCTTACTTAGCATCCGCTGATGTTCAGGCGTTAGGTTGGCTGGCTTCTCGATACTGAATTCCATAAACTGTCGACGCGCATTAAAATATTCTGCGTCTACGATATCCGGGCCAGTGTCAAGCGTGCCACCGAGCTCTTCAATTAAACTGAGCAACTGTGGTTTGGCTGGAACCTTGTCCAGTACAAAGTAAGTTTGTAACGATTCTAGTTCTTCTTCGATTAGGCGAGCCTGATGCCGAGCTCTACGCAGTAGGCCTGGTGTGGCTGAGAATGATAAGTCAGCGTGTCGATACTCTTCTAAATGAGCTGGTGATTTATCTAATAGCTCAATAACGCTGGAGAGCTTAATTAAATGCCGCGTGCTAATTGAAGGATTATTAACGATTTTCTTCACTGTTTCGCAGCGAAGTGCTTTTTCAGCAGTCACTACCCATGCACGAATTTTTTCGGGTAGGTCAGGTAATTTATTAAATTCAATATGATCAATTCCTGCAGCTGAAAGCTTGCTTGAGTATTTACGTAGCTCAGATATTTCAGCACTACCTTGTGATTCAGTTGCCCCGGTGTTGACTCGTGCTAACGGCAGCGAATAATCACGTAGCAAGTTCAAGACGGTGTCGAGTTCTTGCAGCGTTTTATTGTCGGTTATCGTTTTTGCTATCTTTGGGTCAAACTTTTCAGGTAACTCAGGCAGAGCAGGCTCTGTTATCACCGCACCTTGTGGAGGGGCTGCAGTACCTAAAGCTATTTCAAATTCCAGCTCAAGCTCTTTATGTTGGCTGATGGCGGCGGCAACTTGTGCGAAGTAATCTTGCAGTGGCTGTTCAGAATCAAATTCTGGTAGCTCAACACCCAGGTGCTCGCTGCAAAGTGCATGAAGCGCGGGGTTAGATTCAGGTTCGTTGTTTTCGATCTTAACGATGTAGTGGGTGTCGTCAGCGTGCTGTTGAGCTTCACTTTGTGTGCTTCGTGCCAAGATCGCTGGGTAAAACAGTAGTGGAGCTCGTAGTGCGTTTTGTTCGCCATCAGCAGCTGCTTTAATCTGGATATTGATAAAGCCTGCAGCCAGATAGATTCTACGTAGTCCCGCTTGTTTGATTAACGCATTGTCGACCAATACTTGGCGACAGCGTTCGAGCAATTGTTCGTTGGTATGGGTGGACAGTAAATTGGCGCGATTGCGATTCTTCTTTTGTTGGCGATGCCTGTGCATCGATACCACTGAATCAGTCTCGTCAATTTCGGTAGTCGTGGTGTCGTCGGCAGCGGCTACCAAAACGAAGGTGCCATCATTGCTGGTCAATACGTCAGCTAAAGCTAGGGGCGAGTGAGGTCCCAGCACGATATCGGTATCGCGCGTCGTCCAGTTTAGGTTTCGCTGGTCATCCAGTCGATCGTCCTTGCGGCGCATAAGCGCAGTCGTACTTCGCGCATCATTGCGCGCTTTGCTGGGGTCTTGATTACCGTCAATTACTTCCACAAGGCTATTCTTTTACCGCTTTTCACAGGGTGTTAATGGCAGGAATCGGGCCAAACATGGCCAAGATCCAGTGTAGCAGGGGTTCAATTCGGCTCAGATGGGTACGGTTACTGCTTTTAATCTTATGTATACCATTTTCAGTGCATATACTCATATAGACGTTTGCTGCGCAGAAAGTTATAGCAAACTGGAATTTTTTTAGTTTGAGGGTGTCCCACTGGGATAACAGGAGATAAGCATGGCAAAAATCGATTGGACTAAGCTAGCAGGGATCCGCAGTAGTGAGATTACCGATCCAGCTCTGTTTGCACGCCGCCGTCAGATCATGCAGGCGTCTGTCGCTCTGGGCCTGTCCGGCACCATCGCAGCTCCAGTCTTGGCTAAAGGGGAAAATGGCACCCCTCTAAACGCCAAAATTACAAAAAGTGAACTTAGTACGGACGAAGAGCCCACTAGCTTTGAAACTGCAACCACCTATAACAATTTTTACGAATTAGGCACCGATAAAGGTGACCCGGCTCGCTATGCTAAGAG
This sequence comes from uncultured Granulosicoccaceae bacterium, assembly GCA_938028465.1. Classification (GTDB taxonomy): domain Bacteria; phylum Pseudomonadota; class Gammaproteobacteria; order Granulosicoccales; family Granulosicoccaceae; genus Granulosicoccus. The sequence goes on along the minus strand of CALJAA010000174.1, from coordinate 1,877 downwards.
CTTAAAAACTGAGCCATGGAGCATCGTGGTAGACGGCGAATGTGATGCACCGGGTAAGTTCACACTCGAGGATATTCTCAAGCCTCATGCTGTTGAAGAGCGCATCTATCGCTTGCGTTGCGTTGAAGCTTGGTCGATGGTTATCCCTTGGAATGGTTTTGAGCTGGGTGCTTTACTAAAACGATTCAAGCCAAATTCAAAAGCGAAATACGTTGCATTTGAAACACTGAACGATCCAGAGCTGCCTGGTATGAGCCGGCCAGTGCTGGATTGGCCGTATGTAGAAGGCTTGCGTATTGATGAAGCAATGAACCCACTAGCGTTTATGGCGATGGGTATTTATGGCAACGAGCTGCCTAACCAAAATGGTGCGCCGCTACGCTTGGTAGTGCCCTGGAAATACGGTTACAAGAGTATCAAGTCAATCGTACGTATTAGTTTTACTGAAAAACAGCCACCCACTAGTTGGAATAAATCAGCCCCAAATGAGTATGGTTTTTACAGTAACGTAAACCCCGATGTAAGCCATCCGCGTTGGAGCCAAGCTAAGGAACGTCGTTTATCAGGTGATACGTCTGGCTTAGCTGCACTATTCACCTCCAAGATCGAAACTAAGTTCTTAAATGGCTATGCAGAGCTGGCTGGGCCTCTCTATGCTGATATGGATCTCAAAAAATACTACTAGATCTGCTATCCGGTTCAATTGTTGCGTCAATGCAGTGAACGATAATCACTGCATTGGCTCAATTAGTCATGGATACGGCATTGCAAGACTCAGTAACTACTCCTGCTAAAAAGAAAGCCTGGGCCAAACGCTGGTGGCTAAAGCCATTGGTGTTTCTCGTAGCTTTAATACCGCTTGTTAGTTTGGTTTACTCACTACTTACAGGGCAGCTTGGCCCCAATCCCATTGAAGTATTAACAGATGAGACTGGTGAGTGGGCGTTGCGTTTTATCGTTTTAGGCTTGTTGCTAACGCCATTGCGCATTTGGTTGAAAAAACCATGGCCCGTACAACTAAGGCGCATGATTGGTTTGTTTGCGTTCTTTTATGTCGTTGTACACTTTTCGATTTATCTGTTTCTTGATCAACAACTGGATCTAGCGGCGATCATAGCCGACGTAATCGAACGGCCCTACATCACTGCGGGTACCGTCGCATTTCTTATCTTGATACCGTTAGCGATAACGTCTAATCGCCGAATGGTTAAACGCTTGGGGAAAAAGTGGCAATCACTGCATCGCTGGGTGTACATCGCAGCGTGTGCCGCTGTTGTGCATTACGTATGGTTAGCAAAGGGCGATAGGATCGAGCCGTTTGTGTATTTGGCTATTGTGATGTTTTTGTTGGTTGTGCGGTTGAAGCGGGTTATTGCTTAGCGTCGTATTGTCATCCCTGCGCATTTTTATTCATCCCCGCGTAGGCGGGGATCCATCTGTGATCATGCATGGATCCCCGCCTGCGCGGGGATGACAAGTAATACGCGGGAATGACAGTTACTACTTAACTCAACAAAGACGCAACCGTGTCACGCTCTTCGCGTAGTTCTTGCTGGCTTGCCATCATCTTTTCACGAATAAAGTCACTTACATCAAGATCATCAATGATGCGGTATTCGCCGTTTTCGATTTGTACTGGAAACGAGTAGATCAAACCTTCGTCAATACCGTAGCTGCCATCACTCGGTACGGCCATGCTTACCCAATCGTCTTTAGGCGTGCCTTGAACCCAGCTTGCCATGTGATCAACAACGCCATTTGCAGCAGAGGCAGCAGAAGAGCTACCACGTGCAGCGATCACTGCAGCACCACGCTTAGCAACCGTTGGAATAAATTCATCCTGTGCCCAGCTTTGATCAACTAAATCAGAAGCAGCT
>CALJAA010000173.1 GCA_938028465.1 uncultured Granulosicoccaceae bacterium | reverse complement strand
AGGATACGACGTTCAGTCGCTGCACCTTTTGCGTCCGAATAACGCATATCCATTGCTAGCTCTTGCCATGCGGCCTGCCTGATCGATGCAGCATCCACTTTGATGATGGGGCGCTCCCTGAAGCGTTTGACGTGAAGTACTGAATGTTTAAGGTGCCCTTTTAGTCGCGGTGGCAGTGTGGCGTGTAGTTTAGCCAATACCTGCTTAGCCGCTTTTGCTAGAGCAGGGTCGCCCACTGACTGTACTTCGCCTAAACCGAGCACCAATGCTTCGATCTCTTCACGCGTATAAATTTGAGGCGGTAACGCTGGGTCCTCGGTTAGGCTGTAACCGTAGCCTGCTTCACCCTCTATCAGTGCGCCAGCCTCACGAAGTGATTCGACATCTCGATAAATGGTGCGCTCGGATACGTTCATCGCATCCGCTAGTGTTGATGCTGTAACGGGTGGGTCGTGTAGTCTGATTTCTGACAGTAGCTGTATCAAACGCGTGGATTTACTCATTCAGCTAGCATATCACCAGTTAGCATTGATACTGACAAAAACTGTCAGTAGTGCTTGTTATGCTGTCGGCCGGTTCAACGTAAATGGAGATCAACCTTGTTAAAGCTCAAATCTTTCGGCCCCGCATTCGGTCAGCCTGACGCTAGCCCTTTTGTCGTAAAAGCCATGTGTTTGTTAACGATGGCAAACGCAGAATGGGAAAACAATCCAGGCTCGGATTCTCGCAAAACGCCGTATAAAAAGCTTCCTGCATTGCAAGTTGACGAGGCAATGATTGCTGATAGCGAAACAATACGATATTTTCTTGAAGATAAATACGCAATTGATTTTGATGAACCACTCGATGTTCAGCAGCGGGCACAATCGCGTGCTCTGATACGAATGGTGGAAGAGCACTTTTATTTTTGTGGCTTGTGCGATCGCTGGATGAATGACAGCAACTGGGTGCACTTAAAATCACTATTCTTTGGTGATCTGCCGCCAGTGATAGGACCGTTTATCGCTAAGCACGTTCGCAAAAGTGTTATCAACTCGGCGAAGGGGCAAGGTATTGGGCGCTTTGAGTACGATAAAATGGTGGAGCGCGCTACACATGATCTAGTTGCAATTGAAAATACGCTTGGGCAGCAAACTTTTTTATTTGGCGATAAGCCAACGGCGGCAGATGCGTCAGTAGGCACTGCTTTGGCTGCGTACGCGGCCAGCCCTGCAGATACGGCGTTAAAGCAATTGGTATTGTCACGGCCAGTTCTGATGGCTTATATAAAAAGTGTAGAAGCGGCGATTTACCCAAAAAGCTAGTTCAAACCTTCTGGCGCCGTACCCAAGCACAATGTTTTTGTACGGCTTCGTTTTCTCGCAGGGACTCCAGCGTATTGAAGTCCCGAGCGAGTGTCATTTCATCAAATAGTTTGTGCAGCCCAGTGTGGCAACGGCGACAAATGTTGATGCCAAGGTTTAACGTTTCACGATCATATCGTTTTTTAAAGTGAGTACGCCGGTGCATTTTTCGTGGGATCAAATGATGAAACGTTAAATGCGTTTCACGTTCGCATAAGCTACATTGCCCATGACGAACTCTTTGCACTCGCTTACGCACTTAGCAATTACGCTAAGGACTGCGTTAGCTCCCATACGCTAGATTCTATCGTCACGCTCGACGGTTCCACCCATTGAGTGCCGGGAAGGCGAGCGCCTTCTTGTGATGATACGGTTGTGGCCAAGGCAGCAATGCGGTCATGAAAGGTATCGCCTGATACAGCAGTTGGGTCAATAATTAGGTAGTACTGGCCTAAGTTGTGTGGTGGGCCGTCGGCTAGCTTTAATCCTTTTACGTCCGTTGATGCAACGCTGCCGGTTACGGCTGCCGCAAGTACTTCAACCATTAATCCGAAACCGAAACCCTTGTACCCACCCGATGACACCAGTGATCCTTTTAATGCAGCCTCTGGATCAGTAGTTGGGTTACCATCAGCATCCACAGCCCAGCCCAGCGGTATTGATTCGCCAGCTGCTTTTGCCATGGTTATCTTGCCAAGCGCAACAGCACTGGTGCTTTGATCAAATTGGAATGCAATTTTTCCATCTTTTCCAGGAATGGCCATCGCCATTGGGTTAGTACCTAACACAGCCTTATTACCATTGGGTGGCGATACAACCGCTGACGCGTTAGTGAACCCGATACCAATCATGCCCGCCTTAGCGATTGCTTCAGTGAAGTAACCAAGTGATGTACATGTGTGCGAATGGCAAATGGCTAATGATACGGTTCCTGCGTCTTTTATTGCGTCTAGTGCAACTGGCAAACCTTTAGCAAAGGCGGGTTGCGCAAAGCCAAAGCCAGCATCCACTTTGACAATACCCGTTTTGGGTTGGGTAACAATTGGGTCTACGGTGCCACTGACTCTGCCGGATTCCAATTGAATACAATAGCTCTGTAAGTAGTACAAACCGCAAATCAAATTGCCCTTTGATTCAGCAACGCGTATGGCATGTGCCATCTGTGCTGCTACCGAATCGGCAGCGCCGTGCTTTACCAGCACCGCCTTACAAGTTGATTCAATTTCGTCGAGTGTGAGTGTTACCGTGCTCATATTAAATTTCTCTTAACATGTGAAATAGGGCTGTTAGCTGTTTATCTAAAAAAGTTGGATAATCAAATGGGTTTGTAGCAGCGAATGATTTCTTCGGCAAAGCCGAACTTACTGTAAAGCGATCGGGCAGTTGTGTTGTTGCCAAACACATGCAGAGTCATGCTGCTTGCGCCTCGGTTTTTCGCTTCTTTCTCGCTTGCTTCAATGAGGCGTTTACCAAGGCCTTGGCGCTGTACTTTGTCGCTTACTGCTAACGCTTCGAGATGCGAGCTAGGTTCGTGACTTAGCATCTCTTCGCGCATCGTCACCATCGCTAAGCCAACTACCGCGTCGGCATCGTCGGTTGCAACCAAGGTGAACGTATTTGGCGCATCCCCTTTAAGCCAACTCTCTAGCATCTCGCGATCTCCTGTCCATAGGTCGTCTGGGTTACGTCCCGCAGGTACATTAAAGCTTGCTAGCAGTGGGAGCAGTGCGTTCATCGAATCCGCATCGTCGGTAGTTGCCTCGCGAATAATAAATGACATACCTGATCCTTTTTGAAGCCTGATGGCTAGCTTTAACAATACTGATATATTAACCATATTCGGGTAACGCAGACCCGTTAAATACGACGAGTACCTAACGCATGACCCAAAAACCCTTTGCACCTTCGGCCGATAACAACCGCCACGATATCTTGGCGGTGCTAAAAGCTGAGCTTTTGCCCACGAGCCATGTGTTGGAGCTAGCCTCGGGTACAGGGCAACATGCCTGTCATTTTGCCCAAGCTATGCCAAATGTGCGCTGGCAACCCAGTGATTTGATTGACAAGCTAGACGGTCTACAACTTTGGTTAGATGAAAGTGGTTGCAATAATATAGAAGCCCCGCTAGCGCTGGATATTGGTAGTGCGCAATGGCCAGAGCTAAGTGTGGATGCCTGTTACGCCGCTAACACACTACATATTATAAGCTGGGAGCTGGCCCAACCATTTTTTACAGGCTGTGCAAGCGTGTTAAAGCCAGGCGGTAAGTTGCTAGTTTATGGGCCATACAGTTTTGAAGGTGAGCACACAGCTCCAAGTAATCAACAGTTTGACGAGCATCTTAAATCCCAAGATCCAAAAATGGGCATACGCGATGTGTGGGAACTTGATCGCCTTGCGTACTCCGTTGGTTTCGCCGCCGCTAGGTTGATAGAGATGCCTGTCAATAACTACATTGCTGTATGGGAAAAAATTTGGGAAAAATAACCGTCACTCGACTTGCGTGTCGATTGTTACAGTTACCGCCTCATCTTGAGTGCCAACTTTTATCGCGGCAGTTTCACCCATCCAATCGCCTGGTTGCCTTATCGCATTGCCAGAAGGAGATAGCCGCGCACCGATAATCACATCGGCGAATGACGATAGGTTCATGCCCGGCACCATCGCCATACTATCATCGAGCGTAACTTCTACCGGCAAATCTTTAAGTTGTAACCTTGCTACAGCCAATGGCATCGGCGGGCCGCTACTGGCGCGCGCATAAATAAATACCGATGTAGTGTCGGGTAAGTTAGGCGCTATTGAATCTGACAACGTGGCTTTAACTGTAATTGAGCTGCCAGCAGTAGCCGCAACTGTGGGCTCGGAAGCTTGTGCTGTGGCAGGAGCTGCTTCACCTAAAGCCGCTTTTGACACCGCTAGCATTTCATTGATGCTTTGCAAAGATCTAGGGTCGTTTTGCGCGGCAGGTAGTAGTGATTCAAATTTTGTTATAGCTGAACGGTGCTCGCCTTGCTGCTGATCTGCAATGGCGGATAACCAAGTGGATTGTTGATGGTTCGGATTAAGCGCTAAGGCTGCATTAGTAAACTTTATTGGCTCGCCCTGCATTTCACCTTCTTGCTGCATCGCAATTGATTCTGCTAGCTGTGCCAGTATGTCAGGGTCTTGATCATCTAGTTCGAGCGCGCGACGTGAAGCCGCTACTGCCTTTTCAAAATTGCCAATCATCAAATAGCTGCGGCCAAGAAGCTTCCAGCCTTTAAGGTCGTCAGGGTTTTCTTTAAGGCGGGCCTCTACATTGGGCAGTAGTTCTGCCAGTGGGGGCATAGTGTTTGTAGCGCCAGCTTCAGTCGCTGCTTGCTGTTGCACTAGTTGCTGTTCTTGCTGTTGCGCCATGGCCGTGATGGCTTGTGGCGTACCCAATTTTAAATAAAGTAGCCCAGCAGCTAAGGGAATACCGAGAACCATTAAACCTGCAGCGAACCACTGGCCTCGGCTATTGGCAGCCGTGGTTGGGGCTGCGCTGATGTTGTTTGCTAAAGCGGATTCAAGTTGCTGTAGCTCGAGTTCGAAGCCCTCTTGTGTGAGGTCACCGCTTGCCAGTGCGTGTTCGAGTGAACGCTTGTTTTCCTTTGCGATCTCGACATTGACATCAACCGGATCACTGCCTAGGTTGACAGGTTTTGTCAGGCCATATAACAGCATTGCAAGTGATACTACTAAAAGCAAAAAGGCGACGAAAAAGAATGTGCTCATGAGAATAAAATTGGCTAGCTTAAGCCGTACAGTATACGCAAAAGATCCTTATAGTCATTCCCGCCTTCGCGGGAATGACGTGCTGATTTCTAAAGAGTGACGACCGATTATAATGATGACAGGCTGATTCTTTACACCAACCTGTCTGTATCCTTACTTATTCGTATCCTTACGTAGAAAGCATCTTCACGCAATCCGTAAGCAAAGCGCCGTGATGTTGTCTACGCCCCCATTTCGATTGGCCTGCCGTACGAGTCCGTCACATAACGCCTTGATACTTCCCGATTCGCCAGCTTTGAGCAGCTGATGCAGTTCGGCTTCGCTCAGCATGTCGCTTAAGCCGTCTGAGCATAATAGGATCAAATCGCCGCGCTGCAGGGATATTGGAGTGATATCGCTTTTGACAGATTCAAACAGCCCGATAGCGCGCATAATGATATTGCCAGGTGGGGCAGGCCCGGGTTCTTTATTTAATTGCCATTCGCGCAGTAGGGTGTGATCTTCAGTTATTTGTGTTAGCTGATCATCGCGGTAGCGGTACAAGCGGCTGTCGCCGACATTAAATACTATGCCACTATTTGGGCTGCCACTGTGATCAGGTGTTGGAATGTACAGGCCGACCAAGGTTGTGCCCATACCATTTCCGGGCTCGATATTGGATGCTTGGTTAGCGGCAAACACTTCCGCATTAGCTTGTTCGATCGCACCGCGCACAAGCTCAGTAACGTCGGTTGAATTTGGGGTTTGCAGAGCTTGTTTGTAAATTTCTTGTATAGCTTGAGTTGCCATTTTGCTGGCAACGTCGCCTGAGCCATGGCCGCCCATGCCGTCAGCAATCGCGTACAAACCTAATACCGTATCGCTTATCCAACTATCTTCGTTAATAGGGCGATGCCTGCCGCAATCACTTAGAGCGGCTGCTTGTATGGATACTGGAGTGGGGCTCACTATGCTCCTCGCAATCCTAATTGATAAGCGCCAACAATAATTATTAGAAGCACAATCGAGAGGAGCAGCCACTTTTTTACCGTAGCTTTTTTAGTGTGATTAGGGGTCTTTTCTCTGTGTTGCTCCGGCATTCCAACCGGGCGTTTCATATCAGGTGCTGGCATAGAGTTTAGGTATTCCACGGTATTGATTGCTTGACTCTCAGGTTGAATATCGGGTTCTTGTAT
>CALJAA010000172.1 GCA_938028465.1 uncultured Granulosicoccaceae bacterium | reverse complement strand
GCGATCTCTAATGATGAGACGGGCATCTCTGAAGATCCAGACGTTCGCTTTGAGGTTGCTAAAAAGATTGTGAATCGCGCATCTGACTACGGCATCGGCCCAGAAGATATCGTGATCGATCCTCTCGTCATGCCAATCGGTGCAATGCGTTACGCAGGCCGTCAAGTGTTTGATATTTTAGGGCGCATCCGCAAAGAGCTTAAATGCAACACCACCTGTGGCGCATCTAACATCAGCTTCGGTTTGCCAGAGCGCAACGGCATCAACGGTGCATTCTTATCCATGGCGATGAGTGCAGGCATGACATCTGCAATTACAAACCCTATTCATGAAGAAGTCATGCGCTCAGTAATGGCTGCAGACGTACTCATGGGTAACGATGCAGATTGCTTGGCTTGGATCCGCAAATATCGCCAACCCGCCGCTGAAGGCGAAGTCGGTGCACGCGGGCGTCGTCCAACCCGCAGACGCAAGCCGTCTTAAAGAGCGCACACTAAAAGCCAAACCCATTTCGAAAACTAACAGTGAAAACGAATGAGCGACACGTCGGAACAAGCACAGGTTGTATTTACACCTAGCGGTAAGCGCGGCACATTCGAGGTAGGCACCTCCATACTCGACGCCGCACGCAAGTTAGGCGTCGATCTCGACACGGTTTGTGGCGGCCGCGGCCTATGCGGTCGCTGCCAGATACTTTGCTCTGAGGGTGATTTTTCAAAGCACAATATTGTATCCAGTGCGGATAGCTTGGGCGAAAGTACAAAAGTAGAAGCTCGTTACCAACGTATCAATGGTGATTTCCCCACTGGCCGGCGCCTAGGCTGCCAAGCCAAAATTCTTGGCGATCTAGTGGTGGATGTGCCACCTGAGAGCCAAGTGCATAAGCAGGTGGTTCGTAAGGCGGCCGATCATGCCAATATCACACTCAACCCGGCCATACGGCTGCATGTAGTGGATGTAGAAGAACCGGACATGCACGACCCATCTGGCGATCTTCGCAGGCTTAAAAACGCGCTCAAGAGCGAATGGGATCGCGACAACCTTCGCGCCGAACTCAACCTAATGCACTCGCTGCAAGCTATCTTGCGCAAAGGTAAGTGGCAGGTCAGTGCGGCAGTTCACGACGACGGTCGTATTCTGGCCCTTTGGCCCGGCTATAAAGAAACAATCTATGGTGTGGCTATCGATGTGGGCTCAACCACAATCGCAGCTCACCTGTCCGACATGATCACTGGCAACGTGATTGCCAGCAGCGGCGCAATGAATCCGCAAATTCGCTTTGGTGAAGATTTAATGAGCCGGGTGTCATACGTGATGATGAACCCAGGCGGTGATGTTGAAATGACAACCGCGGTGAGGGAGGCGATCAATGGCTTATTACAAGATGTGGCTACTGAAGCCGAGATAGATGTCACTGATATTCTCGATATTACCTTTGTTGCCAACCCAGTAATGCATCACCTACTCCTTGGCATTGACCCAGTTGAACTCGGTGGCGCACCGTTTGCGCTAACGACTGACGAAGCACTTAATTTACCTGCGCGTGAAATGGGTATCACCGCCCACGAGAACACGCAAGCTTATCTATTACCTTGTATCGCTGGCCACGTTGGCGCTGACACAGCAGGCGTGATCCTTTGTGAGCAACCACAAAAACTGGATGAACTCACATTGTTAGTTGATGTTGGTACAAACGCAGAAATCGTATTAGGTAACAGCAAGCGCATGTTAGCGTGCTCCAGCCCAACTGGCCCCGCTTTCGAAGGCGCACAAATTAGTGGTGGTCAACGTGCAGCACCCGGTGCAATCGAACGCGTACGCATTGACCCTGAAACACTCGAGCCTCGTTTTAGCGTTATCGGTAGCGAGCTATGGTCTGATGATCCTGGCTTTGCCGATAGTATTGCTAGCACAGGTGTTACCGGCATTTGTGGCTCAGGCATTATCGAAGTGGTTGCGGAGATGTTTTTAACCGGCATCATCGATACGGATGGTGTTGTGCAAGGCAACCTTGCTGAACGCTCTAGCCGTATTGTTGCTGATGATCGTACCTTCTCTTACGCTATGCATGAAGGGGAAGAGGTGAGCATTCGTATCACGCAAAACGATGTACGACAAATCCAACTTGCTAAGGCTGCACTCTATGCTGGCGTTCGATTGTTGATGGATAGGCTAGAAGTAGACAAGGTTGATCGTATTCGACTTGCCGGCGCCTTCGGTAGCCATATTGATGTTAAGTACGCAATGGTACTGGGGTTAATCCCAGACTGCGAAATAGATAACGTTGCAAGCGCAGGCAATGCCGCTGGCACAGGCGCACGCATCGCCCTACTCGATACAGATTCACGTAGGCAAATTGAAGAGTTAGTACGTGTCGTTGAAAAAATCGAAACGGCGGTAGAACCCGCTTTTCAAGAACACTTTGTACAGGCCATGGCATTCCCTCATAAAACGGCGGAATTTCCAGAGCTTGCAAAAGTGGTTAACTTGCCTGAACGCACAGCTTCAGTTGAAGGCGCTGCACAGCGTGGCCGCAAGTCGCGTCGGCGTGCTCGTCAGGCGCGCTAGTAACTCATCTTCTGTAACGCCGGTGCCCTATTCTAAGCATACGGCGCTCTCTGCGATGCATCCCTAATACCGGGACGCTACGAGCCCATCCATGGTGGTGGCCGATCGCAAACCTAACGGGAACCATCGTAATGACCATTCAACTCGTGGCGATAACCAGTATTAACTCAAATGCGGAAATCGCTTTAGAAAAATATTTGAGTGTGGTTGGTCCCTTGATGCAATCTGCAAGCGCTAAGATCGTCTGTCGTTATGAGCTTGGTGATTGCGTCGTAGGCGATGGAGATGTTCAGTATGTATCTGTAATTGAATATCCGGATGAAGCGTCGGTAAAGTCAGTGTTTGAGAGCGCTGAGTACAAAGCACTAGAAGACGTGAAGAAACTGGCATTCTCTGAGTATCAAGTGAGCAAAGCCGTAACTCACCGATAGATTCGCAAAAGCAGTCTTGACTACTGCCGTTTAGCTGTATGGACCGATGTTAGTATCAGCGCTTACTTACTCAGCGCCACCAGATTCGCCTGCAGGACTTGCTAATGATAACCCAGAGTGCTTGCGCCCAGGCTGACTGCGTATAGCACGCTATCGACGACTTCATTCAGTACAAATATAAATCACTACTATCTCAATTAGAAAGAACCACCATGCTTTAACCGACTCAATCCATTTTACTGATCGCGAGCCGAATACCTAAGGATACGTATAGTGCTCCGAGACAACGATCAAACCAACGTCCAATACTCTGATTACTTCGAAGCATTGACGTGATTCGTGATCCCATAAGAATTAACGGTGTTTGTAGTATTAAGCCAACGACAACTAACAGTGTTCCGTGCAACAGCAACTGCAAGCTAATGGGCCCAGCACCTTCCACAACAAATTGAGGAAGAAAGGCTAGGAAGAAGATAGCAACCTTAGGGTTCAGCGCAGAAATCAACGCCCCTTGTAAAAAGACCGAACTTGTTTTGGGTGGTTTTGCCTCTGTCGTTGTTTCACTTCTATCGCTAGAAAATATGGCGTTGTATCCAAGCCAAACCAAGTAAACAACACCAGCCCACTTTATCAATGTAAAGGTGAGCGCTGACGTCGCTACCACAGCTGATAAACCAATGGCAGCCATCGCCACATGAAAATAGGTCGCAGCCAAACTGCCAAACAAAGCAGCAAACCCCGCCAGTCGTCCATTACGAACTGTTTGGCCCAGCATAAAAGCCATGTCAGCTCCGGGAGAAAGTTCTAAAAAAACCACCGCTGAAAAAAACGTAATCCAGTGCATCAGCGTGTAATCAAACATACCCAAAGCTCCTAACTTTCCCATCTTTATTTATACAGATAAATCCAGCCCTGATCAAAAGAGGTACCAAACACGCAAGCTAAGTGCTTCACATGTATCACGCAGTTGCGCTCAGACGCGCTAGCAAGGCATATGACTGGCGAGCGCGGATAGCAACTCAATAACAAGCCTTTATGGTCCGTAGCGCCCCAATACGTAGCGCTTAATCTAAACAGAACACCCGACTTGCAGAATGATCGTCGACGCAATCAACTACACACGTTAGACTACTCCCTGCCAATAATCACCACCAAAACTGCTTTATGAAATCCACTGAACAACATATTGATGTCATGGTCGTTGACATGCAAGGCAATTTACGCGGCAAGTGGATACCTATCGATCAACAAAGCAAAGTGCTAGATGGCCAAGTGCGCTTGCCTGTTTCTACTCAAGTTCAAGATATTTGGGGCGACGACAATGACAATCTTACTGGCATGGGTCCTGACGCAGGTGACCCGGATGGTTTGTGTGTTCCCATTAATGCACAACTTATTGAAACCCCTTGGAACCCAGGCTCGCAACAAATTTTATGCAGTATGCAAAGCGTTGTTGGCGAGAATATGTTTTGCGACCCTCGATCAATCCTAGCCAATGTGTTGGAAAAATTCACCGTCCGGGGCTTAACACCCGTTGTGGCAGTTGAGCTTGAATTTTATTTGTTAGATACGCCATCGGTTGTGGCAGGTGTTCCTGCCCCGCCTCCCCACATCAATATTGCCGGGCAGATAAAACCGTATCAGGTGTATGACATGCGCGTGATGGATCGCGCCGAACCAACACTCAAACTCATTCATGAATACGCCAAGGCATTGAACATCCCATCCGATGCTTCCCTAGCGGAAATCGGGCCTGGCCAATTTGAAATTAATTTAATGCACTGTGATAACGCTGTACAAGCTGCAGATGAAGCGGTGTTGTTTAAAAGAGTCGTTGATAGAGCGGCGATAGACAGCAACATGACCGCTACGTTTATGGCGAAGCCGTATACCGAACATACTGGCAACGGATTGCACGTGCATGTGAGCTTACTCGACAATGAAGGCAACAATATCTTTGATCAAGCTAACAACGAAAACAACCTGGTATGGGCGGCTAATGGCTTACTAGAAACCATGAAAGATGCACAAGGCATACTTGCACCTCATGGTAATTCTTATAAGCGCCTGCAACCTGATTCATTCGCGCCGGTACAGATGAGCTGGGGACATGATCATCGCGGTGTTGCGGTGCGATTGCCAGAAACCCATGGCAAGGCAGCACGCTTGGAGCATCGAGTGGCTGGAGCAGATGCTAACCCCTATTTAGCCTTAGCTGCAATACTCTCCGGAATTTTGCACGGTTTGGATAAAGGCGCCAAACCCAAACTCCCCGCGCTAAGCCCAGGCGAGACATCTAGCGCTGAATTTCTGCACCACGATTGGTTAAATGCCGTTAATCAGTTTTCTGAGTCCGAATTTATTAAGCATACAGTAGGAGAAAAATACCAGCGATTGTTTGCTAGCGTAAAACGTTTTGAAGCAATCACGATCAACAAAACAGTTGATCAGCTTGATTGGCTTACTTACCTGCCTCGCCTTTAGATCCTTACCTTAACTCAAACCAATGCAGCGAATAGACAATTACTACAGTAGCACCGCGAATGATCCGCAAGACTACCCGCGACTCAATGAAGACATAAACTGCGACATCGCCGTAGTGGGTGGCGGTCTAACGGGTGTTGCTACCGCAGTGGAGCTAAGTGAGCTAGGTTACTCAGTGGTGTTGCTTGAAGCCAACAGAATTGGTTGGGGCGCAAGTGGCCGAAACGGTGGTCAAGTGACGGGCAGCCTTTCTGGCGACAGCGCGATGCTCAAACAACTAAAACAGCGTGATGGCTTTGACGCAGCAAAATTTATTTGGGATCTTCGCTGGCGTGGGCAAGACATCATCAAGCAGCGGATCGCTAAGTACCAAATTGAATGTGATTTGATACACGGACATTTGCATACGGCTTGGAGTAAAAAAGCCATACCTGAATTAAAGCAAACTTTGATAGACGCTGAAACTTGGGGCTTTGATGGCCACCTAGAATGGCTCGAACCAGATGAGCTGCATAAGCTTCTTAAAACCCCGCTCTATCATGGGGGCTTGTATAACAAGCGAAACTTTCATGTCCATTCGCTTAACCTATGCCTAGGCGAAGCTCGTGCTGCTGCTAGTATCGGCTGCAGAATCTTCGAGCAAACAGCTGTCACTAAACTAGACACCAGAGGCAGCCCGGTGTTGGTAACAGAGCATGGCAAGGTTAGCGCTAAAACGGTCGTGCTAGCAGGCAATGCCTATCATCGCATTTGCCAACAACAGCTCAAAGGCTTGTTAGTGCCGGCAATCCTTGCCAATATGACAACTGAGCCTTTATCGGATGAGCAAGTCGCTGAACTTAACCCGCAACGCTTAGCGGTTTACGATAGCCGTTTGGTACTCGACTACTACCGCATTACAGCTGATAACCGTTTAATGTTTGGTGGCGGTACAAATTATTCGGGGCGAGATGTTGATAACGTTAGAGCAAGCTTGAGCCCTGCATTAGAGGCTACATTCCCAATGCTAAAAGGCATCAACATTGATCACGCCTGGACCTGCACAGCCGGCATCGTGCCTAATCGAATACCTTTGTTGGGTCGTGCACAAAGTAACGTCTATTACTGCCAAGGGTATTCCGGACATGGCATTGCAAGCTCACATATCCTAGCGGAGATCCTTGCTCAGGCCTTACATGGCGAGCTAAGCCGGTTTGAGACATTTAGCCAGTTTAAACACCGTAAAGTCCCGTTTGGCCAGCAACTTGGCAACCCGCTTATGGCCATTGGCATGGCTTACTACCAGCTAAAAGAGAGACTCACCGATCACTGAAGCCAATCAACAATGTGACCCCACTCACAGAGCAATAATCTTGAATAGATTGTTGGCCAATACCGTGACGGAGTAACTTTGCAAAACACTGTTTCCTATTAAACTGACCCCAAGCCGCATATAAGAAGAACAATGAAAAGCGACACACAATCAGCAAACAGCCCTACTCATACATTCTCAGATTCATGGGATGGAATAGAGAAGCGTAGCGAACAAAACCGCCGTCAACACACTGTTTACAGCATATGGAAAGCCCTGGTAGCGCCTAGACGATTTGAAGGTCGCCGTCGTGACGATAGACGTTTTGCAACCCTTGATCGTTATGATTCGGGCTTATGCACCTTAGCGATATTGTTGGTATTAATGTCGATTACCGATTCGGTCTTCACACTTACCTTGATCTCACGTGGAGGTTCGGAAGTGAACCCATTCATGAATTACATGCTGCAACACAGTATTGGTTTATTCATGGTTGTCAAAATGTTGCTCACCGCCATACCCGCCGTGGTATTGGTAGCAACCCACAACTTAATGTTGTTCAACAAAATTCGAGCACGTTCCATACTAGCGGCAGCAGTTGGCATGTATGCAGGATTGATCATGTATGAAATTGGTTTGCTGATCATTAGCGCTAGCTAAATAAACACTAGTGCGCATCCTTAGGTGCGCACTGGTTACTGCAACCTAATCACCGCAGTCTAATAAGCGAACACTCAACGCAACTCTAACTAGGCACTAATTGGTACGCGACTTCTGCTGCATATCCTCAAGCAGCCCCGCAGCACGCCTACGCTCATCTCTTGGTGGAATCGAAAAGGTATCTCGATAACATTTAGAAAAATGTGGCGCTGATATAAAACCACAAGCAAGCGCAATATCAACTATTGGCATGCTGGTTTGTAACAACAGTTGCCGCGCTCGCTCTAATCGTAACTCGAGGTAGTAACGAGTAGGTACGCAATGCAAATAGCGTTGAAACAAGCGCTCTAATTGACGGCGCGACAAGCCTACATGATGAGATAATTCATCTAATGTCATTGGCTCTTCAATGTTCGCCTCCATCAGCGAAACTGCTTCTGCAAGTTTAGGCTGGCTTGCGCCTATACGTTGCGTTAAAGGAACACGTTGCCGATCGTTGTGATCACGAATGCGTTCGCACATGTACTGCTCAGAAATACGGGTTGCCAGATCCGCACCGTGCTTACTACGAATCTCGCACAACATCATATCCATCGGCGCAATACCACCGGCACATGAATACCGGTTACGATCCATCTCGAACAATTCGGGCGATATTACTAGGTGAGGATATTCTTCACGTGCACTGGCCATGTTTTCCCAATGAATGGTGCAACGATAGCCATCAAGTAAATCGGCTTTTGCCAAGAAGTAACTACCAGTACAAATACCACCTAAAACCATTTCGGCTTTATCGAGCTGACGTAGCCACTGAATACCAACCTCGTCTTCAACTCGGTGAATGTTTATCCCACCACAAACAAACACCGCATCAAACCGCTCTTTGCAGCCTGCTGCAAGTTGAGCTGCGATGCTAATACCGTTACTGCACGACACTGCTTGGCCGTCGCTACTAATGACCTGCCATTGATACAGCTCAGCCCCGGTGAGCTGATTTGCCATCCGTAAGGGTTCCACCGCTGCGGAGAACGCAATCATGGAAAAGTTAGGCACCAGATAAAAGCCGATGCGAACAGGGTTGGAATTAGTACCGATCAAGATAACCTAGCTGGCCAATTAAGGCGCTGATATAAAGCTGGCGCAATTGGAACATACTCAAGCCCAATTGAAAATAGGTATAACCCTCAGTTCTGTGAATTATTATTGACCGGTACGTTACTCATTTTTTCACCCACCCAATTGGGCTGCATTGCATCACTAAAAAGCGCCAAAATATGACGTTTTTTCACGGCAAGCGCTTACATTGCGGGCCAGATATCTAACTGGTTTGGTGCCAAGCTAACGGGCAGTAAAAAACTGCCCGATTCGGCCTGAGCGTGAGCTAGCGCCTAATAGTTGGCGTCAGGGAAGGAGGCTTTACGTTCGTCCATGTAAGCAATCAAGGATTCATCGATTGCCGGGTCAATCGCTGGCGCTTCGTATTCATACAGCATTTTCTTCCAGCGCTTGTTCGCACGCTGCGATGCGTCTAAAGAGCCTTCTGATTCCCATTGCTCGAAACTGTTGTTATCAGCAATATTGGAACGATAAAACGCAGATTCAAAATTGGCTTGAGTGTGTTCACAACCAAGGAAATGCTGCCCTGGGCCAACTTCTCGTATGGCGCTGAGCGCTTGACCGTTCTCTGTCATGTCAACGCCCTTTAGCATCACGCCTATCATGCCGGCTTGATCAGCATCCATGACAAATTTTTCATAGCCCATGGATAAGCCGCCTTCCAACCAACCCGCCGTATGCAACATAAAGTTAACACCCGCCATGGCTGCGGTTTGCAAGGTATTAGCCGCTTCATAAGCTGCTTGCGCATCAGGCAGTTTCGATGCACATAAACCGCCACCACTTCGAAACGGCACCTTCAGACGGCGCGCAAGTTCCGCTGCGATGTACATCACCAATGATGGCTCAGGCGAACCGAATGTTGGCGCACCAGATTGCATAGAGATAGAACTAGCAAATGTGCCAAACACAACAGGCGCACCGGGGCGAACCAGCTGAACGAATGCCATACCCGCCAACGCTTCAGCTAGGATTTGCGCAGCAGTACCGGCAACGGTAACGGGCGACATAGCGCCTGCTAGAATAAACGGCGAAATGATAGTTGCCTGATTATTTTTTGCATAAACCTTTGCTGCACCCAACATCGTTTCGTCAAAGGTCATGGGTGAGTTAGCGTTTATCAAGTTAATAACAACCGTTTTTTCAAGGCCTGTTTCTGGATCAATAAAATCATCACCAAACAACAGCTTCGCCATCGCGACTGTGTCTTCTGCTCTTTCAGGCGCTGTAACAGAACCCATAAACGGCTTGTCGCTGTAGCGCATGTGCGCATACACCATATCGAAATGGCGTTTGTTAACTGGCAGGTCGACAGGCTCACATACAGTGCCACCCGAATGATGTAACTCAGGCGAGCTGTAAGCCAGCTTTACAAAGTTTTGAAAATCTTCGATGGTGGCGTATCGCCTGCCCTTGTCTAAGTCCATAACAAACGGAGGACCGTAGGCAGGCACCAATACCGTGTTATCTCCGCCGATAACAACATTGTTAGCAGGGTTACGAGCGTGTTGTACAAATTGTGAAGGCGCTGTATCCATCACTAGCTTGCGACACAGGCCACGCGGAAACCTTACGCGCTCACCTTGCACATCGGCACCAGCATTGCGCCACATCTCTAGTGCTTCAGGATCGTCCCTAAATTCAATACCAACTTCTTCGAGAATAGTGTCGGCGTTGCGCTCAATGGTCGATAAGCCTTCTTCATCAAGCACACTGACATACGGTATGCCACGCTTGATGTAAGGATCACGAGTAGCGCCTGCACTGGCACGTGCTCGTTTAGCATCTCGACCGCCACCACGACGACCTCGTCTTGCACTGGGCTTGGCTGTCATAAACAGCTCCTAATTGGGTATTGCCGACAGTTTGCACCGGGTGCAGACTGCTGGGATTGGACAGGGCGACAAGCGCGTATGGTGTAGCGACTCTTACGAGCCCCAGATACGCGTAGTATCGACCAAGGAATGACAGCTACGTACAAAGTTAGCTTGAGCACGTGTTTGGATTCTGCGGCGGTTATCGCTGCGTACCGTACGTATTGCCAGCTCAGGCTCTAGGCCCATTTCAACCAATATACGGGCTGAGATCATCCCTGCACGCCCTAGGCCGGCATAACAATGTATGGCGACTCGCTCTCCTATGCGTAAGGCATGACGTATACGCTCGCCTTCTACCGCCCAGGTGTCTTCAAACGCCTGGTTAGGGATATCCATATCGATAATGGGCAAGTGCTTCCACCAGATACCGGCTTCAGCGAGCAACTCAGGCAATTCCTCTACACCCAGCATTTTCAGCTCGTGCGGTTCAACTAAGGTGACCACCCCATTAGCTCCCCAATTCTTCAGCTCTTCGAGATCAGCCAGCAAGTACTTGCGAGGCAATGGCTGAGCTTGTGCGCTTATGCGGGCACCGGGACAGCCCACCAACCCCATACAACCAACAGACCCGGGCACATTGACCGTGTCGATGGGGTTGGGCTCAGGTGGTTTTCCAAATCCGAATAGCATGTTGAGTGGTTTTTTTATCTAGACCTTATGGGTTACCGACATTCTAGCGCAAAGCGCACTATCGGAATTCACTATACTTATTCTGGCGTCCAATACAGCGATATATGAAGTACGCTTTGAGACCCGCGTCTCGCTATCGTCAAACAGCGCCAACTATGCACAATTGTTGCAGTAATTCGCCCTACCACTGGACCCGCTTTCTACCGTGTTAACCTAAGTTATGAATACTAAATTTCAAGATCGACTCGCTCAAAATATACCCCTGCTCGCTGACGGCGCTACCGGCACAAACCTCTTTGAAATGGGGCTACAAACAGGTGATTCCCCCGAGTTGTGGAATACCGATCAGCCAGAAAAAATATCAAGGCTTTACCAATCATTTATTGATGCGGGCTCTGACATTATCCTGACAAATACGTTCGGTGGCACTCACTATCGCCTAGCACTACACAAAGCCGGCGACCGGGTTGATGAGCTTAATCAAGCCGCCGCAAAACTCGCCCGCAAGTGTGCCGACGATAGCGACCGCGATGTATTAGTTGCAGGTTCGATGGGCCCCACCGGCGAAATACTCGAGCCAAACGGCCCTGTCAGCATTGAACAAGCTCGCCAAGCATTTAGCGAACAAGCAGCTGCATTAAAAGCCGGCGGTGTTGATATCCTCTGGATCGAAACCATTTCATCAGCCGAAGAAATAGAAGCCGCCGTAACTGCAGCGGCCGAACACGATCTACCCATCGTATACACCGTTAGCATCGATACTAATGGCCGAACCATGATGGGCCTAACCGCTGCCGATACTATCAATTGCAGCACCGGCCTCAACACCCCTATCGCTGCAATCGGCACCAACTGCGGAGTCGGAGCAGCCGAAGTTGTCGCAGCAATCAAAAACCTATCAACTGCAGCCGACCAACTCGACGTACGCCCTGCACTAATCGCAAAAGCCAACTGTGGAATACCAGAGTGGGTTGACGGATCAATCGAATACAACGGCACACCCGAACTCATGGCCGAATACGCCCGCCTAGCGATCGATGCAGGCGCCAATATCATCGGCGGCTGCTGCGGCACAACTCCAGCACACCTGCGCTCCATGCGCGAAGCTATTGACGCCCACACAGCGCAAACGAGCCCAAGCCTAGAAGCCATCGAAGCCGCCCTTGGTGAAATATCTGTAGGCGCGAAAGCGCAACTAGGTGGAGACCTAAGTGTTCAAGGTGGATCAGCCAGTGGCCGAGGCGCGCGTAAGTCACGACGCAAGAGGTAAGTAAACTTTTTTATCTGCCCCGAGGTACTAAGCGACCTTGGGGTAAGTCTCCTTCACCGCTCAATTAACGAGCAACACAATCGTCATACTTATCCAGATGGTTTAACAACGCAATGTTGTAATGCTCCGCGTACAACCTGGCGGTTGTGTTGAACTTAGCAGATTCATAACTACCCCAAACATCCGAGGTTCCCTCAATTGGATTAATGTTGTCTCTGGACTCAACACACTCTGATTTAACGCCCACAACGGACAACGAGTAATCATAGGTTCCCATGAACCGCAGATCACCTTTTTCAATGGCCTTCTTAACATCAATGCCCGGCTCAGCGCTGTAGATCCAAGCATATTCTGAATCAGGTGGATTCTTAGATGAGCGCTGACACCCCGATAGGGCTAATAAAATTATTAATACCGAAACAATCGCTTTCATAATTTTCTGACCCTTATATAAGTAGGCATTCATCCCGAGAACGAAAGTCCTCTGGGGTGTTGCGTGCCCTCTGGGTGATAGGTGGTCTTGGGGGTAAACCCGTACTCACGGGTTTCGGAGGCAAGGATGCCGACGCGAAGCCCCCATGGATGGGTTCATGGCGTCCCGTGAGTACGGGTTTACCCCCAAGGGCGGCTAGCGCCCAGAGGGCACGCAACACCCCAGAGGGCGCGAAAGTCTGCGAGATGAATGCCGGCACTAAACTAGAAGTCCCGAAGCACTCGCTGCCATTCATAGTAGGCAGGTTTAGGTAAGTACTTATCCGTTAGCATCAATGGCTGAAAGTTAGAGCGCCACGAGTAGCGATCGGTATAGCCCCAGCTTTGCAAAGCCTTGCATCGCGGCTGACGCAAACAGATTTCCAATACGCGACGATAAATTTCAGCCTGTAGTTCATCGTTTTTACCACCAAACATGGCTACATCAAACTCAGTGATATAGATATCCAGGCCTAGGTTAGCGAAGCGTTCAAAGTTGCGCTCCACACTCTCGTATTCAGAAAAGTCATCACGCAAGTGCATCTGAAAACCTACACCATCAATCGGCGTACCGGCTGCGATCTCTTCCTGCACCATGTTGTACATTGCATCCGATTTAGGATTTTTCCAAGCAACGTCGTAATCGTTATAAATTAATATAGCGTTAGGATCCTCCTGATTGGCAGTAATGAAGGCATCACGAATGTAGCCTTTACCCATGCCTTTATGCCATATCGAATTCCGATAAGTACCATCATCTTCAAAGGATTCGTTTACAACATCCCATATGGCAACACGACCACGGTAGCGCTGAACCAATGCGCGAATGTGTTCACGCATCACCTGTTGTGCAATAGAAGGGTCAAGCAGCTGCACCCACGGTGGAAGTTGTCTAAACCAAACCAAAGGATGCCCGTGTAGCGTCATACCGTTTTGTTCGGCATAGTTTGCAACATCATCGGCATCGTCCCATTTGAATACACCACGTTGCGGTTGTATCCAACTCATTTTGTGAGAGTTTTCAGGTGTGACAATATTAAATTCTTCTGCCGCTATATCACGGTAGAGCTGCGAATCGGCTAGATTACTGGCCTGCAGTACTGCAGCGTATCCGATCTTGAAACCACGACGATCCGCTAGATCACGCAAACGTTCACCGTCACGGTTAAACGTAGACGGATCCACAACTGATACGGTGATCGTACTCTCAAAGCTTAAAGAGGAATCAACCGCATCTACAGCACGAAAGCTTGCTTGAGTATCGCCTATGTCATTTGCATCAGTTAACCAATTAAGATTTCGAGTACCATCGCCATTATCGACAAGCTGCGAACCCTGCGGAATATTCAAGGCACTTAAGTTTGGCACAGTGAAATCAGGGTCAACAGGCTGCACGCGTTGCGTTAAGGTATCGCCTGCTCGGATAGTTGGGTTTCGTATGCCGTTAATCACTGGCGGAAAGTTAACAACACGGTTCGGATCACGCACCACATTTAAACGAATAGTTTTAGATGTTCGGCTAGCCGGGTTGTTAGCATCAATAGTTGTAAATTCAACGTAAGTATCACCAAGGTCAATTGGGTAAGGCTGCCATCGAAACGTCCGTGTGCCATCACCGTTGTCGCTAAAGTTAGCTCGCTCTGGTAAACGATCTATCGCTAAACCTGGTACCGACCCATCATCATCTTTTGCTACAACGCGGAGCGATAAGGTATCACCGAGCGTAATGAACTGATCTTGCAAGTCAACAAAAAAGGGCGCACCTTCAACCATGAGTTGATCTTGGTTAGGAGTATTTGGCGTTTGGGGATTGCCCGGATCGACTGGTGCGCTACCCGACACTGTTATCTTTACAGTTTCAACTGTACGTAGGCTTGGTTCGTTTTCATCGTAGGCAGCAAAGCTTAACGTGGTATCACCCACTTGCTGATCATTAGGTTGCCAACGAAACTGACGCGTGCCATCTCTATTGTCATCAAAACTAGCGCCCGTCGGAAGCGTATTAATTGATAGTGCCGGCACTACCCCTTCAGGGTCAACCGGTACCACACGAATCGAAACCGCCTCACCTACTTGTACTAATACATCTGACAAGGGCTCAATTATCGGAGCTTGGTTACCATTATTATTGGGCTGCTCAGGCTGACCAACAGCATTAACAGTCACGGTTACGCTAACTGTTGAACGCAGGTTTGAATCGCTAGCATCAATTGCTTCAAAGGTTACTAATCGCGAGCCAACATCATTCGAAGTGGGTACCCACCTAAAAGTGCGCGTACCGTTTCGGTTGTCGAGAAAGCTAGCTCCGTTAGGCATGTTGCTAATTGTCAACCCAGGTACAACACGCTCAGGATCACGTGGTACAACAACTATTTCGACTGCATTACCGGCTGAAACAACTTGATCGGCAATCGGGTCAATAACAGGGGGAAGATTTGCAAGTGCAACAGGGTTAAACAACAAGCCGCCAGTTAAGCATAGGGCGTATCCGCATCGTGCGATCTTGATAGGCATTTTCAGGTGTTACCGTAACGTAAAACGTTGACATTGCAGGGATCAGGCCGCCGCTTGATCAAACGTTTCAAGAATGTGTCGATGTTCACATCCCGCCACGAATCGCCGGAAAATCGTCGCCAGCCGGCTAAGCCTTGACGCCCGGCAAACCAACCCCACAATAGGCTCATCAGCTACACTTCGTGCTGTTAAGAGTATCCAGTACGTATGATCAGTAAAAATGTAATGCCAAATCTGATAGCCGCAGCAATCATGGCTGTCAGTTTTTTGTTTCCTGCTCCCTTCCAGGCTGTCATTTTCAGCACCGGTTTGTTTGCCCTCTCGGGTGCGCTAACGAATTGGCTGGCTGTACATATGTTGTTTGAAAAGGTGCCTGGATTGCACGGGTCTGGCGTTATCGTCACGCACTTTGAACAATTCAAGGCTGGCATCTTAAAAATGGTGCACGAACAGTTGTTTAGTAAAGACAAAGTACAAAAGGTGCTGGAGAATAAATCAGCATCACCGATTGATCTCGAGCCGATACTAAAAAACCTAGACTTAGATGCCGCCTATGACCAACTGGTTGCAACAGTGATGGACTCGTCGTTCGGTGGCATGCTGGGCATGATGGGTGGTGAGAGCGCTTTAGATTCCATGCGTGAACCATTTAAAAAACGGATGGGGAAGTTCTTGCACGATGCCGCTGAATCACCGCGTTTTCAAGAAGCCGTGCAAACGCAAATTCAAAAAATGACCAGTAGTGACCAGTTTCTCAACAAGCTTGATTTGATATTGCGCGAACGTCTAGACGAGCTCACCCCTGAAATGGTACGCGACATTATGCAAAGCATGATACGCAAGCACCTAGGCTGGCTTGTGGTTTGGGGTGGCGTGTTTGGTGGCTTGATCGGCCTAGTTGCCGGCATAGCGCAGCATCTTTATTAAGCTAGGTATTCCTTAGCCAGTGGCCCGTAACG
Source organism: uncultured Granulosicoccaceae bacterium (assembly GCA_938028465.1). GTDB lineage: Bacteria > Pseudomonadota > Gammaproteobacteria > Granulosicoccales > Granulosicoccaceae > Granulosicoccus. The sequence continues at coordinate 2,834 of CALJAA010000172.1, read as the reverse complement.
GTATGCCATCAAATTCGATACCTGCCCAGCCTGTTTTTTGAAACTGTCGAATATTGGGGTGGCTATCGCCATCAGGGTTTTTCAATACATCAGCTCGATAGTAAGCACCAAAGCACGCTAGCGTCTGTGCTTCATTCAGATCATGCAGCCTGGCAAACGAAAACAATTTGCACGAGCCTGAATTTTGCCCAGGCTCGTTGTAAAGCTCATGGTTTCTGAATCCAGTGGGAATAAAAGTGTACATTGAGTTGATCAACGCGACGACATCTGGAAACTCGACAGAGTTTGGTTCTGTCTCGAGTTTGTTCAACAAAAACTCTAATTCCATCGTCATACGAAACTCATCATAATTGGGCCGAATCGGCTCGCCGGCACATCGGATATGCATCCGGCAGTCATACCTACACTAGAGTATGGCTCAGCCTTTTGCTTCTTGCCAGTTAACTCGATTTATTTTGCACAAAAAGCTAAGTGTAAACCGTTACTTTAATGGCCTATGTCGCCGTAGCAGCACTACCGTGCAACAACTTATAGTCGATCGCATCCACTGCGGCAATCGCACATAAATTAACAATACCGCGCACGGTGGTTGATTCTGTAACTACATGCGCTGGGCGATTTAAGCCCATTAACATGGGCCCTACAGGCAAGGCACCACCCAGCACTTTCATTACGTTGTACGTAATGTTGGCTGCATCCAAGTTGGGCATAACCAATACATTGGCGCTTCCAGAAAATGCTGCATTGGGGAAAATTCGGCTACGAGTTTCTTCGGATAAGGCCGCATCGGCATGCATTTCACCTTCCACTGCAAGCTCAGGATAGCGGTGTTGCATGAGCTTATAGGCATCGCGCATTTTTACAGCGCTAGCATTGTTGCGACTACCGAAGTTGGAGTGCGATAACAATCCAATTTTAGGTTCAAAACCAAAACGCGTTACCAGATTCGCCGCCATCACGGCCGTTTCAGATATTTCTTCAGCTGATGGATCAACCGACACATGCGTATCAGTTAGAAATACAGTACCCGTATCAAGAATCATCAGCATCAAAGCAGAACAATCGCTCACATCATCACGCACGCCGATGATGTCGCATAGATAGCGTAGGTGACGAGCATAAGCGCCCTGTGTACCGCACAAAATTGCATCCGCTTCAAAATTGCGAACCATTAGAGCTCCAAGCGCGGTTGAACGAGTGCGGATAACATTAGCAGCATACTCTGGTGAAACACCTGCTCTACCCATTAACTCATGATAACTATCGACGTGTCGATCAAACTCAGGATTATTGAATGGGTCGATTACTTCAAAACCTTCACCTATACGCAGGCGTAACCCCATGGCTTCTATTTTATTTTCAATAATAGTTGGCCGCCCGATCAGTACAGGCTTACAAATTTCGTCATCGACTAATATCTGCACTGCATTCAGTACGCGTGTTGATTCACCCTCAGCCAACACAACTCGTTGCATGCTAGCTTGTGCACGCTCAAATACCGGTTTCATCACCAAACCAGAGCGAAAAACGAATTGTCGTAGTTTGCGCTCGTAGGCGTTGAAATCTTCGATTGGACGCGTGGCGACTCCACTTTCCATTGCAGCTTTAGCAACACGCATAGGAATGTTTGTCATTAGCCGTGGATCAAATGGCTTGGGGATTAAATAGTCTTTACCAAAACGAAACGGCTGCCCGCCATAGGCCGCTGATACAACATCTGATGCTTCCATCGTGGCAATGTCAGCAATAGCCTCCACACAGGCTAACTGCATTGCCGTGTTGATTTCAGTTGCGCCAACATCAAGCGCGCCACGAAACAGAAACGGAAAACACAGCACGTTGTTAACTTGATTGGGAAAATCAGACCGCCCCGTAGCAACAATGGCGTCTTCACGCACCTTATGCACTTCATCAGGGTGTATTTCAGGATCCGGGTTAGCCAAGGCTAAGATAAATGGCTTAGGCGCCATGCGCGCTGCTTGCTCACCTATCAACGTATTGGGGCCAGATAAGCCTAAAAAGATATCAGCATTATCAATCACATCATCAAGTGTTCGCGCATTAGTATCTAATGCAAATACGGCTTTGTATTTATCAATGGGCTCCTCGCGGCCATTATGAATAACGCCACTTCTGTCGCACACCGCAATATTGGATTTTTGCATACCCATTGATACCAATAGGTTTAAACAAGCAAGTGCAGCCGCACCAGCACCAGTGCAGACCAACTTTACCTCTTCAATTTTTTTATCCGCTAAACGTAGGCCATTGCGAATAGCAGCAGCTACGACGATGGCCGTGCCGTGTTGGTCATCATGAAACACCGGAATATTCATGCGTTCGCGAAGCTTTTCTTCGATCACAAAGCACTCAGGTGCTTTGATGTCTTCGAGGTTAATGCCGCCGAATGTAGGTTCAAGTAGTGAAACCGCGTCAACAAAGCGATCGACGTCCTCTGTATCAAGCTCTAGATCAAACACATCGACGTTAGCGAATTTCTTGAACAAAACCGCCTTGCCTTCCATGACAGGCTTGGATGCCAACGCGCCGATATTACCTAGCCCAAGCACAGCCGTGCCATTGGTAATAACCGCAACCAAATTGCTACGAGCAGTAAGCTCTGCAACTTGCTGCTCCTCTTCTTCTATTGCTCGGCACGCGGCCGCCACACCAGGTGAGTAAGCCAGCGCCAGATCGCGCTGGTTAACCATATTTTTGGTTGCACTGATCTCCAGCTTGCCTGGTACTGGATATCGATGATAATCGAGAGCGGCTTTATCTAATTTTTTATCCAATGTATCCAACCCTTTATTATATTTTTTTAGTGACGAGCT
>CALJAA010000171.1 GCA_938028465.1 uncultured Granulosicoccaceae bacterium | reverse complement strand
GATGGCTACAAGTTTGGCTCTAAACTCATTGTTGCGCCATCTGTTTCTCTGCACGGTATCTCGTCAATCGCAAAATCTTTTAAGCAATGTACATTGATGCCAAAGTGATCGGGTTGGGCTCGCTTTCGATGAAACGTGTATATGCCGCAGCGGCTACAAAAGTAGTGCTTCGCTATTTGTGTGTTCCATTGATACAAGGATAATTTATCCCAGCTTGTTTGCAGGGTAAACGCAGTCTCATGCACTTTTATCATCACTGCATTTTTTATTTTGCAGAGTGAGCAGTCGCAAGTGGTGATTTCAGTAGGCGTGGTATTTATCTCAAATAGCACATCGCCACAATGGCATGAGCCTGCGTATTGACTCATACCATCGCAAAGATTCTTGCAGGCCCGCCTGTGCCACCTTTATGTTTAGGTGCGCCAATGACTAATGTGGCCCCCGATGCGGGCACCTTGTCTAGGTTGGCAATATTCTCGATTGCAAATCGCCCGCTAGGTAGCCATGCGTAATGGGTGGCGAAGTCTTCCGATATGCCATGATCAATCGATAAGGTATCAGATGCCATTGACATCGCTTGTGTGTCTTCCATTAGCATTTGCGCAGCTTCTACGTGGAAGCCAGGGTAATGTTGCTTCTCGTCATGAAAATTACGGAATTCGGGTGTTTCCACTTTAGCGCCCCATCCTGAGTACATGGCAACGCAGGCATGAGGTGGGATATCTCCATTAGCCGCTATCCATGCTTTTATATCGTCAGGTGTGACTAGCGTGTCAGCGTCTTCTGCAGCACGAGCAGCGATATCAATAACGCATAGCGGGGCGACTAAGTTTGAAACGGCTATTTCGTCAACTGATTGGCCGTCTTCTGAGAAGTGCAGTGGTGCGTCGATGTGAGTGCCGGTATGTTCGTTGACGGTGTAATTAAATAGGTTGAAGTAATGCTCTTTAAAATTAAATACCTGCTCCATACTAAAACCAGGTTCGCCAGAGAAGGTAGGAAATTCAGGAGACAGCGTGTAGGTCATGTCTTCGACAGAACCGTGGCCAGCAGCCATAGCAGCTGGGGCGATTGACGTAGTCGCGACAGCTGCCCCGGCTATTGCTGCATTTTTAAAAAACGAACGGCGAGACATCATTTGATTTTTTACAGCGTTTAGTACACAAGCATCACACATAGAAAATCCCTCTGTTACTGCAAATGAAGTACTGCTAATGGAGTGTTAGTTGATAATAAACGCGTAAGCCAGAAGATTGCAAGTTACTAGCGGATTGCAGGGAGGAACTAGCAACGCCGAGAGAATTCGGCGTTGCTGTAGGGGTATATCTTTGAAAAAAACTTTTTTATTAACTATTGGCCCGATTATCAACCAAGCCATCAACAACGCTTGGATCTGCCAGAGTAGACGTATCACCTAGATTCGAAACATCGTTTTCAGCGATCTTGCGCAATATACGGCGCATGATTTTGCCTGAACGGGTTTTAGGTAAGCCTGGTGCCCACTGTATTACGTCAGGTGTGGCGATCGGACCAATCTCTTTTCTAACGTGCTTAACTAATTCAGCACGTAACTCATCGGTTTCTTCGATGCCGTTCATTAACGTGACGTAGGCATAAATGCCTTGGCCCTTGATATCGTGTGGGTAACCCACAACTGCGGCTTCTGCTACGGTGTCATGCAGCACTAGTGCGCTTTCGATTTCAGCTGTGCCAAGGCGGTGGCCTGATACGTTAAGTACATCATCAACTCGCCCCGTAATCCAGAAGTAACCATCTTCGTCACGACGCGCACCGTCACCGGTGAAGTAATACCCAGGATAAGTTTTAAAGTAGGCCTCGATAAAGCGTTCGTGATTTCCGTATAAGCTGCGCATCATGCCTGGCCATGCTCGTGTGATAACCAAGTTACCTGATGCAGCGCCTTCGATAATAGTGCCCTGCTCATCTACTAGTGCAGGCTGCACACCGAAAAACGGTAAGGTGGCTGAGCCAGGTTTCAAATCAGTGGCGCCCGGCAGAGGAGAAATTAGTATGCCGCCAGTTTCTGTTTGCCACCAGGTATCGACTATGGGGCAATTTTCGTTGCCCACTACCTTGTGGTACCACTCCCAAGCTTCTGGATTGATGGGTTCACCAACGGTGCCGAGTATTTTGAGTGAGCTACGGTCAGTTGAATTAACAGGGTCATCGCCATGTGCCATGAGCGCACGGATGGCGGTAGGCGCGGTATAAAAAGTATTAACCTGATGCTTGTCGATAATCTCCCAAAAACGGCTAACGCTAGGGTAGGTAGGCACACCTTCAAACATCATGGTCGTCGCGCCATTAGCTAGTGGGCCATAAACAATGTAAGAGTGTCCGGTTACCCAGCCAACATCGGCTGTACACCAGTAGATGTCGCCATCTTTGTAATCGAATACATATTTGTGCGTCATCGCTGCATACAAGATGTAGCCGCCGCTAGTGTGCAATACGCCTTTAGGCTTGCCAGTTGAACCCGATGTGTAAAGAATGAATAGCGGATCTTCAGAGTCCATTTCCACAGCGGGGCAATCATCAGATGCTGCATCAACCATTTCGTGATACCAAAGATCACGGCCATCTTGCCACTGTACTTCTTCACCGCCACGTTTAACCACGATCATGCGCTTTACTGATTCGGCGTTTTCACAGGCAATATCTGCGTTGTCTTTTAGCGGTACTTTTTTGCCGCCGCGTAACCCTTGATCGGCTGTAATAACGATTGAACATTCAGAATCGTTGATGCGGTCTTTTAATGCATCCGGTGAAAAGCCACCAAATACGATTGAGTGTATTGCGCCAATACGTGCACTTGCCAACATTGCAACCGCAGCTTCTGGGATCATCGGCATGTAGATGCACACACGATCACCTTTTTTAACGCCAAGGCCTTTTAGTGCATTTGAGAATTTGCATACTTCGCTGTGTAGTTCGCGATAGGAAATGTGACGGCTTTCTGAAGGATCATCGCCCTCCCAAATAATCGCGGTTTGATCGGCCCGTGTTTCGAGATGGCGGTCTAGGCAGTTGTAAGAAACGTTTAGTTTTGCGCCGCTGAACCATGCAATGTCTGCTTTGTGGAAGTCCCAATCTTGGACTTTGTCCCATGGCTTAAACCAATCGATTTCTTTTTCGGCTTGCTCACCCCAGAACTCGTCAGGCTGATCGATAGAGCGTTGATACATCTCTTGATAGGTATCTTTGTTAACGAGTGCATTTTCAGACATGGCGTCTGGCACTGGATACACTTTTTCTTCAGACATTGATAGAACCTAATTGTAAAGAATGGATGAATTTTACCCGCTTGTGTGGCACAGCGAAAGCACTCAACTGGTTAATTGTAACCAATTGATTAATAAGAGTTTATGAGGCTTTTGGAGCGTCAGAATCCCGTAAGAGCTGCATTTTTTGGCGCCTTTCCCACAAAGCTTTGCGACTAATGCCCAGGGTTTGAGCTAATTCGGTTTCGGATAATGCGGATTGATGCTGCAGCACGACGTAGCGAAAATAGTCGTCGAGGCTGATGCAACGCGGTGCCGCGCTGCCTGTATCGCCTGCTATGCCTAAACCTAAGTCCAGTGGTTGTACCTCTGAAGATTCGGTGGTTAAGATCGCTTTTTCCACCGCCACCTTGAGCTCATCAATATTGCCAGGCCAATGATAGGCGCGGATCGCCGCGAGTGCGTTGCCTGAGTAAGTCAGTTTGTCTTTGCCGTACTGCACTTTGTAGTAAGACAAATAATGTTCAGCCAGTAGTGGTAAGTCGTTACGAAACTCTCTTAACGGCGGCACTTCATAACTGTTATCTGTAAATAGTTCAGCTAACGGCGCTAAGAAGTTGTGCTCGCTTACTAAGGTGCTCAGCGAGTGATTACTAATACAAATGGTGCGAATGTTAAGTTGTCGGCTACCGCTCTCGCCGTAAATGGTATTGCTACTTAAACAATCCAATAGGCGCGTTTGCAGTTTTTCCGGCAAGTAGTGAGGGTGCCTAAGCACTAAGGTGCCATTGATCGCCGAATGCAATAAGCTTTCAGTATGACTGAACAAGGCCTCTTCTGCTGTTGCTGGGTCAAGGCCCGGAAGATCTGCGACGATAATCTGCGCCTCTTTGCGATCGCTGTGGTGGTGTAGTGCACGTGCAAGTAGTTCTTTTTCGGTGCCGCGTTCACCGTGTAAAAACAATTGCCGTTGATGATCACGTAACTCACCAATTTCGCTTAGCACTGATTGCATGCAACTGGTATTGATCACCTCTTCTGTTGGTAGTAAACGTCTTAAGTCTTGCTTGAGGCTGTTGTTCATAGCCAGTAAACGATTTTGTAGCAAAGAGCGTTCGATCACCATGATCAGTTCGTCGTGATCAAATGGTTTGGCAATGTAGTCAATAGCGCCTTCGCGCATAGCGCTAACAGCAGAACGTACACTGGCGTGACTGGTCATGATCACCACCGGCACCTTGCCTGCGGCAGGGATAATGTCTGTACCTTCGCCACCGGGTAAGCGCAAATCAGCGAGTATTAAATCAAACCCTTGTGGCTGCTGCTCTAGCGCTTCTTGAATCGACATGGCCGTGTTGACGGTGTAATTGTTGCGCTCAAGCAATCGTTTGAGTGCTTTGAGGATCACTTCCTCGTCTTCAATGATTAATATGCTGCTCATTCGGTGGGTATCGTAACCTGAATGCAAATGCCTTGAGTGTTAGGGTTGTCCAAAATGCGTACCTTGCCACCGTGATTGGTCACGATGCTGTACACCAGTGATAAGCCTAAACCCGTACCACGACCCACTTCTTTGGTGGTGAAGAAGGGCTCGAACACTTGTTCTCTTATTGCAGGGTCAATGCCGCTACCATTGTCGCAAACCGTAATTTGAGCGCTGTGCTGGTTTGATGACCCTTTAATGCTGATGGTCCCTTTTGCGCCGGTGGCATCGCAGGCATTGTTGATCAGATTAACGAAAACCTGAGCCAATTGATTAGAGTCACCTTGCACCATTAGCTTTTTTGGAAGATCGACATCAAATTTAATGTTTCTGATGTCAGGCGATAGTCGAACTAGGCGAAGTGAGTCGTTAACACTACTGGTTAAATCGACTGCTTGAAACGAAGGGGCGGTGAACTCCTCCGCATGAGAGAAGGTTAGCAATGATCGAACAATGTTATTGATACGATCAACTTGGTTGAGAATATCGCCTGCTTGTTCGTTGGTGTCATCGGGTGTGGCATCGACGCTGTCGTGCTGCAAATTTTGAGCGATGCTGGCAATGCCGGTTAACGGGTTGCCGATCTCGTGTGCAACGCCTGCTGCCAACCTGCCGACCGATGCCAAGCGCTCGCTATGCGCTAATTCTGTTTCTAGCGTGTCTAGGTCGGTGCGGTCTTCCATCAAAATAACTTGGCCTGCCAAGTGATCGTTGCTGTCACCCGTGCCGCCGACATCGGCTTTGTGTAAGTTAAAGGTCACATTACGCCCGTTGTGAATGATGTGGCAGCGAAAGCGATGAGTTTCGTCGGAGTCGGCAAAGTCTTTTAGTAAAGCGTTCCAAGGTTCAGGCAATTGCGCGGGTGATCGATTGCGGGCCGCGCTTTCACTAATACCGGTGTAGGTTTCCATGGTTGAGTTCCACAAAAATACGTTGCCGTTTGCCGCTATCGAGCAAACACCCAGCGGCATCTCTAGCAATACATCGCGTAGATATCGTCGTAAGTCATCTAGTTGCTTGGTCATGCCGCGCATTTGCTCGCGCGATGCCTCTAACCGCATCTCAAGCAAACGTGCATCAGGAGCATCGGAGCCGTCATTTTTGAAAGTAATGTGGCCGGGGCGCAATATGTTCCGTGCCGTAGTCGGGCCGAGTAGGCCGGTTAAATTACGTTCTAAACGTTCGTGAAATAAACGCAGCTCTGTTTGTCGTGTTTCGCCAACATCGATACCGGTTTCGGTTAATGCGCTTTCGATTTCTTTCTTGGCTACCTTGTTACCTAAAGCTTCTTGCATGGCATACAGATAGTGATTAACTGATCGGGCAGTGTAGGGCTCACTCAATGCAAAGCTTGATTGTTCCATCGCAGCCTGCGTTGCTGCCTGCTCATCTGGAGTCGGTTTGCTCAGTAGTGAGCCGATGGCGAATAAAAATCCGTTAGTAGCCAATGTGCAAAACGTTGAAAGCGTCCAGATGTCTGTATCGACTGGAATACGATTGATGAGTTGTGTATCAGGATTAAGTAGCGGCCAAATTAATAGTAAAAACCACACAATAGCGCCACCGGATAAACCGGCAAGAAAACCAACTTGTGTTGCCCGCGCCCAATATAGTAAGCCGATTACACCAGGTAGTAATTGTGCTGCAGCCACAAACGAAATTAATCCTAAGCTTGCTAAGCCCGCGTTAGATTCGATAACAATATAAAAACCGTAACCTGCCGCAATGATCATCGCAATAATTAAGCGTTTGCTCCAAAGCAAACGTTGATAAAAATCGGAACTGTGTCTGCCAGACAATGATGCTGGTAGTAATAAGTAATTCAGGCACATGTATGACAAGGCTAGCGTTGTCACAATCATCATGGCACTAGCAGCTGATAAACCACCTAAAAATATCAAACTTGCTAGCCAAACGTTGTTCATCTCGATGGACATGCCCAATACAAAAAAATCAGGTGATATATCCAGTTCAAGATATCTGCCGGCGAACAGGATCGGAATAATAGGAAGGTTAAGCAGTAACAAATACAGTGGGAACAACCAATAGGCCGTATTGAGATGCTCTGGCCTTTCGTTTTCAACGAATGTCATGTGATATTGGCGTGGCAATAAAAACGCTGCGCAAAAAGCCAATAGCAGGAGGGTTGACCACAGGCCACTGCTACTGGGTTGATATAGTTGTTGTAACGCTTCTTGTTGATTGTTTGCCCACTCGTTCATGGCGACAGGTGATTCAAATACCTGCGTTACCACAAACACGCCCGCCACTAGCAAGGCGATCAGTTTTACGGCTGATTCAAAGGCGATAGCCACAACTAATCCACGGTGTTTTTCACGAGGCGATAAATGGCGTGCTCCAAAGAGTACGGCAAACACGGTGATCAATAAACAAAATACCAAGGCTAAAATATCTGGTGGCACTTGCTTGCTTAGTATTTGGATGGATTCGGTTACGGCACGAATTTGCAATGAGATATAAGGCAGAATACCGATCAGCATAAACAAGGTGACGATTAGGCCGGTGCCTCTACCACCGTAACGGAAGGCCAGTAAATCAGCTATGGAGGTTAATTGGTATTCGCGGCATAAGCGCAGCAAAGGCTTGAGCAAATACGGGCCTAATATAAAGGCGGCAGTAACCCCCAAATAAATTGTTAAAAAAGCATATCCGCTGTTGTTGGCTAAACCAACACTGCCGTAGTAAGTCCAAGAGGTTGCGTACACGCCTAATGACAAAGCGTATATAGCCGGGTGGCTTACTAATTTTTCAGGCAACCATCCGGCATCGGTTGCATAAGCAATGAGAAACAACACCGCCAAATAGCCAATTGCCATGGCGAACAGCCACGCTAGTTCAATCTCCATTGCGTCGTCTGTTGCGTTGATTCATGGCGACCAAAAAAATAATGATTGCCCAAACGATAAACATGGCATACCACGGCAACGAAAAGCTTGACCACCAAGTGGTAAACGGCGAGGAGAAAATAAACACAGCTACACACAGTATGAGCAGGGTGTGGTCATGGCCGTTACGCTCAGGCATATTTAGCCTTCGATAGCGATTCTAACCTTGCTAAGTTGCCAACGTGAAACAGCGGCATTCCAAAATTCGCCTGTGGTGGAAAACGTAAACGGGTCTTGGCCAAGGTGGGCCCAAGATTCACCTAGCAATGCTATCGCATTTTGAGGGTCTAACACTGCGGCGTGTGTCTGTTTGCTGAGCTTGTGCCCGTCTAAACCGGTGGCTACGGGTATATGGGCATACTGTGGCGCAGTTTTGCCAAGGGCCTGCATAATCGCGATTTGATGGCTGGTGGTGTCTAGTAGGTCGCTACCGCGTACTACATGGGTGATCCCATCAGCATCATCTACTGCGCATGCTAAGGCGTAGGAGAACAATCCGTCTTTTCTAAGCAGTATTGGGTCATCGGGTGTTTGGTTAAAATTAGTCTCAATTGGGCCGTGACACAAATCAGTAAAGTGCACTATACCGTCGGTTCGCATTCGTACGCTGGTTAAGGCTGCGCCTTCGTCTAAGCGAGTCATCACATCGCTTTGCGCTGATGCTAATGACGCTGGCACACAGATCCCAGGATAGTGTTGATAGGCTTTTAAATCGCGACGAATACATGAACAGCAGTACAGCAAGTTGGCAGCTGAAAGATCATTTAACGCTGCGCGATAAACATTGCTGCGATCAGCTTGCATCACTAACTTGTTATCCCACCGAAAACCAAACACGGTTAGTGATTCGATGATTGATGCTATTGCACCGGAGAGTTCGCGAGGGGGGTCGATATTGTCGATACGGACTAGCCACTTACCGTGGTTGTGTTTGGCGTCGCAGTAGCTCGCCATTGCCGCAACGAGCGAACCAAAATGCAGTTCGCCGGTTGGGGAAGGGGCAAACCTACCTAGGTATTGCCCTGATGCGTTCATTTATAAGTGTGCTTACGCTATTTGCCGTTCGCGAATTTCTTCTAGAGTCTTACAGTCGAAACAAAGCTCGGCAGTTGGTCTGGCCTCTAATCGGCCTACACCAATCTCCACACCGCAAGTTTCGCAATAACCGTAATCGTCATCCTCAATGCGCTTTTGCGCTTCGTTGATTTTTTTGATTAGCTTGCGTTCGCGATCACGCGTACGTAGCTCTAGGCTAAATTCTTCTTCTTGAGTTGCTCTGTCGTTTGGATCAGGAAAGTTAGTCGCATCGTCTTTCATGTGCCCAACTGTGCGATCAACTTCTTCCATTAACTGCTGCTTCCATTCCTTCAATTTCGCACTGAAGTAGGCCAGCTCTTTTTCGTCCATGTAGTGGCTATTTTTTTCGCGCTCGTAAGGCACGACTTCGGAAGGAATTGCTTCACTGACCGAGATGTTAGGGGTATTAGCTTTCACAGTTTTGGCCGGTTTTTTTGTCGCTACATCTTTATCGGCCACGGGTGCTTTTTCTTTCACTGCGGCGGCGGTTTTCTTTGTTGTTTTTTTCGCGGTAGCTTTTTTTACAGGTGCTGCTGCCGGTGCTTTCGTGGTCTTTTCAGCCTTCGCTGCAACCTTTTTGGTAGTGGCCTTCTTTTCAGCCTCCGGTGCCTTGGCTGCGACCTTTTTTGACGTCGCTTTTTTCGCGGCGGTTTTCTTCGCAGCTGGCTTACTAGCAGGTGCCTTCTTGGTCGCCACTTTCTTAGCCGCTACCTTCTTGGCAGCTGGTTTTTTAGCCGCTGCGGCCTTTTTCTTAGAAGTTGCACTATCGGCGACCTTCTTAGTCGTTTTTTTCGCCACAGCAGTTTTGCTAGCTGCTTTTTTAGCCACAACCTTTTTTGCAGCCACTTTTTTAGAGGCGGTTTTCTTTGCAGCGGCAACCGTCGTTGCAGCCTTAGTTACTGGCTTCTTTTTGGTGCTGGCCTTGGCCATATGCTCCCCCGTGGAACAGTAGATTTTGCAGCGCGGTGTTTTACCAAATTTTTAAACAAATTGCAAGCGCTTGAGCTTTTCGGGAGGCATGCGTTACAGGTTAAGCTATTGATAAATAATAGAAAAAATGAATTATAAATTTCAAAGCTGAAGGGCTTGAGATCAGGATTCAGCTTTATTCACTGTGCTGGTAACTTGCCCTATGGCTAGCTTGGTAGTTATCTGATCGCCGTTTTTTAATTGTGTGGCATTAGTCACTAATACATCCTTGTGGCGCACTACTGCAAAGCCTCTGTCCAGAGTAGCCAACGGACTCACGGCGTTCAATGCTCTGGCTACAATGGCGTGTCTGGACTTAAATTCGGTCACCCGTCGTGTCGTATGGTTTTCGAGCAACTTGGTGAGTTGCTTGAGATGGAGACGGTGGTTGTTCAGTTGTTGATCTGGCGAATGGGCCCTCAGCTGTCGTTGTAGCTGCTGCAGGGTTTGTTGGCGGTTGGCCTGCTGTCGTTCAGTGCTCTGTTGCAAGCGTAGCGCCAATTCGTCAATACGTTGTTGCTGGCTTTCTATTTGTCGCTGTGGATGTCGAGCTTGAAGCCTAGTGTCAGCGTTGCTCAATTGGGTTCCGTGCTGGTCAAGTTGATTACGCATGTAGTAAACAAGGGATTGCATGGCTTGGTTAAGGCGTTTACCTAGCGTTGTGGTATCGGGTGTTGCCAGTTCAGCTGCAGCGGAGGGAGTAGGTGCCCTCAAATCGGCTACCAAGTCAGCAATGGTCACATCAACTTCATGGCCCACACCAGACACTATCGGTAGTTCGCTTTCTTTGATCGCGGAGGCAACGACCTCTTCATTAAATGCCCAAAGATCTTCCAATGAGCCTCCACCTCGAACAAGCAATAACACATCACACTCGTTGCGTTCGTTTGCCTTGCTGAGAGCTTGCGCAATAGCTGGCGCTGCTTGCTCACCTTGAACCAAGCAGGGGTACACAATCACAGCTGCTTGGGGGTAGCGCCTAGCCAGTACTTGGAGCACGTCTTTTATGGCGGCACCCGTGGGCGATGTCACCACGCCAATCGTGTTCGGCAGTGTGGGGATCTCCTGTTTATTCTCCTGATCAAACCAGCCCAATTGCTCAAGCTTGCGTTTACGCTCTTCAAACGCTTGGCGCAGTTGGCCTTCACCTGCTTGCTCCATGTGTTCAACAATTAACTGGAAATCGCCTCGGGCGCTATAAAGCCCTAACTTGCCGCGCACCAATACAGCTTCACCGCTCTCAGGTTTAAAGTCGACATAGCGGTTGCGGCCACGAAACATTGCGCAACGTATCTGCGATTGGCTGTCTTTTAACGTGAAGTAAAAATGACCACTTGCTGGGCGGCTGAAATTGGAAAGCTCGCCTTGCAGCCATAGCAGACCAAACCCGGATTCCAGTATTTGCTGAACTTCCTGATTTAATCTAGAAACCGTAAAAATTTTACGTTGTTCGTTCTTGTCGGCCATGATTTGCGTCGCGATTGTTTATCTAATGTAGCGTTAAATGTTGTATCATTGGGCCGCATCCTGTTCCACTTTACCGGCCGCCCAATATGCAGGTTTCCCAGGAAGCACTCACCTTCGACGATGTTTTGCTCACGCCCCGACATTCCCGTGTCTTACCCAAAGAGGTAGACCTGCGAACTCGGCTAACGCGCAATATCAATCTCAATATCCCAATGCTATCCGCAGCGATGGATACAGTAACAGAATCCAGCCTCGCCATTGCCATGGCGCAAGAAGGTGGATTAGGCGTTGTTCACAAAAATCTCAGCCCTGCTCTTCAAGCCAAGGAAGTTCTACGCGTTAAAAAACATGAAAGTGGTGTGGTTACTGAACCAGTCACCATCTCTCCTGACACCACTATTGCTGAAGTGGTGGCCTTAACGAAAAAACTCGGTGTATCTGGTTTGCCAGTGGTTACAGGCACTCAATTGGACGGGATAGTCACGCAACGCGACTTACGCTTTGAAACGCGGCTTGATCAACCCGTTTCAAGCATAATGACCCCGCGGGACAAACTCGTTACTGTTCCTGAATATGCACCACGATCTTCCGCTATCGAAAAGCTACACCAACACCGCATTGAAAAAGTATTAGTGGTTAATGATGCGTTTGAATTACGAGGCATGATCACTGTTAAAGATATTCAAAAAGCTAAAGATTTTCCGAACGCTTGTAAAGATGATGAAGGGCGTTTGATGGTAGGCGCTGCAGTTGGTACGGGCGGTGACACCGAAGAGCGAGTTGAAACACTAGTCGCCGCGGGTGTTGATGTGATAATCGTTGATACGGCACATGGTCATTCGCAAGGTGTGCTCGATAGAGTGAAATGGATTTGCACTAATTTTCCAAACGTTGATGTTATAGGTGGCAATATCGCCACAGCGGAAGCTGCGCTTGATTTAGTTGCGCAAGGTGCATCAGGCGTAAAGGTAGGCATTGGGCCAGGTTCTATATGCACCACGCGGGTGGTAGCAGGTGTTGGTGTGCCGCAAATTACGGCGATCAATAATGTTGCTATGGCGCTTAAGGGAAGTGGCGTGCCGTTGATTGCCGATGGCGGTATTCGTTTTTCAGGAGACATGGCAAAAGCTATTGCCGCCGGTGCTCACACTGTGATGGTGGGTGGCTTGTTGGCAGGTACCGAAGAAGCACCGGGAGAAGTTGAACTATATCAAGGCCGAAGTTATAAATCGTATCGTGGTATGGGTTCAGTTGGCGCAATGCGCGCAGGTTCTAGTGATCGTTATTTTCAAGATGATGAAGATAGCGAAGACAAGCTCGTGCCTGAAGGCATTGAAGGTCGCGTACCTTATAAAGGCCCGGTAGGCACCATCATCCATCAGATGTTGGGTGGGGTGCGTTCGAGTATGGGTTACTGCGGTACTGAAAATATTGAATCTATGCGCAATGATGCAGTGTTTGTTCGCATCACGGGCGCAGGCATGAAAGAGAGCCATGTGCACGACGTGCAGATGATTAAAGAAGCGCCCAACTACCGACTAGGCTAATGGCTGATTTACACGAACAAGGTATTCTGATCATCGATTTTGGTGGTCAGACAACGCAGCTAATTGCCCGTCGCGTTCGCGAAGCCGGTGCTTATTGCGAAATTCACCCGTGGGATTGCGATCCGGAAACGATACAAACGTTTAAGCCAAACGGCATTATTTTATCGGGCGGTCCTGAGTCAACCATCGCAGCAGGCGCGCCGGTCATTCACGATGCTGTTTTTTCAGCCAAGGTGCCAGTGCTAGGTATTTGTTATGGCATGCAAGCCTTGGTAAAGCAGCTAGGTGGTGAAGTTAAAGCGCATCCATCGCAGGGCGAGTTTGGTTATGCCGAAGTTAAGTTAACTCAGCAGTCGGCACTGTTAAGTGATCTACCTGATAAAGCAGGAGAAAGCGATGCACTTGATGTTTGGATGAGCCATGGTGATCGGGTTGAATCACTGCCGGATGGTTTTAGTGTTGTGGCATCTAGTGCAAACGCACCTATCGCTGCAATGGCGGACAGTGAACGTGATATTTACGGCATACAGTTTCATCCTGAAGTCACGCACACTGTTGATGGCGAAGCTATCTTGCAACGGTTTGTTAAAACAATTTGTCAGTGTGATGGTTTATGGACACCAGCCAATATTATTGATGACGCGATCGCACGCGTCCAGAAGCAAGTTGGTTCAGGCAAAGTGCTTTTGGCACTGTCTGGTGGTGTGGATTCATCGGTTGTTGCAACGTTGTTGCATAAAGCAGTTGGTTCACAACTTACCTGTGTATTTGTTGATACGGGTTTGCTTCGCCTCAACGAAGGTGACGATGTTATGAAAACCTTTGCGGATAACATGGGTGTCAACGTTATTCGCGTGAATGCGGAAAATCGTTTTCTTGAAGGGCTCGCAGGCGTTACTGATCCAGAAGCCAAGCGTAAAGTGATTGGCAAGTTGTTTATCGACATTTTTGAAGAAGTCGCAGCCGACTTTGATGACATGGGTTGGTTAGCCCAGGGCACTATCTATCCTGATGTGATTGAATCAGCTGCTAGCAGTACGGGTAGTGCACACTTGATTAAATCACATCACAATGTCGGTGGCTTGCCAGCGCACATGCGCATGCAATTGGTTGAACCACTGCGTGAATTGTTTAAAGATGAAGTGCGACGTATTGGTGTTGATATGGGCTTGCCTGCAAAGATGGTTTACCGCCATCCTTTTCCGGGGCCTGGTTTAGGTGTACGAATACTGGGTGAAGTGAAAAAAGAATACGCCGATACTTTGCGTCAAGCTGATGCGATATTTATGGATGCTTTGCACAAGCACGACCTCTACGACAAAGTTTCTCAGGCGTTTGCGGTGTTCTTGCCAGTCAAGTCGGTAGGTGTAACCGGTGACGGTAGGCGCTATGACTACGTCATTGCATTAAGGGCTGTTGAAACTATCGATTTCATGAGTGCTCGCGCTGCGCATTTGCCCTATGATTTTCTCGATGAAGTGTCGCGCGACATTTGCAATAGCATCTCCAATGTATCCCGCGTTACCTATGATATTTCCAGCAAGCCACCGGCCACCATTGAGTGGGAATAGTGTTTCTGGCCAATTATTGATTTTGTAATCGTAAGGCAATCTTTGGCTATTGATTTAACAAGCGAATTTTCTTACAGTTGTGGGGTTGGGTGGCTCACTTCTATCCACCATTTTCTCGGGAAAATCGCCTTCGCATGGTTAACGTCTCCTCTTCATTAGTGAGTTCAACAAAAGTGAGTTCAACAAAATGCTCAGCCGAATAGTCATAGCTTTTGCGTTCATACTGCTCGCTTCTACGGCAATTGCGGATACCACAGCGGTTAAATTTATTAACGACTGGAAGTGGGAAGGCCAAGCAGCGCCTTTGTTGTTGTCGTTGGATAAGGGCTACTTTGCCAACGAGAATTTGGACGTCACTCTTGATAAGGGCACAGGTTCTGTTAATGCGATACCCAAGGTTGCCTCTGGCGAATATCACATGGGCTCCGCTGATATAAATTCACTCATTAAGTGGCGATCAGAGAATCCTGATGCAGAGATGAAGGCCGTTTACATTATTTACAATGTTGCGCCTTTTGCAGTATTGGGCCGGCCGTCGTTAGGCGTTGTTGGTCCTACGGATCTAGAGGGGCGCACGTTAGGTGCGCCAGCATTTGATGGAGCTTTTGCGCATTGGCCTGAATTTGTCGCGTTTAATGGTATCGTCGAAGACAAAGTAGAAATCAAAGATGTTGGATTTCCGGTTCGCGAACCGATGCTTGCGGCAGGTGATGTCGATGCTATAACGGGTTTCTCTTTCACTTCCTACGTAACGCTCCAGCAAAACGGCGTACCCAAAGAAGATATCTCGCTCATGCTGATGAGTGATTTTGGGTTAGATCTCTACGGCAATGCCATTATTGTTAATCCGAACTTCGCTAAGCAAAATCCAGACGCGGTTAAAGCGTTTTTACGTGCTGCTGTGTTGGGTTATCAAGAAACTATCGCTAATCCTACAGCGGCGTTGCAGCATGTGATCAGCAGAGTGGAAGACGCTGATGCTGATATGGAGCTAAGCCGTTTGATTATGGCGATTGGCCATCACATCGCAACAGAAGAGGTGCGCAGCTTCGGCCTAGGATCGGTAATAGATGCTCGCCTCGAAAAATCGATAGTCCAGCTGGATAATATTCACGGCTTTGACACAATACCCACCACTGCAGACGTATTTGACAGTAGTTTTTTACCCGCACTTGATGCTCGCCAAATTCCGCCAGCGCCGGATCCATCTGCTGCGGATGCCGTAAAGTAACCCCCACGTCACCGCACAATATTCTCAATTAAGCGGCGCTTACGGTAAATGACAATTTGCTGGCGCATTTGGCGTTGTG
The DNA here is from genome assembly GCA_938028465.1 of uncultured Granulosicoccaceae bacterium. Taxonomy (GTDB): domain Bacteria; phylum Pseudomonadota; class Gammaproteobacteria; order Granulosicoccales; family Granulosicoccaceae; genus Granulosicoccus. Next base: position 21,357 of record CALJAA010000171.1, on the reverse strand, counting down.
ATTCCCTCAGCCACTGCTAATCTCTTTAGTTGATTACAACTAAACGCGCGCGAATGTGTCCGGGAAATACCACCAAATGATCAAGAGTCTTGCCTTCGTTACGTTGATCGGCCTGCTGGCTGCGTCATCGTATGCGCTGTCAACAGAGCTGGTCACTCGGAACGATAGCGACGCTGATGGCATCGTTGACACGGCTGATATCGACGACGATAACGACGGTGTACCTGACATTTGGGAGATCGCTGCAGACGGTGGTGATATCGATTCTGATAAAGACGGTATGCCTGATAGGCTCGATCTTGATAGCGATAATGATAGCTTGCTGGATTGGCAAGAGTCAGGTGGCTCACGCGTAGGTAATTTTTCAAGCCTTGTAGTCAATGCTGGTGGCCTGGAAGGTGAAGTTGGCTTAAACGGCATGCTCAATATTTTCGAACTCACCGCTGATAGCCGAAAATTGATTTATAGTTTGCTTGATAGCGACGCTGATGGCGTGGCGGATTTAAGAGATTTAGACTCAGATAACGACGGCCTGCCGGATATGCGCGAAGCTGGCGTTCTTGCATCGATGGATAGTGATCGCGATGCGCGCATAGATGCACCTCCTGGCTCGGTTGGCAAAGATGGCATTCCGGATCAGATTCAAAAAATTAATGATCAATCGTGCTGCGACCTGAATGGCGATGGTACTGATGATTTAACGCCGCGAAATTCTGATCTGACTGACTTTCCTGATTTTCAGGATACTGATAGCGACAACGATGGCATAAGTGACTTACTGGAAGCTGGCGGTTCTGACGTTGATTCAAACGGCGTGATCGATAATTTTGCTGATGCAAATGGCGATGGGCTGGATGACAGTCTTATCGCTTTACCGCTTGACTCGATTGATAGCAATGGTAATGGTGCATTGGCCGAAGTCGATGCGGGTGAAGAGCCTGTCGTCGACACTGCAGGCTCCGAAGATTCTGGTAACGAAATACAAGACGATCCAACACAAATTGATGATGTAGATACTGGGCGTGAGCCTGTTGAGCGCCCCGGCAATAACGGTGTGCCGCTTAGCGATGCGCCGCTGGAAGATGATTCTGCGGGCGTAATACAAACTGGTTTGAATGCATCGGGGTGTTCGATCGCATCCACTTCTTTTGATTTTCTATTAATGTTATTGGCCATCGGAAGCGTGGCTGTACTTGGTTGGCGATTTACTCTGCGACGGATGCATTGAATAATCCAGCGTTTAAAGGTATGAATATGAGAACAGTCGTAATAGTTATGTTGGCATTGTCGTTGGCTGCGTGTGGCTCCAGAGGAGACAAGCGCGTTGAGACAGTTGCGGATCAGGGCACCAACAGCATGTTGGATGCTCAAGCTGAAGCCATGTTCAATGGGCCAATAGAGAATCTGGCTTTTAAGCCGGGCGATCATCGCTTGGATGGTGAATCCAGAATGGCTTTGGATAAATTGATCGCCGAACTCATGCGCAACCCTGGTGTCTCTATATCTCTAGGCGGCCATACAGATAACAGAGGAAACGCTGCTGATAACTTAGAGCTATCCAAAAATCGGGTGATGTCCGTGGTGCGCTATTTGGTGTCTAACGGGGTCGAAGGGTCTCGTCTCAAACCGTATGGCTTTGGAGAGAGTGCGCCCGTCGTTAGCAATGCCACGCCGGAAGGCCGAATCCGTAATCGACGGATTGAAGTAGATATTATCGAGCAGAAGGTTGTTGCACAGTAACCCGCATATTTACCCCCGCGTCGTAAGCTTATTGCTATCGACATTACAGGTATGAATCGAAGAATGAACGCTGTAATAAAACTGATTAAGCTAATTAAAATGAGCGCCGTACTGTCGGTCACTTTAACTATGGTGGGTTGTGGCAGCATGGCTGTTCAGCCGCAACCTTCGCCCCAGCCTGAGGTATTGGTGGCCACGTTGCCGGATGGCTCGATTCGCTTCGATACTGATGATCAGCGCATCGCCAAATTGTGGTCTGCTTCTGAGCAAGCTCGTATTGAAGACAACAACGAAAAGGCGCTAGAATACCTCTATCAGGCACTGGAAATTAGCCCACAAAACAGTCTGTTATGGAGTAGAGCGGCTGAAGTGCAGCTTGAGAACAGCGAAGCTGCAATGGCTGAGAACTTTGCCAGCAAGTCCAATCTATTTGCCGAGAGTAATGCGCCCTTATTGCACCGTAACTGGCTTATCATAGAGCATGCCCGCAGCCTGCGAGGCGATTTGCTGGGCGTTCGAAGTGCACACAAAAAAGTTCAGGAATACCAGTACCAACGCTAGTAGGCATAACAAGCTAAGCAAGCTGAACAAGTTAAATGTAGAACCGCGCTCGTCGGTTCTTTCTTTTCTGGAGCAAGGAGGCACCAGTGGAATATCCATTTGAATCTATAACTAGCGCCCTGGGCGATGATGGCCCGATTGCGCAATACCTACCCGGTTTTGCGCCACGTCGTGAGCAGCAACATCTTGCTGAAGCGATACACCGAGCCCTTGAAGACAAAACAGTACTAGTGGGTGAGGCCGGAACCGGCACGGGTAAAACCTTTGCCTACCTGCTACCTGCGATTATGAGTGGCCAACGGATCATCATATCCACGGGTACTCGTCACTTGCAAGATCAACTTTTCTACTCTGATTTGCCGCTGGTTAAACGTGCGCTCAATGTTAGCGTTGATATCGCTTTGCTAAAAGGGCGCGCCAATTATCTTTGCCGTCATCGTATGCAACGAGCGATGCGGCAACCTAGTTTAAGTGACGAAAAGCATCAACGGCATTTACGCATACTTCACGATTGGGCTCGCACAACCACCACGGGTGATATTGCCGAGGTGATGGATGTGCCAGAGGATTCACTAACATGGAACTTCATTACCTCTAATGAAGAATTTTGTTCTCAACACGAATTTGAAGATCTCGAAGATTGTTTTATTCATCGAGCACGTAAGCGGGCTCAAGAAGCCGATATCGTTGTCGTTAATCACCACTTACTCTGCGCAGACCTCGCCTTAAAAGAATTAGGTTTTGGCGATCTGCTGCCTAGCGCTAATGGCTTTATCGTTGACGAAGCGCATCAGTTACCTGAAATTGCGGCACAGTTTTTTGGTCGCAAACTCAGTAGCAGGCAATTGCTCGACCTTGCTCGCGATACAGTGCAGGAACAGATGCTTGAAGCATCCGATATGGCTGAGTTGCGTGAGCAAGCCATGCAATTGGAAAGCGCCGTTAGGTATTTTCGATTAGCGTTTGATATCGAACCGGGTAGAGGCTCGTGGGTATCGGTGGCTAATAGAGGTGATCTAGAGCGAGAGCTTGAACGCTTAGAAATCGTATTGGGTTCTCTGAGAGATGAGCTTGAAAAAGTCGCTGATCGCGGTAAAGGCTTGGAGGGGTGCTATAAACGTGCCCAACTACATACCGAATCGCTAGATCGCTACGTGGGCAATGCAGCTGATGGGCAATACGTACACTGGTACGAAACCTATCGCACTGGTTTTAGCCTCAACATGACTCCAATGACGGTAGCGGGGCCATTTCAACAAGCGATGCAAGCCATGGCATCCAGCTGGGTATTTACCTCGGCCACTCTTGCTGTGGGCGGTGATTTCAGCCATTTTAAAAATCAATTAGGCATCGAATCAGCAGATGAGTTACAAGTGGATAGCCCTTTTGATTACCGCAGAAACACCTTGCTGTATTTACCAGAAGGCTTACCGGAGCCATCGCACGCGGGTTATACACAAAGCGCGATGCAAGAAATGCTGCCAGTATTAGAGGCCAGTCAGGGTAGGGCGTTTTTACTGTTCACCAGTTACCGAGCATTAAACGAAGCGCAACGGTTTCTTGAAGGCAAGATTGATTTTCCCATTTTCTGCCAAGGACAAATGCCCAAGCGTGAACTGTTAGAAGCGTTTCAGTCGGTTGGCAATGCCGTGTTACTTGGGACCAGTAGTTTTTGGGAAGGGGTGGATGTCCGTGGCGAGGCACTGTCTTGTGTTGTTATTGATAAACTACCGTTTGGTTCGCCTGGGGATCCGGTCATGGGCGCTCGAATAGAACACATGAAGCAAGCCGGCGGTAATCCATTTTTTGAACATCAATTACCGCAAGCTGCAATTGCGTTAAAGCAAGGTGTTGGTCGATTAATACGAGATGTTACTGATACCGGTGTATTGGTATTATGCGATCCGCGTATTCGTACCAAACATTATGGGGAGGTATTTATTAACAGCCTGCCACCCATGCCGATTACACGCGATGTAGCGGAGGTGCAAACCTTCTTTAAGCGCGAAAGAGAAAGCTATAGAGAGGATGCTGCCGAGCTGGAGTAGCCGTTGCCAACACCATGAATATACTTGCCTTTGACACAGCCACTGACATCTGCAGCGTAGCACTGCTTAATGATGAGAATACGCTCACTTATCATCAGCATAAACCGCAACAGCAAGCAGCATTGTTACTGCCTGCTGTTGATCAGTTAATGGCGGAAGCTGGCTTAAACGCATCACAGCTTGATGGCGTTGTATTTGGCCGTGGCCCAGGTAGCTTTACTGGTTTACGCATCGCGGCTTCAGCTGCACAGGGGATAGCGTTTGGTGCTGATGTGGGTGTGATTGGTATTTCAACATTGGCAACTATTGCACAAGGTTGCATGCGATCAGTTGGCGCTACCGACGTACTTGTTTTATTGGATGCGCGCCTAAGTGAAGTGTATTGCTGCAGGTATCAACGGGATGCTGCTGGTTTAGCTTGTAGCCAAGGTGAAGAGCAGTTACTAGCGCCATCAGATTTAACGTCGATGATAAGCGATGACGTAGCACTCTGCATTGCGGGTTCTGGTGTTACTGAGTATCGAGAAGTGCTTGAGCCGCAATTGCATGACCAAATTACATTGCTTGAAGATTGCGGGCCAGAAGCTTTAGATTTAATCACACTAGCCATGCCTGAGATTAGAGCAGGGCAATGGTTGCCACCTGAGGCTGCATTGCCTGTTTATATCAGAGATCGTGTTGCGTTAACTGAGGCTGAGCGCAAGGCTAAGTAATGGTGAACGGATCAGTCGGCAATACCTAAGAAGTCCCTCCCTCTCCCTCTCCCTATCGATATTCGCCCCGCAGTAATTCCTATAAAAAACATTAGGTCCAAATGAACCCCTTTTGATTCAGCCGGTACATACAGTTGAATCAGCTAGTTTTGCTTGATTGCTTAATACTTTGCGTGCAATTGAGGGCGCTAAAACATTTTTCAACTTATATAAAGGGGATCAAACCAATGTCATTTAGTCAAAATTCTGTAGGAACGAAATTGTCGATTCTGGCGGCGTTCGTTATTTCCGGAACCATCTCTTTCACTGCGGTTGCCGGAATAGTGACAACCGTTATTGGAACTGATCAAAACGCGCTATTTGGTGTTGACGACAGTGTGCGTGACATGCTCTCTGGTAACAGAGGCAGTAATGGGGGAGGCGATCAAAGCTTGCAAGCAGGTGATGCGCTGTTAGGCACTGAAGAATCTGATCTATTAATTGGTGCCTTGGGAGTAGACGTGCTAATTGGAAATGGTGGCAGTGATATTTTGATTGGCGGTACCGAGGATTTCAATCCGCTGAATCGGGATCGAGGCTTTGGTGGGCAAGGCGAAGATACGTTTATCTGGGCGCCAGGTGATGGCAACGACTTCTTCGACGGTGGTGAAGGTAATGATGTGTTGATTTTGGGGCTCATCGGTGAGCAACGTGATGCGTCAGGTAGTGAAGTAGGTGCACCTTTCTTTGGTGTGAATCCGCCTAGCGGCGCTGGCAGCCAAGATTTTGATGGGATTTATATTGACCCATCATCAGGGCTGCCTATTGTGGATGTGGCGGGTGGCCCTGGTTTTTGTGATGTGGTTGATGGTTATCAAAATGCTGCAGAAAAAGCTGAATTAACAGCGTTGGGGTTAGATCATTTAGTTCGTTTTACGCTTCGAGGCCCAGCGGCAGATGCCTCGAATCCTGACACTGGCTTACGTATCGCAGTGCATCTTCAAAACACGGAATTCCTAGTTTGTGGAAGTACGGTTGCTGGCGAGATAGTAGCGCTGGATCTTACAACGAGCCCGCCCACGCCAATTGATGTGTCACAAATACCTGTGCAGGCATACGCCCTCGTTCAGTAATCCAATAACTCATAACACTTACCGGAGTAACACAATGATGAAAATTAAAACGTATGCAGCATCGAAAGCACCACTGGCAAGCTATGTGGGTATTCTCGCTGTTATAACAATAATGATGGCTGGATGTAGTAGTTCGGGCGATGATGGCACGCAAACCGAGCAAGAGCCACAAGATCAAACGCCGATACAACAACCTCAGGATCGTGTTGTATTACTAGGCAATGACGTTAACAACATCGGTAGTTCACTTCTGTCACTCAACCCTGATGGTCCGGGCGGATCTCCTAATCAAAGCTTGCGAAGCGGTGATGTTCTTCAAGGTGGGTCTGCTGACAATGTACTTATTGGTGCATTGGGAGTGGATGTTTTATTAGGCGGCGATGGCAATGATGTGATTATTGGTGGTACTGAAGATTTCAATGCAAATGTTGATGCTGATGGCCTTGGTTCTGATAATCGCGATCGCGCGTTTGGTGGAAACGGCAACGACATTTTTATTTGGGCACCTGGAGATGGTAGTGATTTTTTTGACGGTGGGGCAGGTATTGATGTTGTTGCTTTTGGGGTTTTGGGAGAAGAGCGTGATAGCGATGGAGGTTCTGCTGGCGCACCGTTTTTCAATGTTAATCCGCCTAGTTCAGACGGCAGCTTAAATTTTGATGGGATTTTTCTTGATCCAGCAACATCACTACCCACGCTCAGTGTTTCTACATCGCCAGGGTTTTGTACGGTATTGGATAGCTCTACCAATCCATCAGAGCTATCTGCGCTATCGTTAGAACATCTAATACGTTTTAGTTTGCGTGGTATCGCTAATGCGTTTGATGCGGGAGAACGCACAGATGATGATGGTTTGCGGGTTGCACTTAGCCTACGCAATGTAGAGTATCTCGTGTGTACAAAGCGTGAAGTCGTGGATGGCGCAGGGGTTGATAATGTTGATGTGCTGGATATCACAACGTATCCGCCCACTGTAGCGTCACTGTCTGATTTACCTGAATACGTTCAACAGCAGATTCAGTAACGGTGGTGATGTTATCTGTTAGCTAATGGCGTTTGCAGGAGTGCTGTTACAATGGTGCTCCTGCTTTACGTTAAAACTGTAAGGGAGATTGTGATTAATACGTTTAAATACCTACTTGTATTTGCTCTGTGCATTGTAACCTCGGGATGTGTATCCACCTATAAGCCACCGATGGCACCGACAAAAGTGGTTACGGATACAACCTTTGGTCGTTATCTTGAAGATCTCGAACCGGAGTTAATCTTAATAACCATGACACGAGAGCGTCATGCCTTGTTAACCGAGATGCAGGCTGTTCCAATGAATGGAACACTACCACCGCTTTACAAAAATTTCATCGATGAGATGAATGCTAAGTATGGATTGAAGCGGGTGGCCAACTGGCCATTGCCGGCAATTAATATTTACTGCGTTATATTTGAAGTACAAGACGCTGATAAAAGAGACGTTATCGTTGCGGCCCTAGAGCAAGAGCCAGGTGTAGAAACCGCGCAAATAGTGCAAAGCTTTGACGTGTTAGCGGCGGAGTACAACGACCCGTATTTAGCGTTGCAACATGGGCTGCATTCACTTAAGGCAATTAGTTCTCACCAATGGACACGGGGTGAAGGTGTCAGCATTGCTGTCATTGATACCGGTATGGACAATGCGCACCCCGATCTCGGGTTCAGTAGTGAGGCAACGAAAAACTTTGTCGATAATGATGAGGCAGCTTTTCGTTCTGACACTCACGGCACAGCTGTAGGAGGTGTGATTGCAGCCAATGCCGATAACGAAACGGGTATTGTTGGCATTGCACCTGATGCAAGCTTGCTGGCCCTCAAAGCGTGTTGGTACACAGGTACTGAACCGAGTGATGCCCGGTGCAATTCGCTCACTCTGGCTAAGGCGATCAACTATTCCATCCAACAAAAAGTCGATATCATAAACCTTAGCTTGTCCGGGCCTCCAGACCCTGTCTTGGAGCGACTCGTTCTAAAAGCCTTAGAGCAAGATATTGTAGTTGTAGGTGCAATCCCCGCTCACGAAGAAACTGCATTTCCTGTATCGATTGAAGGTACCATTGCAGTTGCGATGCCAGGGCAACAAAAAAACAAGATCTCGGCACCAGGGCGTCGCGTGATAAGTACGCAGCCTAATAAGCAGTATGATTTTTTTGATGGCAGCTCGTTTTCTACCGCGCATATCAGCGGGCTTGTTGCGCTATTACGTAGTCTCTCGCCCGCACTAACGCCATCCAAACTACTTGCATTGCTCGAGCTAACGGCCGATGCGAAAACGGGAGAGGTTAATGCCTGTAAAGCTGTAGAGATTGTTAGGCGCTTGAATAATGATGAATTGGTCGATGATGTCTGTTTGTAACTTTTGGTGCCGTTCTCAGCTTTCACTCGGCCATCCCATTTTCTTGTAAAATTGCCCAACTAACTCTGTAGTAGGCAATTCCGATGATAACTGACTTTACTCCCGTAGCATCGCTTATAGGCGGTGCATTGATAGGCTTGGCCGCCGTTGTGTTAATGCTGACACTGGGTCGAGTAATGGGTGCAACGGGCATTCTAGCCGGCGCGATTTTTCCTTCAACTTCTGATGGCCGAGGTTGGCGTTTGACACTGTTGCTCGGCATGGTCAGTGGGCCTTGGTTCTTTAAATTACTCACTGGCAGTACACCTGCTATAGACGTACCTGTATCGCCATTGATGATTGCTATTGGTGGCCTGATAGTGGGTGTTGGTGTAACACTAGGTAGTGGGTGTACATCGGGTCACGGTGTTTGTGGCCTGGCCCGTATCTCGCGCCGTTCAATAGTCGCTGTTCTTACCTTTATGTTGAGCACGGTAGTCACTGTGTATGTGGTTCGCCATGTGTTGGGGTTAGGCTTATGAGGTTACCTTTTGCGTATCTAGTTGGCTTAATTTTTGGTTTGGGGATATCACTTTCTGGTATGGCTAACCCAGCTAAGGTTATAAATTTTTTTGATGTTGCGGGCACATGGGACCCAAGCTTAGCGTTTGTAATGGGTGGCGCAGTTTTTGTTACGTTTATAGGTTACCGCTTGGTGTTGAGCCGCTCACGGCCACTCTTTGAGCGTGATTTTAGTTTGCCAAAACGTACCGATATTGATACTCGTTTAGTAGGCGGCTCACTGATATTTGGCGTCGGGTGGGGGATAGCCGGCTATTGCCCAGGCGGCGCGTTGCCGGTGCTTGGTACTGGTAACCTAACAGTAGTATTATTTGTAGCAGCATTGGTAGTGGGTATTGTGCTCACCCGCCTCGGCGAGCAATATTTAACTAGCAAAGGAGAATCCGTACATGAGTAATTACCCAGTACAGCTTGATATCAAACCTGAAGTCACCGCCTTTTTTGACTCGGTTAGTAACACCATTAGTTACGTTATCAAGGATCCAAACTCGCCCTCGTGCGCGGTATTTGATTCAGTGATGGATATTGATATGGCTGCTGGTCGTATTACTTACGATCACGCCGATGAAATAATTGCGTTTATAAAAGACAATAATTTAACGCTTGAGTGGTCGATTGAGACTCATGTGCACGCTGATCATCTTTCGGCAGCGCCGTATATTCAACAAGAGCTCGGTGGCAAGATCGGCATTGGTGAGAAGATCACGGTTATTCAAGATACCTTTGGCAAGGTCTTTAATGACGGTACAGAGTTTCAGCGCGACGGTAGTCAGTTTGATGCCTTGTTTAGTGACGGAGATACCTATCAAATCGGTACCATGACAGCATTTGCCATTGCAACGCCAGGCCATACACCTGCGTGTATGGTGCATGTGATTGGTAATGCTGCGTTTGCTGGTGATACCTTATTTATGCCAGATGGTGGCTCTGCGCGCGCCGATTTCCCCGGTGGCGATGCTGCCGAGCTATACGACTCAATACAAAAAGTGCTGTCATTGCCCGATGAGATGCGTTTGTTTATCTGTCACGACTATGGCCCCAACGGGCGGGACATCCAATGGGAGACCACCATTGGCGATCAAAAAGCTAAAAATATACATGTGGGCGGTGGCAAGAGCCGGGAAGAATTTATTGCATTCAGAACTGAGCGCGATGCTCAACTGAAAATGCCAGGGCTTATTATTCCCTCTATACAAGTGAATATGCGTGCTGGTGATATACCCAAAGATGCTGATGGTAACCCTATGCTGAAGGTTCCTATCAACGCGCTATAAATACACTCGCTATAAATACATAAGAATCTACAAAAAAATGAGCGATGATCGAAAAGGCACGGGGTTTTGGAGCGTTGTGCAGAGCGTTTTAGCGGCCTTTATTGGTGTGCAATCAAAGGCTAACAAAGAGCGAGACTTCAAGCACGGTAAGCCCATTCATTTTATTGTTGGTGGATTGATTGGTACTGCTATCTTTATTTTCTGTATCTGGTTGGTGGTTCAGTATTTTCTTAGGTCAGCTACTTAAGGTTAGCCTGGTAGCTTGCATCATCAAACCCAATCAAAAGTGCTTTACCGCCTTCAATAACAGGCCGTTTAATCATGCTGGTGTGTTCTTTCATTAGTTTGATTGCTGAGCCTTGAGTGATGTTCTCACGTTGAGGTTCATCTAGCTTGCGGAACGTAGTGCCGCGCTTATTCAGCAATAGCTCCCAGCTTTGCTCTTTGCTCCAAGCCTTTAGCTTGGCTTCAGTGATGCCTTCTTTTTTGTAGTCGTGAAAGGTATAAGCAATGCCTGCATCATCTAACCAGCGACGTGCTTTTTTAACAGTGTCGCAGTTCGGAATGCCGTATAGGGTGATGCTCATAAGTGTGGCCGTGGTAATTTTAAGAGTGGAAACTTTTCGCCCACCAAACGGCAGGCGCTTTGTGTCGTTTGTTATCGATAATTAGTCAACGATACGTAGTAGTTCGTTAATACCAACCTTGCCACGCGTTTTTTCATCCACGCGTTTTACGATAACCGCGCAGTACAAGCTGTACTTACCATCTTTAGAGGGTAGGTTGCCTGATACCACAACAGAACCTGCTGGAATACGGCCGTAGGTGACTTCGTCTTTTTCACGATCGTAAATGCGTGTACTTTGGCCGATGTAGACACCCATTGAAATTACCGAGCCTTCTTCAACAATAACGCCTTCTACCACTTCAGAACGCGCACCGATAAAGCAGTTGTCTTCGATGATAGTAGGTGAGGCTTGTAGGGGCTCAAGAACACCGCCGATGCCAACACCTCCCGATAGGTGGACGTTTTTACCGATCTGGGCGCAGGAGCCAACCGTTGCCCAAGTATCGACCATCGTACCACTATCGACGTAAGCGCCAATGTTGACATACGAAGGCATTAGTACTGTGTTGTTAGCGATGTAGCTACCTTTACGTGCCATGGCTGGTGGTACTACGCGTACGCCAGATTCAGCAAACTGCGCTTCAGTCATGTCAGTAAACTTGCCGGGTACCTTGTCGTAAAACTGAGTGAATCCACCGGCGGCGATGGGTTTGTTGTCGCGTAGGCGAAACGATAACAAGACGGCCTTTTTCAACCACTCATTAACTTTCCACTGATGATTGCCAGTGGGTTCAGCAACTCGTGCTTTACCGCTATCAAGCATCGCAATAGCTTCTTCCACAGCGTTCGTGATTTCTGCAGGTGCGTTACCTGGTGAAAGCGTGTCGCGCTTTTCGAATGCCTCGTTAATGGTGGCTTCTAGGTTCGTGCTCATGGGGTTCTCCACATCAGGTAAGTTTTTTCAGGCATTGCGCGATTCGCTCCGCCGCTTCAATACAGTGTTCAAGAGGTGCAACCAATGCCAAGCGCGTATGGTTGGTACCAGGGTTGTTGCCGTTGGCTACTCGGGCAAGGTAACTGCCCGGTACGATCGCGACATTTTGTTCGCTATACAGTGCTTGGGTTAGTGCTTCATCCCCAATAGGCAGATTTGGCCACAGATAAAAGCCTGCTGCTGGTTCGTCTACATCCATAACCGTATTGAGTATTGGCAATACCGCTTTGTACTTTTCGTTATAGGCGTTGCGATTTTCAATGACATGTTGCTCGTCTTTCCATGCTGCGATACTCGCTTGCTGCACGGGGCCGGGCATGGTGCATCCGTGGTAAGTGCGGTATTGGAAAAACTGTTTGATCAATGTCGCATCACCAGCGACAAAACCAGAACGTAAGCCAGGTAAATTAGAACGCTTTGATAAGCTATGGAAAACTAAACAACGATTAAAGCTCGTGTTGCCCATGGCATGGGCTACTTCTAGTAAACCACACGGTGGTGTGGCGCGATAAATTTCGCTGTAGCATTCGTCACTGATAATCGTAAAATCAAATTGCTTAGATTTTTCGATTAGCAATTTAAAACCATTTTCACTCAACACGGAACCTGTTGGGTTTCCTGGGTTACACACATAAATAACTTGCGCTTGTTGCCATTGCGTATCGGTGATGTCAGCTAGGTTTTGATCGGCATTTGAATCAATATGGTAAAAATCCGGCTCGCTGCCTGCTAGCAATGTAGCACCTTCGTAGATTTGATAGAACGGGTTGGGTACCAACACTTTACGCCTATTGCTGGTGCGGTCACATAGGCATTGGGCAATCGCAAATAGCGATTCACGAGTGCCGTTAACAGGCAAAATATGGTGTGCTGCTAATTGTTCAGGTTCGCTAAGTTGATAACGCCCAACTAGCCAGTTTGCAATCGCGTTTCTTAATTCATCAGTGCCACGCGTGCTGGGGTATTGTTCTAGCGTGTTGAGATTGGCAACCAGTGCATCCAGCGCTACTGCCGGTGCCTTATGCTTAGGCTCACCCACCGATAACGAAATAGCGGGCTTGTCAGCCGGAGTCAGGCCATCAAGCAGCAGGCGAATTTTCTCAAATGGATAGGGTTGTAGCAGCGCTAATTCAGGGTTCATGATGATGCTTACCGTGTCAGCGGTCATTATACGTCCAAATGGATGCAAATAAATCCCGTATCATCCCTCCCATGCTGCCATCTCACGACGCCATCTTATCCAACGTCAACACCTGGGTTGAAACCATGGTAATTGGCTTGGAACTTTGCCCATTTGCCCCCAAGGTTCTAGCCAGTGGTGAGCTCAAATTGAAGATCTGCGACTCATCTGATTTGGAAGCCGTATTAGCAGCGCTGATTGAGGAGGCCGAAACTGTACTCAACGCGGGTGGTGACACCACTACTTTGTTGATTCTTCCTGCAGGTTATAGCGACTTTGACGATTATTTGGACCTACTGGCCATGGCAGAAGAGCTACTGGTGTTGCAAAAGCTCGATTCAGCTATGCAGCTCGCTAGTTTCCATCCGCAGTACGTATTTGAAGGCTCTGATGAAAGCGACCCTGCTAATTACAGTAACCGCTCGCCGTATCCGATCCTGCACTTGCTGCAAGAAGTGTCAGTTACCCGCGGGATAGATCACTATCCTGACATCGAAAAGCTGGCTACTCGCAATATAGCCACACTTGAAAATATAGGCTTAGAGGCTATCGTTGCTTTATCAAAACGGTATCAGGGATGACGATATCCATATCAGTCTCAACGCTTAGTAGTGCTGCCAATGCGTTTTGTTCTGGTAGCAGTTGTTTGAGTGCTATCTCCAGCGTTTGCGCACTGATTTCTAAGCCTTGCGTTTTTGTTGGATCGTTTAACTGGGTCAATAATTCAGCTTCTAGCTCTTCGATTTGTTGGTGCACATCCCACAAGGTTTGTTCTTCAATCGCTTTGATGATTTTACCTTCAAATAAAGAGGCAACGGCATTCCACATAGTGCTGTCGAGCACTTTAGATAATCGTATATTCGTTAGGCTGATCTCTTGGCTGAGTAGATCGACTTCGGGGGAAGCGGTTAGATAGACTTCGCCTTTTGATAAACGGCGCTTACCGGGCAGCTTCGCATCAAACCCAAGTTTAAGCGTTATGCCTTCATTGTTACCGCTTAAATCAAGGTCGTTGACCGTAACTGAAACTGGGCCTGCTGCGGTATCGTTGCTAAAGGTTTTATTAGCCACTACAGGCTTTGCTAATTCTGCTAATTGGTCGTAGTTGCTGCGTATCAAAAATTCGAAAACGCTTTGTCCGGGCTTGTATTCAGTTCGCTTTAGTGGCGGTAGTGCTTCTTGTGTTTGCTCTACTGGGGTGCTTTCTAACAGTGTATTAGCTACCAATGTAAAGCTAACTCCAGCAAATTCTTCGTTTGTATGCATGCCTGAAAATGCAAAGCTTACTGGCTGTAAATTCAGATGCATTTTGTCGGCTTCAGTAACCGATATCGGAAAGGTGTACTTGCGCCAGTGTTCGGCTATGTTAGTTTTAAATTTTTCGCAATCGATAGCTTCCTTGAGCTTGTTATCCAAGCCATCGAGTTGTTTTTTAATAGCTTTATCCAGCTGATCACTTAAGTCCATATCCAAACCAGCAACCCATTTTACTTCTGGCTTTTTTTGCCATTGATACTCTACTTGCGTTCTAATCAGCGGGCACCATTGCTCATCGAGATCAAAACCAATTTTTACATTGCCAAGCAATGCGCCATCAAAGTCGAGCTTTCCTAGCCTGAGCGCTTTAGCAACATCACCTTGTATACCAGCATTTCCGCTGAATGACAGGGGTATTTGCAGTTCTAGGCGATCATCGTCCGCAGCTGAGGTTGTGATGGTTCCGCGCTTTACGTTGTATAGCCATTGAGCGGTACCGCATAACTTAATGCCTAGTACACGCTTGCATTGTCGTTGCTCACCGTTGCCATCTTGGCTTGCAGGTAGTTCTGTTTCGATCATCGACTGAATGTCGGACAAGCGGATACGGGTGCGAATGTTTATCGTGCTCGGTTGTGCTTGCAGTTCACTGGCGTTGCCAACATGTTCACTTGCCGGTTTTTCGGATACGAGTGTGGTGGATTCATCTTTGTTGCAGGCAGATAGCAGGCCTGTGGTTAACAACGTCAGTGATAAGGCAAAAAGCCGCATATTCATAGTATTCGTTCCGGATAAGCTTGTTTCTGGCGAATTATTCGACACAATTGCCTAGATGTACGATAATGCGCATTCTTAACTTATGGGTTTTAGCATGTCTTTGACTTGGAATGTTTATCTGTCCGGAGAAATCCACAGCGACTGGCGTTTGACGATACAAAATGGCGCGCAAAAATGCGGCCTACCGGTTGTTTTTACTTCCGCAGTGACTGATCACGAAGCTAGCGATGCTGCGGGTGATTTACTCGGAGCGGAGGAGCAGCAATTTTGGCGTGATCACAAATCGTCAAAGGTAAACAGCATTCGCACACAATCGTTGATTCAGCGTTGTGATATTGCAGTGGTCCGGTTTGGTGAAAAATACAAACAGTGGAACGCAGCATTTGATGCTGGCCAATGTGCAGCATTGGGTAAACCCTATATAACGTTGCACGATGAGAACATCATCCACCCTCTAAAGGAAGTTGATGCAGCCGCGATGGCCTGGGCGAAAACCCCAGAACAGGTGGTAGAAATTCTTACGTATGTGATACAAAAAGAGTGAGGATATTTTAAAGATCCAATAACAAATCAACAAACTGGAAACAAGACTAACAAGAAAATTTACAGATTCAACAATAACAAAACTAATTGAACTGAGCTAACAGTGAGTAGTGCGATATGGGTTCTGATCTCAAAATTTTAATTGTCGACGATCACAAACTATTTGCAGCAGGCCTATCTCGGCTTCTTGCTGGGCTTGCTCTGGTGGTAAATGTCACCGAAAAATACAGTGGCGCACAAGCGCTCAGTGCCTTGGATAATGGACAGCAGTTTGATCTTATATTGATCGAACTCGATCTCCCTTCGATGAGTGGTCTCGACTTGTTGTTAGCAATTCGTTCTCGACATATTCAAACTCATGCCGTTGTTGTTTCATCTATCCGTGATCGTAAGAGCATCCAGGCGGCTTTAAAATACGGCGCGAAGGGGTATATTCCAAAAAATAGCACTGTGGAAATACTACATGAAGCGCTAAAGCGCATACTGCTGGGAGAGGTGTATTTGCCCGAGTATCTAGTCTCAGGTATACGTAGCTCTCCGGCTAGCTCAATCGCAGTAGGCTCGGATATTAGAAAGCTAAGTGGTCGGCAAGAGCAAATCGTTCATCTGATCCAGCAAGGCAAAACAAATAAGCAGATCGCCGATATACTCAATATTAAGCAATCCACTGTTAAGTTTCACGTATCGGCGCTGTTTAAGGTGCTAAACGTACGTACCCGCACTGAGTGTGTGCATGTAGCCCGGCAACATAACCTAACAACCTGACTCCTTGCCTAACAATTTGTATCACCAGCTAGACAGCGCTAGCGTGTCTAGGCTGGTAAAATCAAACCCATCGTCAAAACTCGGTTTAGTACTGTGCCCATAAAAAAGATCCTAGTCGCCAATCGTTCTGAAATTGCCATTCGTGTTTTTCGAGCTGCCAACGAGCTTGGTATTAAAACTGTCGCAATTTGGGCAGAAGAAGACAAGCTAGCGCTTCATCGGTTTAAAGCAGACGAAGCCTATCAGATAGGTAAAGGCCCACACTTAGCGGAGCCCATGGGGCCTATCGAATCCTACCTATCGATTGAAGAGATTTTACGTGTGGCCAAACTCAGCGGGGCTGACGCGATTCACCCTGGGTATGGCTTGCTCTCTGAGAGCCCTGAATTTGTTGATGCGTGTAATGAGGCAGGTGTGCTGTTTATTGGCCCGCGCGCCGAAACCATGCGTTCATTGGGTAACAAGGTTGCAGCCAGAAATCTTGCACAAAAAATCGGCGTGCCGGTGGTGCCAGCAACTGAGCCATTGCCGGACGATATGCAGCAGATCAAAAAGATGGCTGCCGAGATTGGTTACCCCATCATGCTAAAAGCGTCATGGGGCGGTGGTGGTCGAGGCATGCGAGTTATTCGCAGTGAGTCTGATCTTGATACCGAGGTGATGGAAGCCAAGCGAGAAGCTAAAGCGGCTTTTGGCAAGGATGAGATATTTCTTGAGAAATTGGTAGAGCGCGCTCGTCACGTTGAGGCGCAAATATTAGGTGATACGCACGGCAACGCTGTGCATCTATTTGAACGTGACTGTACCGTACAACGGCGTAATCAAAAGGTTGTCGAACGAGCACCGGCGCCGTACCTGGATACTAAGCAACGCCAAGAAGTTGCCAACTATGCATTGCAAATAGCAAATGGCACGCAATACGTTGGTGCAGGTACCGTTGAGTTTTTGATGGATATGGATACTCAGGCGTTTTACTTTATCGAGGTCAATCCACGCGTACAGGTGGAACACACCGTTACTGAACAAGTTACGGGTATAGACATCATTAAAGCGCAAATACATTTGGTGGAGGGCGAAACGATTGGTACACCTGAGTCGGGCGTACCAAAGCAGGAAGACATCAAGCTCAATGGTCATGCTATGCAATGTCGTATTACCACAGAAGACCCAGAACAAAACTTTGTTCCCGACTACGGCCGTATAACAGCTTATCGCGGTGCTGCTGGCTTTGGTATTCGCCTTGATGGCGGTACTGCTTACTCTGGTGCGGTAATCAATCGGTTTTACGATCCGCTACTTGAAAAAGTAACGGCATGGGCTGCAACCCCTGATGAGGTCATTCATCGTATGGATCGAGCGTTACGTGAATTTCGAATTAGAGGCGTAGCTACCAACTTAACCTTTTTAGAAAACGTCATTGGCCACCCTAAATTTTTAGACAACAGCTACACCACAAAATTTATAGATAGCACACCAGAGTTGTTTGAGCAGGTGAAGCGTAAAGACAGGGCGACTAAGCTGTTGCAGTTTATGGCAGATGTAACGGTCAATGGTCATCCGGATGTGCGAAATCGCGCCAAACCACGTGCTGATATTGCCGCGCCGGTTGCGCCGTGGTTTGACCAAGCGATCCAGCCTGGGCGCAAACAACAGCTAGATAAAGACGGACCAAAAGCGTTTGCCAGCTGGATGCGTGAGCAACAAGCCGTCTTAATGACAGACACAACAATGCGCGATGGTCCGCAGTCGTTATTGGCTACTCGTATGCGTACGTACGATATTGCTAATGTCGCAGGTGCTTACGCTAAAGCATTACCTGAACTACTGTCGCTTGAATGTTGGGGTGGAGCCACATTTGATGTGAGCATGCGATTTTTAACTGAAGATCCGTGGGAGCGCTTGGATATGATCCGTGAGCGTGCTCCTAATATGTTGTTGCAAATGTTAGCGCGTGGTGCCAACGGTGTGGGTTATACCAATTACCCGGATAACGTGGTCAAACATTTTGTTCGACAAGCATCTTCAGCGGGTATTGATCTTTTCCGTGTGTTTGATTGCTTCAACTGGGTAGACAACATGCGTGTCACGATGGACACAGTGTTAGAAGAAAACAAATTGTGTGAAGCAACTATTTGTTACACCGGCGATATGTTGGATAAAAATCAAACTCAATACACCTTGTCGTATTACTTGAAGTTGGCTGAAGAGCTTGAAAAAGCGGGTGCTCATATTATAGCGATTAAGGATATGGCTGGTGTAATGAAGCCGGCCGCCGCCACCCAGCTATTTTCGACCTTGCGTAAAGAGGTGGGCTTGCCGGTTCATTTTCATACACACGATACCTCCGGTATAGCTGCAGCGACCGTATTGGCTGCGGTGGATGCAGGTGTTGATGCTGTTGATGGTGCTATGGATGCGTTTTCAGGTGGCACATCTCAACCGTGCTTAGGTTCAATTGCGGCGGCATTAAGTGCTAGCGACCGAGACCCAGGGTTGGATGCAGATGCGATTCAACGTATTTCATTTTATTGGGAGTCTGTACGTAATCAATACGCAGCATTCGAGAGCGATTTAAAGAGCCCAGCATCGGAAGTTTATATGCACGAAATGCCTGGTGGGCAATTTACTAACTTAAAAGAACAAGCGAATTCATTGGGCTTAGCCTCGAAGTGGCACGTAGTCGCCAAAACTTATTCGGATGTTAATGACATGTTTGGTGACATCGTTAAAGTTACGCCATCATCTAAGGTTGTTGGCGACATGGCATTAATGATGGTTAGTCAAGAACTTACTATTGCTGATGTTGAAAACCCAGATAAAGAAATCGCCTTCCCAGATTCCGTCGTATCAATGATGCGCGGTGAACTTAGCCAAGTACCGGGCGGTTTTCCTAAAGCGATACAAGCGAAGGTGTTGAAAGGTGAAAAACCATTAGAGCAACGCGCTGGGGCTGCCATGGCAGCGATTGATCTTGATGCTCAAAAACAATCGCTTGAAGAATCTTTGGATCGAAAGTTAAGTGATCAGCAATTGGCATCGTACATGATGTACCCCAAAGTGTTCACTGACTTTATGACGGCACAGGATGAGTATGGTCCTACGAGTGTACTACCAACTTCGGTGTATTTTTACGGCTTAAAAGTGGGGCAAGAAGTCTTTGTTGATATTGAACAAGGCAAAACGCTTGTTGTTAGATGTGTGGCAGTAGGAGATGTAAACGAAAAGGGAATGGTAAGAGTATTTTTTGAGTTGAATGGTCAACCGCGTTCTATACAAGTACCTGATCGAATACACGGCACTGTCAATAGCCAGGTGCGAGCTAAGGCTGAAGCGGGCAATAAATTAGAAGTAGGTGCACCAATGCCAGGTGTTATATCCACTGTGAGTGTTAAGCAGGGGCAGCGGGTGGCTACGGGTGACGTATTGCTTTCCATCGAGGCGATGAAAATGGAAACGGCTATTTATGCCGAAGCTGATGGTGAAGTGGCAGAAATGCTGGTCGCCACCGGCGACCAGATCGATGCAAAAGATCTATTGATTAGGCTAAGTAGCTTAGAAGATGTTGAGGCCTAAGCTAATTGCTTGTTTCACTGTCTAGGCTACGTGATTGTTTTTTTTTGAATCAACATCCGTAGGGTCTGAATCGTCAGCCGAAAAATATACGACTGGTTGAGTCCATGATGCCAATGAGGCCGTGGACATTGCGTCACTGGCCGCATCATGCGATGGAGCACTTATTATTCTTGAAGTCGTATCTTGTTTAGCACGGTGAAAACTCGGTACGTAAGAGCCAGGCTTGAGAACGACACATACATTGTAATCAGTTGCCTCGTCGTAATAGCGAGCTAAAGAATCTCGAAGCCGTTTTGCCAGCACCCTGACCGAAGGATCCATTTGTGGATCAAAATCGGTGGGCTTACCCAATGCATCTACTGCGACCGAGTAGGCGCTAATTCGTGATTCCCTACCCTGGATTGTTTCTAGTGTTACGTAGGTAAGGAACGCACACATAAGTGGTGAACGATTGAAGATCCTGTGCGCTTTGACTTTGTCGATGGCGTTAAGGATCTCTTGTTCCTCGGGCGCATGGTTCATGGCTTTGGCCTTGTCGTTTTTTAATCGTTAATGAATGACGCTCATAAAATCGGATACAAACAGTGGTTTAGCATGTGTATTTTCCATTCCGATAGAAATGAGATGTTTAAGTATCATATCTGACGTGTGCGAAATAGAAAGCTATTAAATTTAGGGGGAAAGTCACTAATCCCCGAAATTTGTATAAATATAATAGCGAACGAAATGCCTAAATGTGTCATTTCTGACGATTATCTAACCGTAAGTTGTGCAAATTGGTAGATTTTGTCCAGTTAGTCAGAGATAAATGATGCGAATGATCTAACTGGGTAATTTTGAGGGGTTTATGTTGTGTGGTTATTTCAGTAAAACGGTACCGCTCAGATGAGTAAGCAACGTGGCTAAACCGATTTGTGCCTTTAGTAGGCTGTACTGGCTTGAGGGATTTCGCTCCAATACGATCGACACATCGGCCGACTGTGGTGTGTGCATTTCACCTACTAAAAACGATAGCGAGTTGCCTCCCATCTGTTTAATCGATCCCATCCAGTTGGTGGGTTCGGGGCTGCGATCGGTGATCAAAAATATGGCAAGGTCATTTTTTTTGATTGTGGGTATTGTGCGGCTCATTGCTTGTTCGCTTAGGTGAGGCTCACAGGGAAGGCCGGCTTTGTACAGTAACGATGTACCTTCTTGCACTGTTGAATAAAAATCTTCATCGGTGGTACAGATGATTGCCCGATTCGCATCATTTAAGAGTCTGGACGCTTGCGCTAGTGCTGTAGCGTTTAATATTGTAATGAG
>CALJAA010000170.1 GCA_938028465.1 uncultured Granulosicoccaceae bacterium | reverse complement strand
GTCCCAACAACCATGTGCAAATATGGCGGCGATAATCAATAGTGGTGAAAGTAACTGCCCTAAAAGGGATGCGCCTATAAGCGTTGCACTTACGATTACCTCAGCGGTTACTGACTTTTTAAGCGATAGTGCTTCGGTCAGATAGGTGAAGTTCATCGCGATAGAAAAGAACGCGGCGATGTTCCACACGTGGGCTTTGGGTAGCTGCCAGTGCGACAGCAGTAAAAATACAACGTAGAGCGTGGCTACAATAGCAAGCGATTTTTGTCTAGTTCTAAAAAATGAAAACGCTGCTGTCATGGCTTGCTATCGGCCGTGACTTCTATCATAACCACTGGGCTTAGTGCCGCTCCAACCATTAATCGGCTGCTTAGGCTTAAACACTTCTACCTTTAACGGGTAGCATGGTGTTGCGTCGTCGGAATGGCTGCTGCCACAGTTGCCACCAGGGCAGGCGGATAGTGCGCCGAGTAAATCCACTTCAGCTAGAAACTCGATGTAGTCACCTGGCCTAACTGGGCTGGCTTTCATAAAGTACTGGTGGGTATCAAGCGTAAAACCGGTACACATAAACACGTTCATTACGTCGTGTACGTGATGTTCAATCTCACCAATGGGTTTGCCTAGATAATCAGCCAGCGCTCTGCAAAGATTAGAGTGGCAGCAATGATGATAATTAGCACCGGATAAATTGTGATTAGTGTAAGGATCACAGCGGGTACCAATAACATCATGCACACCACCTCCGTCTTCATCCCATCCGTACCAATCAAGCGTATCGTGTGTGATGGTGGCCAGTGGGCGTAGTTGAGGAATACTGCTCCATAATCTATCGCCTGTACTCACGTGGCTGGCGTGCAACTGCCGAGTTTTGCCACTGTAAAAACGCTCGTTTAAGTTATTGGCGTTCCATAGGTTTAGATCACCAACCTGTGAGCCTTCTACACTATTGATCCTAAAAAAATGCCCAGCCGGAACCTTAAAGGTTGACGCATCTCGTGGCGCCACAATCACTTCATCGGTTTTTTCAAGTTGCTGGCGAGCCTGCTCAATGGCTGGCATATCCACAAATGGCAGGTTCTCGACCTTGTAGCAAACTAGCGCTGGTTCGCCTTTGCGTGCTGCGGCATCTGCTGGAGGTGTATTCATGATTGCTCGCTAGGATTGGTTGACTAGATAATCGATGTGCCAAGCCAAGGCTGAGTTGCTGGTTAGTACAGGCTTGCCGGCTGTTTCATTAAGCTCATCTATTATGCCCGCGATACGCAAGTTTGTGCACGAGCCAAATACCGCATCGCAATCGGTAGCGGCGAGTTCCATTACAGCATCTTTAATGGAAGCTTCAGAGATCTGGCATACCATCTTGTCGCGCTTTTCAAAAAACGCACAGGCGCTGGCAATCTCAAACCCTTCGCTAATAAGGTGATCTTGAATGGTCTGTGATACATGCGGCTCATACGGTGTAAGCAAGCCAATTTTTTTTGCGCCTAAATCACGCAGGCGAGCTTTTACGGCCGTAATGGGTGTGGTTACTGGTACACCGGGCAACACGGTATGCATAGCATCGGCAACGCGCTGCTCACCAATAAACGTTGCGCCTGAGGTGCAACCATAAACAAGTGCACTGTAATCCAGTTTTGGTAGCATGCGCGTCACATCTGGTAGGTGTGCATGCATAGCTGATAGCGTTTCTTCATTGACGATTTCATCATTAGGAATACGCGTGTGATAAAGCCGAGTAGTGGAGGGAAGCCACTGCCTAAGTTCATCCTCCATCACTTCGTCAGTTTGCAATACGATAACGCCAACGGCATGGCTATCAGCAAAGTAGTCCTGCGTTTGATATTGAACTTGCTTCATTAGCTAGCGACCTCCACAATTTGTTGCGATGCACGGCGGCTCAGATACTCTGCGCCAGAGTCAGTGATAACAATATTTTCTTCATGCACCATCATCTTTATACCATCGTATACCAGCCCTGGTTCGAGCGTTATAACCATGCCGGCTTCTAACACAGTGTTATCGAAGATGGTAATCGACGCAGGTTCGGTGAGTTGGGTTCCCAGGCCGTGGCCCAATCTGCCAACGCTACTGCCGGCAGCTGAGTTGCCATCACTCAATATGCCGTTCATAACATTAAATAAATCGGCAAACGTAGCGCCAGGCTTGGCGGCTGCAAAGCCCGCCTCGGTGGCATCCCATGTTCGTTGGTAGGCGGCATTCACGGCATCGGAGGCTGGACCAAAACTGTAGTTGCGATCGTAATCGCAAAAGTAGCCATCCCATACGCAGCCGGTATCAAGTATCAATACATCACCGGTTTGCAGGATATGAGCAGCAGGCGGTGAGATAATATCTTCGTATCCACCAAGGCCTGCACCACCAACTAAATAACTCACATCATCAACGCCGGCTTGCAGTGCTTTGATTTTGAATTCACGAAATACATCAACGTCACTCATACCCGTGCGTAGCCATTCTGGTGCACTTTCAAATACATCAGAGGCGAGTTGGCATACATGGCGTATTTTTTTTATTTCGGCGGCTGATTTAACCATACGGGTGTGCTGAAGCAACTCGGTTGCATCAACCCATTCATGTTTGGCTAATGCAGTTTTAACTTTTTCGAAATCACCTAAGGGCATGCGCAAGTGAGACTCGCGGCCCATCGGTAAGCCGATGCGTCCGCCATCCCCCGTAAGTGTGTAAAGCGTATCAGTTAACAAGCTCACACCGTCATCAGTTTCATGCGGCGATGCCCAAGTATGAATGGTGTTGATCCACGTTTGCGACATGCAGTATTCACCAATTGATGGGATCACTGCAACGGGTTCGCCACTTTGTGGTACCAATAAAAACCAAGGCCGAGTGGGGCTTTGCCAAAACTGCGTTAGAAAGCCAGAGAAGTATCTAACATCCGGCTCGCAACTGAGTAACAACACATCTAACTGTTGCGCTTGCATGCCGGTTTGCACTCGGGCTAAACGTTGTTTAAATTCAGCTGTATCAAAACCACGTGTTGGTTCAGTCATGGTTGCAACCTAGAGTTTGTTGGCAAGTATTGAATCGTAGAGTTCTGGGTCAGTTGCGCCTTCACATCCAAACAGTAAAACGGTTGATTCTTTATCTATGCCAAAGGCTTGGTTTAGTTCTTTGTTTTGCGCACTAGCCAGTAGAGCAATAATGCCCGGCACGGCGCATTCACCGGCTTCAATTTTGGTACCGTTGGCAGCATCACCTGAGGCCATGTAACGCATAGCAGGCGGTACAGCCGCATCGTTTATGCTCACTGCCCCAGCTGAGCACCGTTTCAATACTTCCCAAGCAATTAAGGAAATTTCACCACACGATAATCCTGCCATGATGGTTTCAGTCTCGATATCAACTGGGGTAGGCGCGCCCGCTTTTAGGCTGCGGATAATGCAATCCGCGTATTCAGATTCAACTACGATAATCTTTGGGCAATTGTTGCCTAGGCGTGACCAAAAGCCTGCTGCCACTGCCGCAGCTAAACCGCCGACACCGGCTTGGATAAAAACGTGCGTGGGTACGGTGGCGCTTTGGGAAAGAATCTCATCAATCATCACGCTATAGCCACTCATAATTTGAGTAGGGATGGAGGTGTAACCTTGGTAAGAGGTATCTGACACCATTTGCCAACCGTTTTTATCCGCTTCACTTGCACACAACTTTACTGATTCGTCGTAGTTGCCTTTAATACGAATAACGTTGGCACCAAGTTCAGCCATGGCTTGTTCGCGCCCAACGCTGACATCTTTATGGATATAAATACGACACTGGCAACCGGCGAGTTGCGCACCCCACGCTACTGATCGGCCATGGTTACCATCTGTTGCTGTGGTAACCATCATGGTGCCAACCGTATCTTTGTGTTCGCCAAGGCGGATGCTTTCCATCGTGACGTCTTTGCCTAATTGATCACTGACTCGAGTTGCCAAGTATTGCAACACCGCATAGGCACCACCTAGCGCTTTAAAGCTACCTAAACCAAAGCGTGTGCTTTCATCTTTATAAAGTACCGTTGCAACGCCTGCTTGCTTGGCAACTTCAGGTAGCTCAAACAGCGCAGTAGGTTGGTAAATAGGCCACGATTTTATTTCGGTTTGAGCGGCAAGCATAGATGCTGCAGGAAACTGCGCGTCAACCTCACTTGGGTAGTCGCTGGCCGTTGGGTTGCCAATCCATTGGTCTTTTAACTCGATTGCATCCTGCATGCTAGTGAATAAACTGCTTGTCATTGTTGTTGTCTCTTGTGTTTAACAGAATATTAGCTAGCTAGCGCATCGCCAATTTGTATCGCTGTTTTAAGTGCCTTTAAACCATCTTCGCCACTCACCAAAGGCTTTTCACCTGTGCGTATCGAATGACAAAACGCTTCAATCTCTGCATAGATGGCATCGCCTTTAGCCAAGGTGTTATCGACGCAATTAATCGGCGGTATCCCGTCGTTGCTAGCCGATGCTTCTCCATCTCGATCAACCTTGCAAACACGCGTGGTGTTGTCTTGAAAATCAATGGATATGTAAGTGTCTTTTTGAAAGAACCGCATGCGACGTTCTTGTTTACCACTGACTCGGCTAGCGGTGACATTGGCAACACAGCCATTAGTAAATTCTAGCCTCACATTGGCGATGTCGGTTTCTTCTGATACCACTAGTGCGCCGGTTGCATGGATGGCTGCGACATCAGCGTCCACCAAGCTGAGAATAATATCAATGTCGTGAATCATTAAGTCCAGCACAACGTTTACGTCGGCGCCGCGTTTGGTATACGGCGCTAGGCGGTGCGACTCAATAAATAAAGGTGACGTAATGGTTGGAGCAACAGCTAGCAGCGCAGGGTTAAAGCGTTCAAGGTGCCCAACCTGAAGGGTGACTTTGCGTGCGGTAGCCATTTCAACCAGCGCTTGTGCTTCCTCTACCGTTACCGTCATCGGTTTTTCAACCAGCACATGAATGCCGGCATCGAGTAAATCGTGTGCCACTTTAAAGTGTGTCTGGGTAGGCGAGGCAACACTGGCTGCGTCCACTTGGCCGATTAAATCTAAATGGCTGGCTACCGCCTTGGTGGCGACTTCAGCTGCAACAACGGAACCTCGTTCTGTATCTGGGTCAGCGATTGCGATTAAATCACAATGCTCAATCTGCTGATATTTTTGTGCGTGAAACCGGCCGAGATAGCCAGTACCGACGACCGCCGTACGTAACGTTTTGAGTGGTTCTTTGCTCATTGCAACTCTGTTTGCCCAAAGGGTAATGCGGCAAATGGTAACAAGCTGAGGTTTAAACTTGGGCATCTGTCGCGACACCGGTATATTGTCAGGTTGTGAATACTCTCGCTGCTCAAAATTCAATCAAATATTGACTTCTTACACACATCTTATTGCCGGCGTCGACGAAGTTGGCCGTGGCCCATTGGCAGGCTCTGTCGTTGCGGCTGCTGTTATCCTTGATCCCAAGAAGCCGATTGAGGGACTGCTCGATTCCAAAGCGCTGGATGAGACTAAAAGAGAGGCTTTGGATAAGCTCATTCGCCAGCATGCGTTGGCGTTTTGTGTTGCTGAGGCATCGGTGGCAGAAATTGATCAATTAAATATTCTGCATGCCAGCATGTTGGCGATGCAGAGGGCCGTGACTGGTTTACAATTGTCGCCCGATCTTGTGTTGGTGGACGGAAACCGCTGCCCAGACATCCCATATCCGAGCCAAGCTATTGTGAAAGGTGATCAACACGTGCAATCCATCAGTGCCGCATCGATTATTGCGAAGGTTGCTCGCGACACCATGATGGTGGATCTGCATGCGGCCCATCCTGAGTTCGGTTTTGATCGCCACAAGGGTTACCCCACAGCACAACATCGCGAGGCCATCGAACGCCATGGCGTGTTGCCCATCCATCGTCAAAGCTTTGCACCGGTGCGTAAAGCCATGGGGTTAATGAGTAAGACTTGATGGACGTCGCAAAACAATTTGTACACCTAAGCGTACACACCGAATTTTCCTTGCAAGATAGCGTTGTACGTATCAAGCCGTTGGTCGCAGCGGCGGCTAACACCATGCCAGCGTTAGCGGTATCAGACCGCGCCAACTTATTCGCCTTCGTTAAGTTTTATCGCGCTTGTTTAGGGTCGGGGATCAAACCGATCTGTGGTGTTGATGTGCTGATTGCCAATGAAGAGCTTGAGCTTGAAACACGTGCCTTGCTATTGGTTCAGAATAACCAGGGCTACAATAACCTCACTAACTTGGTGTCTAAAAGCTATCAAGAAGGCCAAGCAACTGGGGCGCCCGTTATCCAAAGTGAGTGGCTGCACGAACTAAACGATGGATTGATCATGTTGTCGGGCGGTATTGATGGTGATATTGGGCAAGCATTCCAACTGGGCAAGCCGAAGCTTGCCGATGCATTTGCGTTGAAGTGGCAGCAGCTATTTGGAGACCGATTTTACTTAGAGCTTACTCGTACGGGTAAACCATTCGAGGAAGCCTATGTACAACGATGCTGCGAGTTAGCTGGCTTTTTGGATATTCCCGTTGTTGCCACTAACGACGTACGATTTTTGAAACAAGATGAGTACGCGGCGCACGATGCGAGAATTTGTATCCAAGGCGGCTACGTACTAGCCGACCCTAAGCGCCCTGTATTGGTCACCGATCAGCAGTACTTAAAAACACCAGAAGAAATGCACGCGCTATTTAGCGATATACCCGTTGCTGTGCAAAATGCCGTTGAAATTGCGAAGCGCTGCAATATGGAACTCTCGTTAGGTAAGCCAGTGTTACCTGACTTTCCGATCCCCGAAGGCTATACCGAAACCGAATTCTTTTTTGAAGAAGCTCGTAATGGTTTGGAACTGCGCCTTGATCAACTCTACGATCGAAACGCGCCTGATTTTGCAACGATTCGCGAACCCTATGATGCACGTTTGGAGCAAGAGCTCTCGGTCATCAGCCAGATGGAATTCCCGGGTTACTTTTTGATTGTTGCCGACTTCATAAAGTGGTCTCGTGAAAACGATATACCCGTTGGGCCAGGCCGAGGCTCCGGTGCTGGTTCTTTGGTGGCGTATGCCATGACCATCACCGATATCGATCCGCTGGAATACGATTTACTGTTTGAGCGTTTTCTTAATCCTGAGCGTGTATCAATGCCGGATTTTGATATTGACTTTTGTATGGATGGTCGTGATCGGGTTATTCAATACGTTGCCGAGAAATACGGCGCGAGCCGAGTATCACAAATCATTACCTATGGCACCATGGCCGCTAAAGCGGTAGTGCGTGATGTGGGTCGTATCATGAGCCACCCTTACGGCTTTGTTGATCGCGTTGCCAAGATGGTGCCGTTTGAAGTGGGGATGACGCTCACCAAAGCGATGGCCGAATCAGAAGACCTAGGTCGCGCTTATCGCGAAGATGAAGAAGTCACGGCCTTGCTCGATATGGCATTGGCCTTGGAAGGCTTATCACGAAACTGTGGTAAGCACGCCGGTGGTGTGGTTATCGCGCCAACCGCGCTAACCGATTTTGCACCGCTGTATTGCGAAGCTGATGGCAGTAGCTTGGTTACTCAGTTTGATAAGGATGATGCAGAAGACGTAGGCCTAGTAAAGTTTGATTTTCTTGGCTTGCGTACGCTCACCATTATCGACAATGCCGTAAAAGAAATTAACCGCCACGCTGATGAACCGTTGGATATCATCAAGCTAAAGTTGGACGACAGACCAACCTACGACTTATTACAACGAGCTGAAACAACGGCGATATTCCAGCTCGAATCCTCTGGTATGAAACGGCTTATCGAACGTTTACAGCCGGATAATTTTGAAGACATCATCGCACTGGTTGCCTTGTATCGTCCTGGCCCTTTGCAATCAGGCATGGTAGACGACTTCATCGATCGTAAGCACGGGCGTAAAAAGCTAGCTTGGCCACACGAGGACTATCAGCTAGACATTCTCAAGCCGGTACTTGAGCCAACCTACGGCGTTATTTTGTATCAGGAGCAAGTTATCCAAATCGCTCAGGTGATGGGTGGCTTTTCCTTGGGTGGTGCAGATATCTTGCGTCGTGCTATGGGTAAGAAAAAGGCCGAAGAAATGGCCCAGCAGCGCTCAGTGTTTTTAGCAGGTTGTGTGAAAAATGAAATCGATGCCGATCTAGCCGGTAATATTTTTGATCTTGTTGAAAAATTCGCAGGTTATGGTTTTAACAAATCTCACTCCGCAGCCTACGCCTTGCTTTCATACCAAACTGCGTGGCTAAAAACGCACCATGGTGCTGCTTTTATGTCGGCGGTGTTGTCATCGGATATGGACAACACCGAAAAGGTGGTGATATTCAAAGAAGAGTGTGATGCTATGGGTGTCACCATACAATCACCAGATATCAATCGCTCGCAGGTTCGTTTTTCGGTTGTTGATGATAAAACCATTTTATACGGCTTGGGCGCGATCAAAGGAGTGGGTGAAGCTGCGTTAACCAATGTGCTGGCGGAGCGAGATGCGAATGGCCCGTTTAGTGACCTAGATGATCTTTGCCGCCGTGCTGATCAAGGTAGCGTTAACAAGCGAGTGCTTGAAGCATTAATCCGCTCTGGTGCTGCTGATGACCTTGGCCCCAATCGCGCTAGCATGATGGAGCATTTGCCCGATGCCTTGCAAGGCGCTGACCAATATCATCGTAACCAGGCGGCTGGGCAAAATGATCTTTTTGGGCTGGATGAGGCAGCGCCTGCGGCTGTAGTGAATCGTGCCAAGGTCGATGCCTGGCCTGATCGCGTTCGCTTAAAGGCTGAAAAAGATACTTTGGGCTTGTATCTCAGTGGCCATCCGATTGAGGAGTTTCGCGATGAGCTAGCAAAATTTACCAAAGGCACATTGAAGTCATTGTGTGCACTGTCTGCCAGTGGCAGCAATAATGCTCAACCGGCCTATCGTCAAAAAGGTAAACCGGTTGTGGCGGCAGGCCTGGTGACGGGCATACGGTTCCGTGATTTCCAAGGTGGAAAAATGGGCTTCATCACCATCGATGACACAACCAGTCGAGTCGAAATCACTTTGCGTGGCGATATCATCGAGTCTAGCGCGCACTTAATTCAAAAAGACGATGTGCTGGTGGTGGAGGGCGAAATCAGTCCAGATGATTTTAATGGCGGCCACAAGATCAAAGCGGCTGAGATTTACGATATGGCGAAAGCTCGAGCCCGTTTTGCTCGACGATTGATCATTAATTTGCAAGCAGGGCAGCTGGATGAAAAGGGTTTGGCTGATTTGCTCAAAACGCTATCAACCCACAATAGTGGTAGCACACCGGTGTATTTTAACTATCAAAACCAGCAGGCCACCGCCAGGATCCAAGCAGGGCGCAGGTGGTCGGTCAATCCCCAGCAGGAGCTATTAGCCAGTCTAAACCTACTTACGGGCGAAAATAGCGTCGAACTGGTTTACTAAGCTTAGGTTTTGCGCGCATAAAGCTGCACGTAGCCAGTACGTAAGGTAGAATAACGGCGTCTACGTTTAGCATCATTAGCGTCATCAATGAATCCGAATTTTCTCGATTTCGAACAACCGATTGCCGAACTTGAAGCCAAAATTCGGGAGCTGCAGTTTGCAACCGAAGACGCTGATATCAACATCAACGAAGAAGTTGATCGGCTTGAAAAAAAGTGCGACTCCCTAACCCAGAGCATTTTTGCCAAATTGTCTTCATGGCAAGTGGCGCAAATGGCTCGGCATCCGCAGCGCCCTTACACGCGTTTTTACATCGATAACGTCTTTACCGATTTCGACGAGCTGCACGGTGATCGCCTATACGGTGATGACTACGCCATCATTGGTGGTGTTGCACGCCTTAACGATAAGCCTGTTGTTGTGGTTGGCCATGAAAAAGGTCGTGACACCAAAGAAAAAATCAAACGTAATTTCGGTATGCCAAGGCCTGAGGGCTATCGCAAAGCCAAGCGATTAATGGAACTAGCCGAACGTTTTAAAATGCCAGTGATCACATTTATCGATACACCAGGTGCATACCCCGGTATCGGTGCCGAAGAGCGTGGCCAGAGTGAAGCCATCGCCCGTAATCTTTTTGTGATGGCTGATCTAAAAACACCTATCATTTGTACTGTCATCGGTGAAGGTGGTTCAGGTGGTGCGTTGGCGATTGGCGTAGGTGATCGCGTCATGATGCTGCAATACAGTGTGTACTCGGTTATCAGCCCAGAAGGTTGTGCGTCAATTTTGTATAAGAGCGTCGATAAAGCGGCGGACGCAGCTGAAGCTATGGGTATTACATCTGAGCGATTATTTGAACTAGGCTTAGTTGATCGAGTGATAGAAGAACCACTCGGGGGTGCACATCGTGACCCTCAAGCCATGGCGATATCAATGCGTCAGGCATTGCAAGAAGAGCTTTCTGTACTAAGCAATATGTCGACAGATGATTTGCTTAGTAATCGCTTAGTGAAACTAAGAGCGTACGGTGAGTTCAAAGAAGGTTGAAGGACGAGGTGCGAAGTGTAGGACGGTTGATACAACAGTACTCACGGCGAGTACACAGGAAGTAGGAACTGCGTGTTGTGCAATAGCGCAGCAGTATGGGTGAGTAGTCGGAGTAGTATGGATCGCATGCATAAGTCCCCTTCAATCGATCAAGCATTGGCCGAGTATCTCGGTAATCAAACCAAAGCCACTCATTTTTGCGTAGCGTATAGCGGCGGAATGGATTCGCACGTGCTATTGCATGCCTTTGCTGGTGCCCTA
Source organism: uncultured Granulosicoccaceae bacterium (assembly GCA_938028465.1). Lineage (GTDB taxonomy): Bacteria > Pseudomonadota > Gammaproteobacteria > Granulosicoccales > Granulosicoccaceae > Granulosicoccus. The sequence goes on along the minus strand of CALJAA010000170.1, from coordinate 8,400 downwards.
GAAGCCTATCCCGACCAAACTTTGCGTGCGGTGTATGTTGACCATGGCTTGCAGACTGACAGCCAGCGCTGGGCTGCTCACTGCAAAACCACTTGCGACGAATTGGGCGTTCCGATGCACGTGCTGTCCGTTAATGTTGAAGACACTGGCAATGGGCCCGAAGCCAATGCTCGGCTAGCTCGCTATGCGGCGTTTTCTGGCAATTTACTCGATGGTGAGCAATTGTTGTTAGCTCAGCATGCCGATGACCAAGCTGAAACCTTCTTGTTGCAGGCTTTGCGTGGCAGCGGCCCTGATGGCTTGGCGTCTATCCCACGTAAGCGCACGTTTGCCAATGGCTATCTGTGCCGCCCGTTGTTGCCTTGTAGTCAACAGCAACTGGCTGAGTACGCGTCCAACAATTTGCTTGATTGGATTGAAGACCCATCCAATGCCGACACATCGTTTGATCGAAACTACCTTCGTAACGTCGTTATGCCCTTGCTCAAGGAGCGTTGGCCTGCGTCAGCCCACACGCTTAGCCGGAGTGCCAAGCGTAGCGCGGCTGCCAGCCAAACCTTGCTGAGTATTGCCCAAGAGGATCTGGAGCTGGTGCGCTTGCGCGGCAGTACTGAGCTGAGCGTCTCGGAGCTAAAATCTTTGCCCAGAGAGCGTGCCTACAACGTACTGCGTGTTTGGGCTCGTCAATCTAAGCTACGTATGCCACGGCTACAGGATTTGCGTCAGGTGCTGTTAAATCTGATTAATGCGCGTGATGATTCGTCAGGTATTGTGAATGTGCGCGACTACGAATTTCGTCGTCATGGCGACCGGCTATACCTACTGCCGCCGCAAACCGGCAGTGAGCCGTTTCTTTACACGTGGGATGCACCGTTTAACGAGTTATCGATCGCAGAAACGGGCATTACGTTAACCAAGCAAGCCTGTCTTGAGCAAGGTATCAATCTGCCTAAAGAGGGCAGCGTCACCGTTCGTAACCGTAGTGGTGGAGAATTGATCAAGCTAGGAGAGCCCGCATTTCATAAAGCAGTAAAAAAATTGTTACAAGAATCGTCGGTGCCACCGTGGCAACGAGACTCAATTCCATTGTTGTATGTTAACGATAGGCTTGCTGCAGTGTGGAATATTGCGGTTGCGGTCGATTTCCGAACAGCCCCACAAAACGCTGCAGAAATCGCTTAATGGTTAGGTCAATTGTGGGTTCGGCAATTGTCCATTGAGTGCGCTTCTGGTAAGCTTATCTTCCATCCTTGAGGCATTCAGGTGCTTCATTATTAGGCAGCATGGTTATTCAGTTTTAAGCTTCGTTGCTGAGAGTTTATTTACCCTTTTTTTTTGCGTTATCGACCCTTTGCGTGGTTCGGTGCGCCCGGACCAGATAGCAGCATATGACGCGTTTTATTTTCGTAACCGGCGGTGTGGTTTCATCGTTAGGCAAAGGCATATCAGCTGCATCACTCGCGGCATTGCTGGAAGCACGCGGCCTCTCGGTTACGATGCTTAAGCTTGACCCCTACATCAACGTTGATCCGGGCACTATGAGCCCTTATCAACATGGCGAGGTATTCGTCACAGAAGACGGCGCCGAGACCGATCTTGATTTGGGTCACTATGAACGATTTGTTCGTATCACGACCAGCCAGAATAATAACTTCACCACTGGTCGTGTTTACGAGACTGTGATTAAAAACGAACGCCGTGGTGCTTATCTTGGTGCCACAGTGCAGGTTATCCCGCACATCACTGATGAAATTAAACGCCGAGTCATAAAAGGGGCAGGTGATGCCGATGTAGCCATGGTCGAAATTGGTGGCACAGTGGGCGATATCGAATCACTGCCATTTTTAGAAGCGATACGCCAGATGGCTGTTGAACTTGGTCGTGAACGTACGATGTTCATCCACCTTACATTGGTGCCTTACATTGCTACAGCGGGTGAAATCAAAACCAAGCCAACACAGCATTCAGTCAAAGAAATGCGTTCAATCGGTATTCAACCCGATATCTTATTATGTCGCTGTGATCGTCCATTGCCTGATTCTGAGCGTCGCAAGATAGCCCTTTTTACCAACGTCCAAGAAGAGGCAGTCATTGCCGCAAGCGATGTAGATTGTATCTACGGCATTCCGCGTATGTTGCATGAGCAACACTTAGATGACTTGGTCGTTAAACGTTTTGGCCTTGATCTACCAAAAGCTGATTTAAGCGAATGGGATGCCGTTGTAGAAGGGATTCTTAGCCCAGCGAAATCAGTCACCATCGGTATGGTTGGGAAGTACACCGAATTAACCGAATCATATAAATCCCTTAACGAAGCTCTAGCGCATGCTGGTATCAAAACCGATAGCCGAGTAAAGATTCGTTATTTGGATTCCGAAAAGCTTGAGCGTGGCGATATGACATCGCTGGCTGAAATTGATGCGATTCTAGTGCCAGGTGGCTTTGGTACACGTGGCATTGAGGGTAAAATAGCCGCAGCTCGCTATGCGCGCTTAAATAATATTCCTTATCTAGGCATTTGCTTAGGTATGCAAGTTGCGGTAATTGATTTCGCTCGCGAAGTTGCTGGCATCGATAACGCCAATAGTAGTGAATTCGATCTGTCTACGTCTGACCCAGTGATTGCATTGATCACTGAATGGAAAGATAAAGACGGTGAAACTGTAGTCCGTGATGGCGATTCAGATCTAGGTGGCACCATGCGCTTAGGTGGGCAAGAGTGTAATGTGCAGCCCGATAGCCTGTCAGCAAGAGTATATGGCAATACAAAAATTGTTGAGCGCCATCGTCATCGTTTTGAATTTAACGATAACTACGCTAATCGCCTAACTGCTGCTGGCTTAGTGATATCAGCACGCTCAAATGATGAGCTAGGTTTAGTTGAAATGGTTGAGTTGCCTGATCACCCTTGGTTTATTGGTTGCCAGTTTCATCCAGAGTACACATCCACTCCACGTGATGGCCATCCGTTGTTCACTAGCTTTATTAATGCTGCACTTGAAGCTCAGGCTTTGGGCGTATCGGCAGACAAGCCAGCTGTAGCCACTAGCCCTACTGAAGCGGTTTAAGGAATTGGTATAAAAACATGCAATTGTGTGGTTTTGAGGTTGGTCTTGATCAACCGATATTTGTGATTGCTGGCCCCTGTGCAATCGAATCCGAAGCGATGGCAATGGATACCGCCACCACGCTCAAAGCGATGTGCGAACGCGTTGGCATCCCGCTCATTTATAAATCTTCATTTGATAAAGCCAACCGTTCATCGATCGACAGTTATCGAGGCTTGGGTATGGCCGAAGGTTTACGGATTTTGGCAAAAGTCAAAAGTGAAGTGGGTGTACCCGTGCTAACTGATGTACACGAAGATACGCCCATTGACGAAGTAGCCGATGTGGTTGATGTATTACAAACGCCTGCATTTTTATGCAGACAAACAAACTTTATAACTCGCGTGGCTAAAGCCGGTATTCCGGTTAACTTTAAAAAGGGTCAGTTTTTATCACCCAATGAGATGACTAACGTAGTCAAAAAAGCGCGTGATGCGGGTAATAACAACATTATGGTATGCGAACGTGGTGCATCGTTTGGGTATAACAATTTAGTATCCGATATGCGTGGCCTTGCGATCATGCGTAACACTAATTGCCCAGTCGTTTTCGATGCGACTCATTCTGTACAGCTACCCGGTGGCGAAGGCGTTTCTTCAGGTGGCCAACGCGAGCACGTACCCGTATTGGCAAGAGCGGCGGTAGCGGCGGGTGTGTCAGGCTTGTTTATGGAAACGCACCCTGATCCTGATAATGCGCTGAGCGACGGTCCTAATGCTTGGCCGCTTGATCGGTTAGAAAACTTATTAGAAACACTAAAGGCACTTGATACCGTTGCTAAAGCGCAGCCGTTTGCCGAAGTACAATATAACAACGACATAAGCTGACTTTACAACAGTCAGCTTGTTCGCACGACATTAGAGAGTTTTGAAATGAGCACTAAAATTTCCGATATTCGCGCCCGTGAGATCATGGATTCACGTGGGAACCCCACTATTGAATGTGATGTCACCCTTGAATCTGGTGTAATGGGTCGTGCCGCTGTGCCCTCAGGTGCATCAACCGGTACGCGCGAAGCACTCGAACTACGCGATGGTGATAAAAGCCGTTATTTGGGTAAGGGCGTACTTAAAGCCGTTGGCAATATCAATGGGCCAATTCGTGATGCCTTGGTGTCGCAAGAGTGCATTGATCAAGCAGCAGTCGATAACATCATGCTCAAGTTGGATGGCTCTGAGAATAAAGACAAACTAGGTGCTAATGCATTGCTGGGTGTGTCAATGGCGAATGCTCACGCGGCGGCCAACGCACAGGGTAAGCCTCTGTTTCAATATCTAGGTGGCGATGATGCGGTTACGTTGCCAGTGCCCATGATGAATATCATCAACGGTGGTTCGCATGCAGATAACAGTGTTGATCTTCAAGAATTTATGGTGATGCCAGTAGGCGCTAAATCATTTAGCGAAGCGCTACGTTGCGGTGCTGAGATTTTTCACAACTTACGTGATGTATTGCATAGCAAAGGTATGAACACGAATGTCGGCGATGAAGGTGGGTTTGCTCCAAACCTAACATCAAATGAAGAGGCGATTGAAGTCATACTTACTGCAATCGATAAAGCTGGTTACACTGCCGGTAAAGATGTTTATCTTGCATTAGATGTAGCCGCGTCAGAATTCTATAAAGAAGGCACATACGACTTAGCATCAGAAAACAAAAAATTCACGGCCGAACAATTTGTTGATTACTTAGATGATTGGGTAAAGCGTTATCCGATTATTTCGATCGAAGACGGTTTAGATGAAAGTGATTGGGATGGTTGGAAAATCATGTCGGAACGCATGAACGACAAAATACAGATCGTGGGTGATGATCTGTTTGTGACTAATCCTAAAATTTTAGCCCGTGGCATTGAGCAAAAAATTGCTAATTCGATATTGGTAAAGGTCAATCAAATAGGTACTCTAACTGAAACACTTGATGCGATTAAAATGGCGCATGCCTCTGGGTATACAACTGTAACGTCGCATCGCTCAGGCGAGACCGAAGATACAACCATTGCTGATTTAGCAGTTGCTACCAACGCTAAGCAAATTAAAACCGGATCACTATCACGCTCTGATCGTATTGCTAAATACAACCAATTGTTGCGTATTGAAGAGATCCTCGGTGATCGCGCCGTTTATGCAGGTGCCAGCGCATTTAATCAAACTTTGTAACGCGGCGAGTCGTCGACGCTGATGAAGGTACTGATTGCCTTATTGTTAATACTGTTTGTCGGTTTGCAAGTTCGCCTCTGGTTTGGTGATGGCAGCTTGCAAGAAGTGTCGCGCCTGCGCGATCAAGCACGTGAAACTCAAACTGAATTAATTCGCTTACGTGGGCGTAACCAAGCATTGGCCGCTGAAGTGGCTGATTTAAAAAGTGGCCTAGATGCAATTGAAGAGCGTGCGCGCGCCGAGTTGGGTATGATTGACCCCGACGAAACTTTTTATCAATTTGTACGCGAAAAATCTACGCGAAATTCATCAGCGAATAATTCAAGCAATATCCAAGATAGCGGTGTAATCATCAACCGCTCCTCTGGTGGCCAAGAGTAACCGCGTGACTATCACTGCGCCCACCATCGATACTATTTGGGCGGTGGTGCCCGCCGCTGGCATCGGGAAGCGCATGCGGCTATCCCAACCCAAACAATATCTCAATATTGCCAGCAAAGCCGTTTTGCAACACAGCTTGGATGCCCTGTTGTCAGTACCCATGGTTCAACATGCGGTTGTGGCATTGGCCAGCAACGATAGGCATTGGTCACAGCTACCTGCCAGCAGTGATGCCCGTATCAGCAGTGTTGTCGGGGGCGCTGAGCGTTCCGACTCTGTTATGTCTGGCCTAAAAGCCGTTATTGAACAAGCAGGTGAAACTACGTGGGTGCTGGTGCATGATGCTGCGAGACCACTTGTGGCGGCCAATGATATTGTTCGCCTGGTTGATCAGGTCGCCGAAGGCCAATGGGCGGGTGGTATATTGGCCACACCACTGCAAGATACGCTTAAGCTTGCCAGTGATGAACAAACATTAGCGATCAGAGAAACCATTGATCGGCGCCGGTTATGGTTAGCGCAAACACCTCAGCTTTTTAGAGCGGGGGAGTTGTTAGCAGCCTATCAGGCGCAACTTAATAACCCGGATGCACAAATTACAGATGAAGCCTCAGTGATGGAGCTCGCTGGCCACGTGCCGGTAATGGTTGAAGCCTTGCAGGCTAATTTTAAAATTACACGCGACAGTGATGCGAAACTAGCTGAAGTTTTGTTGTTAGATCGTTTATCTTCCGCTGAGTGACACTAAAGGTGTGAATAACATGATGCGCATAGGCCAGGGCTTTGATGTACACGCGTTTACCGATGGTGATCATCTCATGATTGGTGGCGTACGTATTCCGTTTAACCATCAGTTTAAAGCGCATTCCGATGGTGATGTTTTATTGCATGCAATCTGCGATGCTTTATTAGGTGCTGCCGGCCTTGGCGATATAGGCAGGCACTATCCGGATAACGATCCAAAGTACAAAGGCATTGATAGCCGAGAGCTATTGCATGATGTAGTGAGTCAGTTGGAACAGCGCTCTTGGCAGTGTGTCAATGTAGATGCAACAATAATCGCGCAAGCTCCCAAGATGGCGCCTTATGTTGAGCAGATGCAAAGTGTGATCAGTGCCGATCTGGGTATAGATGTGCAGTGTGTTAATGTAAAGGCGACAACCAGTGAGCTACTAGGTTTCACTGGTAGAGGTGAAGGCATCGCCGCTAGTGCATCGGTATTACTTCAAGCTAGTTAGCTAAAAAGTTGCAAAATTATTCCAAAAAAGTCGCAACGAATTCTATTAATAACCATAAGGATTGAACATGGCAACTGTCGCGATTATCGGTGGCACTGGATTAGCTCGTATGGAAGGCCTTGAGATCAAAGGCCGTGAAATGATTAAAACGCCTTACGGCGCACCTTCATGCCCCATCATTTATGGCGAATTAAACAAGCTGCCAATTGTCTTCTTGGCTCGTCATGGCCATACACACAAAATTCCACCGCATCGCGTTAATTATTGCGCCAACATCTGGGCTTTGCAATCGATCGGTATTAAAAAGATCATAGCCGTTGGTGCAGTTGGTGGTATCAGTGAAGAATGCACTACCGGTAGCATCGTTATACCGGATCAAATCATAGACTACACTACTGGGCGTGTTAATACCTTTTATGACGGCATGCCTGATGAAGTGCGGCATGTGGATTTTAGTTACCCCTATGATGAACACGTTCGCGATGCCTTGATTAAATCGGGTAGCGCACTGGGTGCGGATGTAATAACCCATGGTACCTATGGTGCCACCCAAGGCCCTCATCTGGAAACAATCGCAGAGATCAATCGAATGGAACGTGATGGTTGCACGATTGTTGGTATGACGGGCATGCCAGAAGCCGTGCTAGCACGTGAGCTGGATATGGCTTATGCCTGCTGTGGTGTAGTGGTGAATGCCGCTGCGGGAAAGGGTGCTGGCGTAATTTCGATGGAAGAAATAAATGACGGCATTGATAGAGGAATGAAAACAGCACGCGGTGTTATTGAAGGAGCCGTTAAGGTTTTGTAAATACTGGCCTACTACGCTACTGACGAGATTTTGTAGTAGTATCTAGCTACAACAAACTAAACACAGGATCACAAGGATGTGCCCTGAATGCCCCAACTGCCGCGCTGATAGCGGTTCAGTGGTCCGTAATGGCCACTTTTTTCGCCGCTCTGATTCGCGCAAAATTCAAAATTATCGCTGCAAAGCGTGCTTAAAATATTTCTCCAACGCCACGTTCTCAGACTGTTATCGCCAAAAAAAGCGGCGCATCAACGAACCTCTGCGCGATCTATTTTGTAAACGAATTTCACTACGGGATGCTGCAAGGCATTTCAAGGTATCGCGCACTACCATCGCCCGGCGCTTGGTGTTTTTAGCGGCACAATCCCGCAAGCGCAATACGAAGCTACTGCAATCCATCCAAGCTGAGTTTGGCGCATTCGATCGAGTGCAGTTTGATGATCTGATCACGGCAGAACATACCAAGTGCAAACCCATATCCGCCACTGTTGTAGTGCAGGAAGACACGCGTTTTATACTGGGTTATTGCGTTGCACAAATTCCTGCCTTTGGGCCTCTGGCTGCAATAGCAAAGCAAAAGTACGGTCATAGAGCGGATCACAGCAGGCGCCAACGTAATCGCCTGTTGAAGCAGCTAACTGACCTGCTACCTATACACACAACTTTTCGTACTGATGAACACAATCACTATCCAGTCGTGATTAAAC
>CALJAA010000169.1 GCA_938028465.1 uncultured Granulosicoccaceae bacterium | reverse complement strand
GGCCACGCCAAATACATTTAACACTGAGATCAGCACAGCAGCAATGTAAGCACCAGGCAGAGAGCCCATGCCACCAATAACCACCACGACAAAGATGGACGCTAATATATTGAAGTCCATTAATAAGTCTGCGCCACCTTTGGGTAGCTGTATAGCACCGCCAAGCCCGGCAAGCGCTGCACCCAGAAAAAATACACCAGTGAACAACCAAGATTGATTCACACCCAGTGCGCCCACCATTTCACGATCTTGAGTGGCTGCGCGCACCAATATGCCCACCCGTGTTTTTGATATGAGATACCACAAGCCCAGCAAGACAAACGGAGTGATCGCGATGAGGGCTAAATCGAATTGAGGTACTGGCTCACCCATAATACGTACCACACCTTTTAAACCCGGTGCGCGTGGGCCGAGTACATCTTCTGCGCCCCAAATCATTAGGGCGAGATCTTGAATAACGAGAATAACGCCAAACGTGGCTACTAATTGAAATAGCTCAGGTGCTCGATAAACCGGGCGTAGTACGAGGATCTCTACTATCACGCCGATAATGCCAACCACTAAGCCAGCGAGCAGTACCGACGACCAAAAGCCGATGCCGCCGGGTAGCACCTGCATAAATGAGTAGCCGATAAACGCACCCAGCATGTAAAACGAACCGTGCGAGAAATTGACGATGCGGGTAACACCGAATATCAGCGATAGCCCAGAGGCCACTAGAAATAAAGCCGCAGCGTTAGCTAAGCCGGTAAGCAGCTGCGCAATAAACAATCCCATGGATATGATTCTCCAGCGCTTCCACTGGCGTCATACCAGTGGAAGCGCTGATTATTGATTAAAGCTAATGACTATTCAGCGGGGCGCATTTTGGCGACTTCTTCATCGGATGGCAGATAATCCGCGCCGTCTTTGTACTCCCAATCGACCAGAATGCCAGCACCATCTTTTAACGCTGTGGTGCCGACAAATGCACCCATGGTTGCCTGGTGGTCTTGCTCTCTAAAGTGGATTTTACCCACCGGCGTATCAACATCCAAACCTCTAAAGCCTGCAATCAGTGAATCAGCATCCGTTGCGCCCGCTTTGGTAATGCCAGCGGCAATTGATTGAACTGTCATATAGCCAACGAGTGAGCCAATGCCTGGGCGTTCGTTGTACTTTGCTTGGTAGTTATCAACAAAGACTTTGTTGGGGCCATCGGTGAAGTCGTACCAAGGGTAACCGGTTACCGTCCAACCTTCAGGTGCTTCATCTTTTAGTGGGTCGAGGTATTCTGGTTCTCCGGTGAGTAAGCCATACACTTGGCGGTCATCAAACAGGCCACGGGTTGTACCTTCACGTACGAATTTAGCTAAGTCACCACCGAAGGTCACGTTGTAGATGGCATCAGGTTTGGCCTTTTCAATTGCTTGTACTTCAGCACCTGCATCAATCTTGAAAAGGGCGGGCCATTGTTCAGTCACAAAGGTGACGTCGGGGCGTAATGCGAGTAGCGCTTTTTTGAAAGCTGCAACCGCATCTTTACCGTAAGCATAGTTGGGTGCGATGGTGGCGTATGTTTTGGCATCGGTTTTAGATGCGGCTTCTGCCAACATGGCAGCTTGCATATAAGTAGAGGCGCGTAGTCGGAACGTATACTTATTACCACTTTCCCACACAATTGAATCAGCTAGGGGTTCGGCAGCTAAATATACATAGCCTTTTTCAGCGGCCAGTGATGAGATGGCCAGGCCAATGTTACTGAGTATCGTGCCGGTGAGCATAACGGTGCCTTCGCGGGTCATAAGCTCTTCAGCAATTTTAATTGCCTCGCCAGGTTTGCCCTGGTCATCACGGAAAATAAACTCAAGCGGTTTACCTAATACACCACCTGCGCTATTGACCTCTTCGAGTGCCAGCTCAATACCATTTTTATAGGGGCCAGCAAACGCTGCCATTCTTTTATAGTGATTAATTTCGCCAATCTTTATTGTGTCTTCGGCGCTTGCCGAGGCGGCGATGGTCATTGCGGTTGCTGCGATTCCTGCAACAAACCATTTTTTTAAGCTTTTCATATTTCTCTCCAATGGTTATTCCATGCTTATAACTAATTGCTTAGTTACCGTTTATTTTTTGACTTATTGATTAGCCTTATTAAATTACTTTGTGTTGTGGTAGCCAATTATTCGTGATGCACAAACGTAGGCCGTACCGCGTCTCCTAAATCTTCTGTGGCTTCAAGCTCTGCTAAATCTCGAATTCGTCTTCTGTATACAGTAGGCCCTTTGTCAATCGCTAAGCGGATCGGCTTGCGTTTTTGTGGCAGTTTTTCCTGCTCATCAATGGCTTCTAAAATAGCTTTGTCTTCGTCAAAGGCAATGCGAAACATGGCATCCATTTGCGCTGAAGCGGCGTCATCATTTACGGCTGCGTTGCGAATATGCATCCAACGATCAATGGTGTAGTGCTCATTGATAGGGGTGAGAAAGTGCAACGCAAAAATACGCACACCTCGATCGCGCTCATCTTCTGGTAGTTTCATTTCAACCGGCGCACTTCCAAAATCAATGACGGCAATTGAGGGGAGGTGTAGATAGTAGTAATGCCATCGATCAACGTGGCCTTTAAAGCCTCCAAATTGCTGAAAAAAACCAACAGGCTCTGCATCGCGTATCCAACGCCATGCCACCAGTACTTCACCTTGCGTATCAACATGTACGGGTACGTTTTCGCTTGCGGCATTGCCCAGTGTTGTAGGGTGGACAAAACTGACGTGTGCTGGGTCGACTAGGTTTTCAGCTACATTTAAATAGTTGGCTTTAAGGTGTAGGGCATCGCCTTGGTGTACATGCCAATCGGGGGAATTAAACTCCGGCATATCGAAGATGAGATCTTCATTCATTTTTTCAGGTTCACCCATCCATACAAAAACAATGTCATTACGTTGTCGAACAGGGTAGGCGGTTACATAGGCTGAGGTTGGTACGTTGTCTTGGCCGGGAACACGAACACAGCCGCCTTCGCAGTTAAATGTCATGCCGTGATAACCGCATTGGATATCATTGCCAATACGTTTGCCTTTGGATAAGGGCATAAGCCGGTGGGGGCACCGGTCTTCTAAAGCAACCACGGTATTGGCGTCAATCCGGTACATAACCAAGTGTTCTTCGAGCAGGGTAACGCGCCTTAGAGCATCATCGAACTCCGAGGCCCAACCTGCCACGTACCAGGCGTTTCTGACGTACATGCGTGATTAGCTTCTGTGGTTTTGTTCAGTTCATTATTTATATCACGTATGCTGTGTACAAAAAAGCCTGATGAGCGCTGTGTTTGGCTCATCGGCAGGTGAGAAGCTCTTACACCTCATAGGTAACTGTAAGCGAGGGTTTTATCAGGGTGCAGAGTAGATTGACTTGTAGCCAATAGAGTCAAAATGTCGTTACTCAATCCCTATTATTGCCTTTATAGATCATCTTCCAAATAGATTAGTGCTGCTTGGGCTGCAGTAGCATGTCATTATGGTGGCATTCCTGCTGCCGATAACGTCAGCTACTCGATATTCAAATAGCGCTAACATCACATTCCTTACTATTTATAACCACAAGTCGCTAGCCTGCTAACAAGCACGGGCGTTAGTCAAACTTGCCAGTTATATATGCACAATTAAAATGACAAAAAGCGACACCACAAGCAACACGGCAAGCGCCATAGCCCCGCCAATCTGGTTTCTTGCATTGTGCACTGCCAGTGCAGTGGTGGGTTTAACCATTCTATCGCCAACCCTGCCGCTGATAAAAACCGAACTCACTGTATCAAGCGAAGCGGTTCAGCAATTGCTGAGTGTGTACATGATTGTACTAGCGATTGGCCAGCTGGTTTATGGGCCGGTGTCTGATCGCGTGGGAAGGCGGCCGGTATTGTTGTTTGGTGCATTGTTGTTTAGCTTGGCTGGTATCGCTGCTATGTTTACTCAGAGTATTGGTCAACTTATTGTGCTCAGAGGCATTCAAGGATTTGGAGCGGCGGCCTGCATGGCGATGGGGCGCGCTATTGTTAATGATGTGTTTGATCGTGAAGAAGCGGCGCGGCAGATGTCGGCGATTTCTATGGTGTTAGCGATTGCGCCAGCACTGTCTTTGGTGTTTGGTGGCGTGTTGGCACAAACTGCGGGTTGGAAGGGCGCAATGGCATTGTTAGCCATTAGTGGTGTTGTTGTTTTTGGTTCTGGCATTCGATTGGTGACTGAAACGAACTTAGATCGAATCAGCAAAATAAATATGCGTTCCGTGTTTACAGCTTATCGCACTGTACTGAGCAACAAGCTGTTTCTGGCTTGGGCCATGGCGGGTGGAATGCAAATCGGGATATTCTTTTCGTTAAATGGTTTTCTTGCATATCAGTTTCAGCGCCACGGCTACTCGATGGCAGAGTTCGGAATGTGGTTTGCCTTAACGCCGTTAAGTTACATACTGGGAAATACAGCTAATAGAAACTACTTTGTCAAAAGAGGAATCGAGAGGGCGGCTTTAATCGGTTGTTTACTGAGCTTGATTGCGATGGTCTCGTTGTTTGTGACACAAGCGATGGGTTTTACTCACGCGGCTTCTTTAGCACTGCCGTGTGCATTGTTCGGATTTAGTAACGGTATTATCATTGCCAATACCACCATGGGTGCCATTGCTACTGCCGGTAGGCATGCTGGCACGGGTTCTGGTGTTGTCGGTGCATGGCAGATGGCAACGGGTGGTATCGCTGGTGCAATCATCGTGGCATTAGGTGGCGCACAAGTATTCTCGATAGCGGCTGGCGTATTGATTGTGATGTCTATTGTGGCGGTGGCCTCTATGGTGTATGTGTATAAGCATGGCATACTGACGCCAACGCCGGTTCATCATTGAAAGGGAATGCTATGTTTCTTCATCCGATCGCTTGGCCCGAGGGTAAACGGTGCGCCGCATCGGTAACCTTTGATATTGATGCAGACACACTAGTGCGTGTCGGGCGGCCAAAGGATGCCGAGCTACGGCTGCAAGCTATTTCGGCCGGGCGTTATGGCCCTACTGTTGCCGTACCCCGTATTTTAGAAACCTATCGCCGCTTAGAACTCACGCAAACGTTTTTTATGCCGGGCTGGGTTATGGAGCACTATCCTGAAACCGTTGAAGCGATTCTTAAAGGCGGTCACGAAATCGGCCACCATTCTTGGATGCATGAGGATCCAATGGATCACTCGGATGAAAAAGAGGCCGAGCTGTTCGGAAGAGCAATGGATGTGCATATCAAAATGACTGGCAGCGCGCCGTTGGGTTATCGAGCACCGGTCTATAGCATCACGCCTGCCATTCTCAATCGATTGATCGAGCAACACTTTCTTTACGACAGCTCAATGATGGCTGATGATCTTCCGTACGAGGTAGTAACCAGCAAGGGCTCGATCATTGAGTTGCCGCCACATTGGGGTAACGATGATTGGCCTCCGTTTGCTCACATGGAGGAGTTGGATTATGTGATGCCGGTTCGTAGTCCAAGCGATGGTGTTAAAGCGTTTATAGAAGAATACGAAGCCATGTATGAAGCTGGTGGTTTTTGGATGCCGGTGTTGCATCCTTTTTTAACTGGGCGCCTTACACGTTGGCGCGAAATGGAACGTCATCTCGAGCGAGTAGTGGAGCAAGGTGATGTTTGGTTTGCGCCAATGAAGGATATTGCCGAGTACGCTAGGGCGCAGGGTGATGGATTACGCAAGGATTCGTTGGATTGTTAGCTGACAATCAGCTTTACAAAGGCAAAGAGTTGGAGGGTAGATTGATTATTGTAGCCCTCGCTTACAGTTGCTAAGCGTGAGAAGGATGTTGTTAGTTAGCGTAAAAACTGCGCCACGGTTATCGTTTTATTTGAGCGCCAAAATGGCGTGATATTGCGGTTTGTAACGATTTAACACGAACTGATTCGCACAATTCACTAGAAGATGGGGCCGTTATTCTACGGGCGTCACAAGGCTTTCACCGTTAACTTGAGGTAGCTGAATGGTTCATTCAGACTTCCCCAAACAATAATAATAACCAAGTGAAACGGCCATGATGAACAAAACAGCTCGGATAGCTACACAGGCTATCGTGGTATTGGGATTACTAGGAACAACCAGCACAGCGGCTGCAGCTGACTGGATCAATCAATCAGCTATGAAATCACCTCGGGTGGAGGCGACAACGGTCGACTATCGAGATGACATCTACGTATTCAACGGCTTCAAGCCGGGCATCCGAATCGCAAACTCTGTTGAGAAGTATGATGCCGGTACTAAGAAGTGGAGCATCATTAGTTCAACATCGACCGCCCTTGGTAATGCAATGACGCACAACGGCGTCGTAAGAATTGGTGCCGACGTCTGGTTAGTGGGTGGGCGTATTGGTAGCCACCCAGGCCGCGTATCAGAAAAGGTTTGGATCTTTAACCTCACCTCAAAAAAATGGCGTCGTGGCCCTGACTTACCAACTGGCGTCGCTGCTGGTGGTGCAGCCTTAGTTAACAATAAAGTGCATTGGTTTGGTGGCCTCGATACGCGCGCTAAATGTGATGTCGATAACCACTACGTCTATGATTTAGGTAAGCCAAACGAAGGCTGGAAAAACATCACTACGGCTGCGGCTATGCCAAGCCCACGTAATCATTTTGCTACCGCTGTTGTTAATGGCATTATTTATGCGATCGGTGGCCAATATGGTCACGATAGCTGCCCGGGAAAGTTCACACAAGATACAACATTGGTACATGCGTTCAATCCTCAAACCAATAAGTGGACAACAAAGGCCAGCTTGCCAAGCAAGAACTCACACACTGAGCCAGGTACATTTGTTTATAAGGGCGATATTTACACTGTGGGTGGCGAGAACGCTAAAAACAAGGTTTGGAAATACAACCCCCGTACAAACAAGTGGAGCACCTTTAAGCTGTTAGCTGAAGATCTAGTTGCACCAATCGCACGCATCATTGATGGTCGTTTGATTGTTGCAGGTGGTGGTGCGCCAACTGCACGTGAATCAACAGATCGAGTCCGTTCAATGTTAGTGGACAACAATCCTCCTGATGGCGAACCAGAGCCGGATCCAGATCCGCAGCCAGTAGAGCCTGATCCACAACCTGA
>CALJAA010000168.1 GCA_938028465.1 uncultured Granulosicoccaceae bacterium | reverse complement strand
TCAACGGACATCATGTGGTCCACAATAATCGCGATATTTTTTAGAGAGTTGCAACGATCGACGTGAAGATCAGGACATCATATGGTTCCAGCGTGACCATAACCTGTCCGATCCGGACACTATATGGTCCGCGGCCTAAGTCTACACGTGTAGATTTGAAGTGGTGGGCCCGGCAGGACTCGAACCTGCGACCAAGGGATTATGAGTCCCCTGCTCTAACCAACTGAGCTACAGGCCCTTCTTAGGGTAGTTATTATAGAAGGGTGGGCGGCTAAGAAGGCCGCCCGATAAAAATATTTTTGTAGGAATTAAGTTTCCTGCCCACTATCCAAAAAGCTACGCAGCTGCTCGGAGCGAGTAGGGTGACGTAACTTACGTAGTGCTTTCGCTTCGATCTGACGAATACGCTCACGGGTTACATCAAATTGCTTACCCACTTCTTCAAGCGTGTGGTCGGTGTTCATGTCGATACCAAAACGCATACGCAGTACTTTGGCTTCACGAGGCGTAAGGCTTGCCAGTACTTCGTGCGTAGTCTCACCAAGGCCTAAGCCTGTTGCTGTTTCAACTGGCGACAGAATGTTTTGATCTTCAATGAAATCACCCAAGTGCGAATCTTCGTCGTCGCCGATGGGGGTTTCCATTGAGATTGGCTCTTTAGCAATCTTCAACACTTTGCGGATCTTGTCTTCTGGCATTTCCATCTTTTCAGCCAGCTCTTCAGGTGTTGCTTCGCGGCCCATCACCTGCAGCATCTGCCGTGAAATACGGTTTAGCTTGTTGATGGTTTCGATCATGTGCACAGGGATACGAATCGTGCGCGCTTGATCGGCGATAGAGCGGGTGATGGCTTGGCGGATCCACCATGTCGCGTAAGTTGAGAACTTATAACCACGACGGTATTCGAATTTATCTACAGCTTTCATCAAACCGATATTGCCTTCCTGAATAAGATCAAGGAACTGCAACCCACGGTTAGTGTATTTTTTAGCAATCGAGATAACCAAACGAAGGTTAGCTTCAACCATTTCCTTTTTAGCACGGCGAGCTTTAGCCTCACCGATGCTCATGCGTCGGTTGATTTCTTTTAGCTCGTTTATCGGCAACATGCTCTTGTTGCAGATGTGCTGAATGCGCGATTGCAGCATTTCGATTTCTGTTTTTTGCTCGTTTATCTTTTCAGCAAATGGCTTTTTAACTTTGATCTGTTCTTCTAACCACTTAGGGTCAGTTTCACGGCCAGGGAAAGAGCCAATGAAGAGTGCACGTGGCATTTTGCAGGTTTTAACGCAGATATCACGTACTTGACGTTCAAGTGAACGAACGCGCTCTACTTGGCCGCGTAGGCCACTTGTTAGTGCTGCAACAAAAACGGGTGCGTATTTGAACTCGCAAAAGATAACGGCAACTTTCGCCATGGCCTTTTTGGCTTTTTCATCTTGAACACCGCCGGCGGCATCAATTGCTTTGATGGCTTTTGCGTATTCTTTTTTAAGCGCAACCATGCGGCGGGCGATCTCTTCTAGATCAGGGCCGGTGTCGACAACTTCTTCTTCTTTATCTTTTTCTTTATCTTCTGGGCTTGGTGGTGGCTTCGCTACACGAATCTCATCACTGGTTTCGCGGAAGTTTACGATGATGTCAGTTAGGCGCGTATTGCCTTCGGTGACTTCTTCGTATCGCTCCAACAACATGTTGATGGTTTCAGGGTAGGTACCCAGGGCTGCCAGAACTTGATTGAGGCCATCTTCAATACGCTTGGCGATTTCAATTTCGCCTTCGCGTGTGAGTAGCTCAACCGTACCCATCTCGCGCATGTACATGCGGACCGGGTCGGTGGTTCGTCCAAACTCGCCATCAACACTAGCTAGTACCGCGGCAGCCTCATCGGCAGCTTCTTCGTCGGTGCTGGAGCTATTGTCGTTAATAGAGAGTGTGTCAGCTTCAGGGGCAACTTCACCAACGGTGATGCCCATGTCGCCGATCATTGCGATGATCTCTTCCACTTGCTCAGGGTCTACGATACCCTCGGGAAGGTGATCATTAACCTCTGCGTAGGTTAAGAAGCCTTGCTCCTTACCTTTCGCGATCAAATCTTTGAGGCTTGATTGCTGTGCTTTTTTGTCCATTGCCATGCGGTGGTTTCTTTATAAGTATAGGCGGTCGGGCTAACCCACTAGTTTACTCCTCGCTCTACACCTTGTATAGGGCGAATTGGCAGATAATTGCTCATTGCTTGGTTACAAAGAGCGTCGCTAGTGCTTAGGAGGCCAAGATGGTGGCGTTGTTGGCCATTTAAACCCCCAAGCCCAGTATACTTGCGGGCTTCACCTAACAACCCTTTATCCAGTCAAGGAGTTTTGATGCCTTCTCGCACCGATCTCGCCAATGCGATTCGAGCCCTCAGTATGGATGCGGTTCAGCAAGCCAACTCCGGTCACCCGGGTGCACCCATGGGAATGGCCGATATGGCCGAAGTATTATGGAATGATTTCCGCGTCCATAACCCCGCAAACCCGCACTGGATCAACCGCGATCGCTTTGTTTTATCTAATGGGCACGCCTCTATGCTGCAGTATTCGCTGCTTCATTTGACTGGCTATGACCTAGGTATTGATGAGCTTAAAAACTTCCGCCAGCTACATAGTAAAACGGCCGGCCACCCTGAATATCGCGAAACACCGGGCGTTGAAACCACCACCGGGCCATTGGGCCAGGGCTTGGCTAATGCAGTGGGTATGGCGATAGCGGAGCGCACACTCGGCGCTCAATTTAATCGCGCTGGGCACAACATAATTGATCACCAAACTTATGTCATGTTGGGTGATGGCTGCTTAATGGAAGGTATTTCTCACGAAGCATGCTCTCTAGCCGGCACGCTGAAGCTGGGCAAGTTAATCGCGATGTATGACGACAACGGCATTTCGATCGATGGTGAGGTGGAAGGCTGGTTTACGGACGACACACCAAAGCGTTTCGAAAGCTACGGCTGGCACGTGATTGCCGATATCGATGGCCACGACCCAGAAGCCATTACCGCTGCAATCACCGCGGCCAAGAAAAGCGATCAACCTACATTATTATGTTGTAAAACTACAATTGGATTTGGCTCACCGAATAAAGGCGGCAAAGAAAGTAGCCACGGCGCGCCATTGGGTGCGGATGAAATCGAGCTGGCTCGCAAGCAACTCGGTTGGAGCCATGCAGCGTTTGAGATTCCGGCCGATATCATGGCGGCTTGGAGTGCTAAAGAAAAGGGTGCAGCAGCTGAGAAAGCATGGCATGCACAATTTGATGCATACAAAGCCGAGCACCCTGAGCTTGCGGCAGAATTTAACCGCCGTGTAGCAGGTGAGTTACCTGCCGATTGGCAAGCAAAATCGCAAGCCTTTATTGATGCAACGGTAGCCGCCGGTGAAACCATTGCCACGCGTAAGGCATCGTTTAATACATTAAATGGTTTTGGGCCATTACTGCCAGAACTCATTGGTGGTTCGGCGGATTTAGCTGGGTCAAACTTAACGATCTGGGCTGACTCCAAAGGCATCGAGACTGACCCTGCTGGCAACTACATCTACTACGGTGTACGCGAATTTGCGATGGCAGCCATTACAAATGGTATTGCTTTGTATGGGGGTTTTAAGCCCTACGCTGCAACCTTTTTAATGTTCTCTGAGTACGCGCGTAATGCGCTGCGAATGGCAGCATTAATGCAAATACAAGGCATTTATGTGTTTACCCACGATTCAATCGGTTTAGGTGAAGATGGCCCAACACACCAACCGGTTGAGCAAACGGCAACGCTACGCATGATGCCAAATATGTCGACTTGGCGCCCATGCGATTCAGTTGAAACAGCCGTTGCATGGAAAGAGGCTATTGAACTGACTGATCGCCCTGTGTCATTGATATTAACGAGACAAGGTTTAAAGCCGCAA
>CALJAA010000167.1 GCA_938028465.1 uncultured Granulosicoccaceae bacterium | reverse complement strand
AACGATCACCGCTGGTTTCTCCAGCTTGGATTAATTGAGCGGCTAGTTCGTCGTCGTTGCCCATTAATCCACTGCACTCGTGGCCGAGCGCAACAATGCACGCGCCTGTTAATGTTGCCATGTCGACGACCGCTTTGGGTTTGAAGCGCTCGATGTAGGTGAGTGCATCACAAAGTACCATTCGGCCTTCTGCATCCGTGTTCAGCACTTCGATCGTTTGGCCTGACATACTGGTTACCACATCACCGGGGCGAGTGGCTTCACCGCCAGGCATATTCTCTGCGGCTGCGACAACACCCGTTACATTTACGGGTAAGCCCAATTCGATACAGGCATGCATAGCACCGAATACGCTTGCGGCACCACACATGTCGTACTTCATTTCGTCCATCCCCGAAGAAGGTTTGATAGATATGCCACCAGTATCAAACGTAACGCCTTTGCCTAACAGAACGACAGGTGCTTGTTTAGCTTTTCCGCCTTTATACTCAATAATAATGAGCTTGCCTTCTTCACGGCTACCTTGAGAGACCGCTAAAAAAGACCCCATACCCAGCTTGGCCATTTGTTTTTCACCAACGATGGTGGTTTTTACTTTGCTTTGGTTTTTTGCCATTGATTGAGCGCGAGTTGCCAAAAAAGTCGGTGTGCAGATGTTTGCTGGTAGGTCTCCAAGTTCTCGGGCCACTCGTATACCAGAGCCAGTAGCGGCTCCTTGGTTGCAGGCGGCTTTGCAGCTTTTTTGCTCTTTTTTGCCAACAAATAGAGTGGTTTTTTTGATTTTGGCCAAAGGGCTTATGCGTTTGGCCGCGCGATAGTCATATTCAGCGTTGGCTAACTTGCTTGCCATTTGCTGACACTGCCAAGCAGCTGAGCGATCCGCAACATGTACATCGCTAGGAATAAACACACTTAGGGAGGCCACGGCAGTATCGCGAAGCGTGGCGATGGTCGCGTCGACAGATTTAATGTAGTCAGCGGCTGATACGACAGCTTTGTCGCCCATTCCGACGAGCAAAATACGTGACCACGGGCTTTTGTCACTGGTGTGCAATAACAAGGTTTGCCCTGGTTTACCGGTGAGGTCCCCCGACTTTATGGCACGTTTGATACAACCATCGCTATCCGCATCAATGAGTTTTGCCGATTCTTTAAGTTGACCATCGTTGAAAATCGCTACAACTGCGCAATTATTTGCCTGTTTTTTTACTGGAGTGACTGCAACGCTGATCTGCATGTGAATTCCTGTATTCTTGGGGTTGCACGCAGTGTAATTAATTATGAACAGTCCGTCACCGTGTGGTTGCCGACTGAAACTGCTACATTCAAAACGATTCCCCATAAGTCATCACTGAAAGCAATCATTCGTGCGGATACTCGATCGTTATCTGATAAAGGAAATGTTGGTCACTTGGGTTGCCGTGACCGTGGTATTGCTAGTCATTATGATTGGCGATGTGCTCGCGCGCAGCTTGCGCAGCGTCACAGATGGTGCAATCACACCCGATACCTTAATGATATTGGTCGGTATTAAATCGATCAGTTTGCTGGTAACGCTTATCCCATTAGGTCTCTATCTCGGTATATTGCTGGCTCATGGCCGTTTTTATCGTGATAACGAAATCACTGTGATGCAGGCAACTGGCTCCGGCTGGAAGGATCTTTTAAGGCCGACAGCAGTGGTGGGGCTACTTGGAGCGTTATTTATTACGCTTTTAACCGTCTATGCATCGCCGTGGTCGGCTCGATATGAGCAGCAGCTAAAGCAGGAGTTAACTGAGCAATCTGCGCTAAGTATCCTGACCCCTGGCAAATTTGTTGAGTCCAGCGACGGAAAAACCGTTCTCTTCGTAAAAAACACCTCAGCGGATCGCTCTCAGTTTAATGATGTCTTTATGTATCGACAGAGGGAGGGGGAAGTGCCTGCAATTGATATCGCACGCATTGCCTCTTACCAAAAAGATCCTGAGACGGGCAATGAGTATCTGATTTTCACCGACGGGCAAACCAGTATTGGAAGTCCGGGTGACCCCGAATATACCGTGACACAGTTTAAACGTCAGGGCGTTTTGCGCCCAAGGGAAGATGTCGCAGAGCCACGATTGCGTGTTAAAGGTAAATCGCTTTCGCAACTCTGGGCATCACCTGATTTAGCAGAAAAGGCAGAACTGCAATGGCGTATTTCGATACCGCTTGCTGCATTAATATTAGCCTTGTTAGCTGTGCCGCTTAGCTACACGTCACCACGTGAGGGGCGTTTTGGCAAAATTGCTATAGCGATTCTTATTTATATCCCCTACGCCAATTTGCTCGTGCTAATGCGTAAATGGATTGCGGCAGGCACAGTGCCTTCATGGGTTGGCCTGTGGCCAATACACTTCCTAGTGTTGGGATTAATTGTGTTCTTGCTGATCAAACGCGTAGGTTGGCGTTGGGTTAGTGGTGGTAGGAGCGCCACCGTATGATCTTGGGAATTTTAGATCGATATATCGGCCGATCCATCCTGACAACGAGCCTTTTGGTGCTGCTAACCTTAGTGGGCTTGGCCGGTATTTTTTCGTTTATCAGCGAGTTAGATGACGTTGGTAAGGGAAGTTATACCGTTACTAAGGCGATGCAATATGTGTTTCTAACATTGCCCGGCAAAGCCTATTTGTTGTTTGCTCCATCAGTATTGTTAGGCAGTTTGCTTGGTTTAGGTGCGTTGGCGACTAACAGTGAGTTAACCGTTATGCGCGCAGCTGGAGTTGCTAATAGTCGGATCATTCGTGCTGTGTTGATAACCGGTTTTGGCTTGATGGTTTTGATTGCATTGCTTGGTGAAACAGTCATGCCGCGCACTGAACAGATTGCAGAGGAGTTGCGTTTAACAGCGTTAGAAAAACGTTTATCAGTGAAAGGGCGCAACGGATTATGGATAAAATCAGGCGCAACTTACGTCAATATTTCGACTGTTATGCCTGATTTCACTTTGTTAGATATCGATATTGCGGAGTTTGAAGGATTTAAATTAGTACGATCTATACATGCTGCACGCGCAATACAACTTGAAAATGATTGGCAGTTAGAAGATATAAAAGTGTCTAAAATTCGCGCTGATTCGGTTGAAACCTTGTTTATCGAGCAAAAAAATTGGAAGGAGTTAGCAAAACACGACAAAAAAATTGGCGATGTACCAAATTTAGTCAGTGCAGACGTACTAAAAAGCCTATCAACGTCGCCTGACAGCCTCTCAGCACAGAATTTATATGACCAAGCGAAGTATTTAAAAGCGAATCAACTCGATAGTAGGGCGATTGAACTCGCATTTTGGGTAAAAATTGCAAGTCCGTTTGCCACTATCGTTATGTTGATGTTGTCGTTACCGTTTGTGTTTTCATCGCAGCGCGCAGGTGGTGCAGGACAAAAGATTTTTATCGGAATCATGCTTGGAATCGTGTACGTATTGGTTAACAAACTACTAACACAACTTGCATTAGCCAATGGTTTGTCGCCTGCCTTAAGTGCTTTTTTACCGTTAATATTCTTTTTTATAGTTGCTGCTATAGGGATACAACGTAGTTCTTAAAAAAGTATAAAAAAAAGCCCTAAAACAGCAAAAATAACAATATAAAGAAACCTTTATATATCAAGTAACTATATGATTTCTCTTGTTATTTTTGTTTTAGAAAGGCGGTCATGCACTGCAGTACTTTCTTTGCTAAAAAACATCCAAAACAGCGTAAAAACAAAAAATAGCGTCCCTAAAAAGTAGCGATGCAAGCATTGAAGATGCGTAAGTGATGCATTGTTTGTTGAGCTTAATTTTATTTTCCAAGCACGCATTCCTAAGGTCTGACCACCACGCATCCAGAACCAATCAAAAAACAAAAAACCGATTACGTATAAAAGAAAGTAATAGGCAATATGTTGAATGGCGTTGCCGTTGTTAAAGCTAATTGCAATGGCTGTAACAACAAAATAGATCGCAATCAACAGTAAACAGTCGTAAAGAAATGCAGCGACTCGTCGCAATAAAATGGAAGAAGTAGATGAAAAGTTGCGCATGTTGTCTATATAGGTTGCATGTAATTACGCTGTATACACAGCGAATTTGTTGAATTAACGGTTTGAATTCAGTTTGAAGTGAACACTAGTTACACAGTTTGCAACAAACTTGAAACAAATTAATTTCAATTTATTTTTAACTTGTAGTTGAAATAAACTTGAACTATGTGGACAATGCGCACGTTGGGTTAACTCTGTCAATCCTTCATTTGCATTTTTGAAGTTATGATTTAAATTGAAATCATGCTTCGAAATATAGAATTCATTTTTGTAGGTTGTTTGTTTTTTTGATTGTTGGCCTACATTTTGGATAGTAGTAAAACGTGGTTCGATTATTTTGGTTAACTGATTGGTTATCTAAAACGGTAGAACCGAAAAATAAAGTGGAGTCGACTGGCTCCGAATTTTTGTTTAACAATTTATTCGTCAGGAGTTTAGTCCATGGCTCGTATTAGCAAACCGGTGAAAGCCTCACCAACGAAAGCTGCAAAGAAGAAGAAAGCAGCTGGTAAAAAGAAAGCAGCTGGAAAGAAGAAAACAGCAGCTAAAAAGAAGAAGAAGCCTGCAGCCAAGAAAAAGGCTACAAAAAAGAAGGCAGCTTCTAAGAAAAAAGTAACCAAGAAGAAGGCTACTAAGAAGAAAGCTACCAAGAAGAAGGCAGCTAAGAAGAAGAAAACCACCAAGAAGAAGGCTACTAAGAAAAAAGCTACCAAGAAAAAGGCAGCTAAGAAAAAGAAGACCACTAAGAAGAAGGCTACTAAGAAGAAAGCAGCCAAGAAAAAGAAGACTACTAAAAAGAAGGCTACTAAGAAGAAAGCAGCTGGAAAAAAGAAGAAGTCTACTAAGAAGAAGGCCGCTGGCAAAAAGAAGCGTTCTACTAAGAAGAAGGCTGCTGGTAAGAAGAAGCGTTCTACTAAAAAGAAAGCTGCAGGTAAGAAAAAAGCTTCTGGTAAGAAGCGCGCTAAGAAGCGTACTGCAAAGAAGAAGTAAAACTAATCAATTTTTGATTAGTATTTGTGTGAAAAGGTGGCCTTGGCCGCCTTTTCTCGTTCTGGAATATAGGTTTAGCTCAACCACTTAAATCAAGTTATCGCCAATGGCACTAAACGGTATTACCGTGACTGTGCTCCCCGCATTAGCGCCCTGACTATCTAAAGGTAATTCGACAAAGCAGTTGGCTTTGTGGAGTGAACTCAATACGTGTGAGTCTTGCAAACCTGTAGTTGATACTTCATATCCATCGGCTGCATTGCCGGACAACACACCTCGTTGATACTCAATTCGGCCCGGCAATTTGCGTAAATCGCTATCCACAGTTGCTTCAATAGTGATGATGTCATTTAATGCTTGCCCTTGCATATAGCGAAGTGCAGGCTTAACAAAGAACAAACAAGTCACCGCTGCTGAAACTGGATTGCCCGGTAAGCCAAAAAACACAGCGCCCGAATTGAGCTTACCAAAGGTAAGTGGTCGGCCAGGCTTCATGGCGATCTTCCACATCGCGAGCTCCCCTGTTTGCGCAAGCGCATCTTTAACGAAATCTGCATCGCCAACTGAGACGCCACCCGTTGAAATGACGATATCAGCATTATCTGATTGAGCGAATGCCGCGCTAATTGAGTCGATGCTGTCTTCACAAATACCTGAATCAATGCATTGGACAGCGGGGGATTGAAGCATATTGATGAGCAAAGCACGGTTGGAGTCGTATATGCCGCCAAGTTTTAATTTTGCGCCGGGGGTTGTATTGGCATCGTGGAGCTCATCGCCCGTCGATATGACCGAAACTGTCAAAGGTTTCCTTACAGTAACTTTGTTTATGCCATGGCTTACAAGCAGCGCAATCTCAGGTGCTTTGAGTGTTGTACCTGAGCAAAGTAATAATGATCCAGCACTATGGTCAGAACCCACCGCGCGAACGTTAAAGCCATGCACTGGCAACGTGTTGATTTGCAATACAGCGGATGACACAGTGGTGTTTTCTTGCATCACTACCGTATCGGTATCATCTGGAACACATGCGCCTGTAGTGATCCGAACACAGCCGTTGGCTGGAATATCACCGGTATATGGGTGGCCTGCTAACGATGATCCAACAATATTGAGGGCGGCTTTGCCTTCTGCATGTTTAAACGCGTAACCATCCATTGCCGAACTTCTAAATGGCGGCACGCTGATATCGGCAACGATGTCAGCTGCGGACACTCGATGCATCGCTGTCATTACGTCGATAACCTCGGTGCATTCTGTTTGCGAGCACAAAGCCAATATCTTGTTTAGTGCTTCTTGCATACTCAAGGCGCTTGGGTCTGCGTCACTTGTGCAATTTTTGTCGGTAGGGTTCATTGCTTTGGTCACTTAGGTGGTTTTTGCTCTCTATGGGCTCTATGCTAACGCAATGGGTACAACTTCGAGACTTTCCGCTAGAAACGAACGGGCACTGCTGATGTTTGCAGATATGTTGCTCGTTGAGCGTGGTCTCAGCACACATACCGTTTCAGCTTATCAGTCTGATCTCAAGCAATTTGCCCTTTGGATGGCAGAACGAGATAGGGATTTGCAAAAAGCAAAACGCGAAGACATCATGAATTATCTAGGGTTTCGGGTGGGCGGTGGCAACAGCTCGCGAACCACCGCCCGTGTGCTGTCTTCGATCAGACGGTTTTACCGTTTTATGCTGCGCGAACGGCATATCAAATTGGATCCTACCTTGTTAGTGGAATCGCCAGTGCAGGGTAGGCCATTGCCAGCCACACTCACCGAAACCGAAGTACAAGCTTTACTTCGCGCACCTGATACGCGCACAACGTTAGGTATTCGTGATCGTGCGATGATTGAGCTACTTTACTCATGCGGTTTACGAGTAACTGAACTTGTCACAATAAAGTCTGACCAGATCAATCATAAACAGGGCGTGGTACGCGTTTGGGGTAAAGGAAATAAAGAACGCCTGATACCGATGGGTGAGGTCGCGCTGCATTGGATTGAACGATACAAGACCCATTCTCGGCCAGATTTGCAAAAAAAAGTGTCTGACACGTTATTTTTAAGTCAGCAAGGGCGAGAAATGACACGACAGAGCTTCTGGCACAGAATTAAGATACATGGCGTAACGGCAGATATACGGGGCCATTTGTCGCCACACACCCTACGCCATGCGTTTGCAACCCATTTGGTCAACCATAATGCCGATCTTAGGGTGGTGCAGCTATTGCTAGGTCATAGTGATCTGTCCACCACACAGATATATACTCATGTGGCCACTGAGCGCTTGAAGAGTTTGCATCAAACCCATCATCCGCGCGGCTAACATTGGGCCTGTGCTGGACTGAACTTACGCTTAGACGCTGAGTCTACAAACAAAATCGTTGGATATTCTATGAATAAATTGGCCCCGAACAAATTGGCATTGAAGGTTGGTGTGCTGGCTTTGGTTATCGCGCAAGCAGCTTGTGCTGACGATACCGATACTAAAGCTGCCATTGCGGATGTGGCTGATGCCGCTGCTGTCGGGCCTGATACCGGGGTATCGACACCCACTTCTGAAATGGAGAACGGTGTGCTCATGAAGAAGGCGGCAGAGAACGAAGCAGCAACGGCTGCTGAAGGCAACGCTGAGGATGAGGCAATCACCGCCTTGCTTGCCAGCATCGATCAACGAATCCCTGGCATGCCAATAAAATCAATTTCAGCTACACCTATTGATGGTGTGTATGAGCTCATTAGTGAAGGGCAAATTTATTACATTAACAAAGACGCAAACTTCTTACTCACAGGCAATATGATTGACCTTGAAACAGAACAAAACCTCACTGAACTACGTTTAGGTGGTTTGCATATGGATCTGTTAGGCGATATTGACGAGTCGAACATGCTGATTTACGAACCTGAAGAACCCTCTGACCGTTCAATTACAGTATTCACGGATATCAGCTGTGGCTATTGCCGTTTACTGCATGAACAAATTGATACCTTGTTGGATGCGGGTGTACGTGTTCGCTATTTGATGTTCCCGCGTGCCGGTTTGGGTTCTCCTGCTCATCAGGCGCTCGAAAGCGTTTGGTGTGCTGACGATCCGCAAAGTGCCATGACAGTGGCCAAAGCGGGCGGCCAAATTGATGAGATGTCATGCGATACCCCAATTGAGATGCACGTTGACGTTGCGCAGCAAGTTGGATTGCGAGGTACACCGTTGATTTATCTTGACACAGGCGAACGCGTACACGGATATCGCGAAGCTGCCATTTTGGCTAAAATGGTTAAAGACGGTACGCCATACGTCGAGTAGGATGATTGCAATTTACTGATGGGGAACATGCATGACATGCTTGGATCATATTCGGATAGGGTTGGTTGCTATCTGGCTAAGTGCGATGGCAGCAGGAGCCCACGCTGATCAAACTGCTGAAGAGCTAAACCCCTTGTTCGACAAGCTCGCTAGTGCATCTAATGCTAGCGAGGCCTCGCAAATTGAATTCAAAATTTGGCAACATTGGCTAGTTGGGCCTGATGATAACGCCGATGTCTTAATGTCCCAGATCATCGCTGCGATGAAAGCTCGCCAATTAACCTTAGGCTTAAATCTCAGTGATCAACTCATTGATAGTTCTCCAAACTTTGCTGAAGCATGGAATAAACGAGCAACCCTTCATTACCTTGTAGGTGATATCGACGCATCTGTTGAAGATATCAAGCAAACCATTGCGCTTGAACCACGCCATATTGGTGCGATCTCAGGCTTAGGGTTGATCTTTCTGCAGCAGCGTAACTATCAAAATGCGCTTGAAGCATTTGAGCAAGTGTTAAAAATCAGTCCTCAATCTGAAAGTGCGCTTAGAAGTATCGAACGCGTGCGCGATAAACTAGGCGACGAGATATAAAAAAGCGTTTTTATGTTTCGTTTTGACTCTAGGTGCCTACTGTTACTATCTGTGTGCCTCTGTAAGCCGCTATACGCCGATCAAGGCTTGTTAGTGCAACATCTCTCAGCTCAACCCATAACGGCTCTCATCGGCTTACCTGCGGCTGCAATGCGTAGTGAGGGCACACAAATTCAATTATCAATTGAACACAGTAATGTATTCATGGGCGGTGAATCAGTTACCGAAAAACTTCTGCTTGATGGCGAAACTTCAGCATTGCACACAAGGTTTAGCAAGCGCATAAACCCATGTTGGCAAGCCGATGCGGCTGTCGTATACCTATCGCATGACGGTGGGTTTCTCGATAAACCGATTGAAGATTGGCATGGTGCCTTTGGGCTGCCTAACGCCTCACGCCAGTTTGAAGAAAGAGACAAACTTGAATACGCCTATCAATCAGGCGAAAACGTGGTGCGGCAACTGCTATCCAATGAACAGGGTTTTGGCGATATTCAGCTCAGTGTTCAACGGTTTCAAGCTTGTCAGTCTGGATCACCAATATGGCGAGCTGGCGCTAAATTAGGCGCCGCCTCTGATGATGGATTTTTCGGAAGTGGTAGCTCTGATCTTTACATTGACTGGCAATCATCGCGACGACGATGGACTCAGCGATTTGATGGTGCGCTCAGTATTGGCTTGTTGGCCCCTGGTAACGCAAACAACTTACCTAAGCAAAACCCGTTGGTTGCGTTTGGCAGTATGGGCGCTGAGTTTAATTGGTCTCCCAGCGTTTCGATCGTTGCGCAACTTGATTGGCATTCAGCTATTTTCGATAGCACACTAGAGGAGCTCGGCCAGATATCGGGGCAGCTCACCTTGCTTGGTCGTAAAAAGCTAAGGGGTGGCAATGCGTTTGAGGTGTCGTTTTCGGAAGATATTGTTGCCGATACGGCGCCGGACTTTTCAGTCCGGCTTGCGTGGCTTCAGGGTTTGGGGCGATAAAGTATTTCTGTTATTGTTTAAATAAACGCTTAAACACATCATCGTATTGGCTAGCGTAGTAAATTTTCAGCCCCTTAATAATGTGCTTAGGTAGTTCTTGCACATCACGCTCGTTGCCTGCAGGTAAGATTACTTCTTTGATACCTAATCGTCGTGACGCTATCAATTTTTCACGAACCCCACCAATAGGTAAAACTTCTCCGGTAAGCGTGAGCTCGCCTGTCATTGCAAGGTTCTTTTTAACGGCCTTGTTTAGTGCAAGTGACAGTAATGCGCTAGTGATACTGATGCCAGCGCTTGGCCCATCTTTGGGGGTTGCTCCTTCAGGCACGTGTATGTGTAAGGCCGCTTTTAAGAAGTAATCCTCATCGATCCCCCATTTTTTGCAATTAGTGGTGACATAGCTGTGTGCAATTTGTGCTGATTCTGTCATCACCTTGCCCAGATGGCCTGTGAGTTTGAGTTCGCGATTAACACCATGTATGCGGCTGGCTTCAATTGGTAGGGTAGCACCACCCATGGCTGTCCATGCAAGGCCTGTAATTACTCCAACGCCGCCAAGTTGTTTTTCGCCTCTAAAAGGAGGCTCGCCAACAAAATCCACTAGGTTGCGGCCGCTGATGCTAACGGGTTTTTTCTTGGTTAGTAGTTGCAGTACGCTCTTGCGCAGTATTTTACTCAAGAGCTTTTCTAGATTACGAACACCAGCTTCACGCGCGTAGTTTTCAACCAGCGCCTTAATCGCTGATTCAGAAATTTTAACTTGGCTATTCTTAACCTTGTTACGTTCCAGCAGGCGAGGCCATAAGTGCTTTTGTGCTATCTCGAGTTTTTCTGATGCGATATAACCGCCCAAGCGGATAACGTCCATTCGATCAAGTAATGGGCGAGCGATCGTATCAAGTTGGTTTGCAGTGCAAATAAATAGCACTTTGGATAAATCGACGCGTAAATCCAAGTAGTGATCAAGAAAGTCATCGTTCTGTTCAGGGTCTAGCACCTCTAACATGGCAGAGGAGGGGTCACCTTGATGTGACACACCCATCTTGTCGATTTCATCGAGCATGATAACGGGGTTGCTCACTTCGACGTCTTTTAGCGCTTGTACCAACTTGCCTGGCATCGCACCAATGTAGGTGCGGCGATGGCCTTTGATTTCGGCTTCATCACGCATACCGCCAACACTAAAGCGATAAAACTTTCGGCCAAGCGATTCAGCTATTGATTTACCAATCGAGGTTTTACCCACGCCTGGTGGGCCAACAAATAATAATATCGATCCACTTACATCGCCACGAAAAGCACCCATTGCTAAAAATTCAAGGATGCGATCTTTTACATCATCAAGGCCAGCGTGGTCTTGATTGAGTATTTTACGAGCGCCTCGTAAGCTGATCTTATCTTTGGAATGAATACCCCAAGGTACCGAGCTAAGCCAATCGACGTAGTTACGAGTTACACCGTATTCCGGTGAACCTGTTTCGAGTACGGACATTTTGTTTATTTCTGTATCGAATCGTTTTTGGACATGCTCTGGTGGGCTTGTTTTATCCATGCGCTCACGAAACGTATCGATATCAGATGTACGATCGTCTTTTGCGATACCCAATTCGCGCTGAATAACTTTTAGCTCTTCACGCAAAAAGAATTCGCGCTGGTGCTTAGACATCTTTTGTTCTACTTCAGTGCGTATCTCGCTTTGTAAGCGAGCCACTTCAAGCTCTTTGTGTAGCAACACCAATACGCGTTCCATACGCTTTTGCAGTTGAACGGTATCGAGTATGTGTTGTAGATCTTTACCCGAAGCCGTTGTGATGGCTGCAGCAAAATCAGCTAGTGGTGATGGCTCATTTAAATTGAAGTGGTTGAGAAAGTTTTTAAGCTCCTCGTTGTAGAGCGGGTTTAGCGGTATGAGCTCTTTAATGGCCTGGATTAAGGCCATTGCATAAGCTTTAATTTCTGGCGTTTTGCCAGCACGCTCTGCCGGGTAACTAACCGTGGCTGAGAAAGGCGGCTCGTAGCTTATCCATGATTCGATTTTAAAACGTTGTAGGCCTTGGGCGATGAACTGGATTTTGCCGTTGTTGCCAACCACATTGTGCAATCTAACAACGCAGCCGATTTTAGAAAAGTCATCTGTGCTGGCTTTAGCGTTTTCTTGATCACCGGCGTAACACAATCCCAATAGATGGTTGTCCATTTTAGCTAGGCGCGAAAAGGTCTCCTGCCATGGGTCTTCGTCAATAACCAAAGGTTGTACTTGCGCTGGAAAAAACGGGCGCTCGAATATGGGCAGCAACATGAGTTTTTCGGGTAGATTTTGCTCTGGCAAAATCAAGCCTGTTTTCTCATCAGTGGTTACGTCGGTTTCTGATTCGAGCTCGTCGAACAGAAGATCTGCTTCATCGTCTGAGTTAGTCATGTAATTAGTTAACCATGGCTCGTGTACGTTGATGGGGGGCGAAACTGTATAAACATATGCAAAGCTGGTTCCTTTTCAAGTGGAGCTGGGCCTTGGTACTGCCTTCTCCCTCAAAATAACAGGTTAATCACCCGATAACATGGCCATCAGGCCTTCTAAGGCCTCTTTGCCCGAGGTGCGCTCTTGTTCAGGGTTGTTTTCGCCAAGCTCGCCCATGGTGATGACATCGTCTTCAGGTAAGTCTGCAAGAAATCGACTCTGCTCGCAATTGCTCATTTCGCCGTAGCGTTGGCGTGAACGAGCACGAGTGAAGGTTAGGGTGTGTCGGGCGCGTGTCATGCCCACATAGCAAAGGCGGCGTTCCTCTTCAAGGTCGCCAGATTCAAGGCTATTTTTGTGCGGCAGGATTTCTTCTTCCATACCCACCATAAATACATGCGGATACTCCAAGCCTTTTGCTGCGTGTAGCGTGGACATTTGAATTTGTGATGTTTCTTTTTTGTCTTCTTGCCGCGAGAGAATATCGTGCAAACTTAACTGCGACACAATGTCGACAAGGCTAACTTCTGAAGCATCTTCGGTGGTGAGCAAACGCTCGATCCATTGCCACAGCTCATCGATATTCTTTAAGCTGCGTTCTGCCTTTTGCGGTGTGCTGGCTTGACGTTCGATCCAGCCGGTATAATCCATGTCATCAAAAAACTGTTTGAGCACAGCGAGTGTGTCGCCGCGTTCAGCGTTGTCTGCCACTAGCACTAACCAATTAGCAAAGCGCTGCAAATTGGTACGCGCCTTTTCTGACATATGAGTCTCTAAACCCATGTCGTGGCAGGCGGCGAACAGGCTATTATTTCTTGAACGAGCCTGTTTGCCGAGCGCTGCTAAGGTTGTGGGGCCTATTTCACGACGGGGTGTGTTAATGCAACGCAAAAATGCGGTTTCATCGTCAGGATTGACCAACAACTTAAGGTAAGCCAGCATGTCTTTGATTTCGGTTTTATCGAAGAACGAATCGCCACCACTAATTTGATAGGGAATTTGTTTCTCTCTCATGGCCTGCTCAAACGGGCGTGACTGAAAGTTGCTGCGATACAAAATAGCAAAGTCCCCAAACGGTATGCCTTTTTGATAGTGCATAGTCAATATTTGGGCGGCGACCCATTCAGCTTCATCGATGCCATGTCGACAAACTGAAATTTTTAGCTCGTCACCTATGCCTAGGTCACTCCACAGCTTTTTGTCATAGACGTGTGGGTTATGGCTGATCACCTGGTTGGCGCATCGTAATATGCGTTGGCTGGAACGATAGTTTTGTTCAAGCTTGATGACTCTTAAATTAGGGTAATCATCTTTAAGCGTATATAGGTTTTCTGGCCGCGCACCGCGCCACGAATAGATGGATTGGTCATCATCACCTACGGCGGTGAGCGCTCCAAATTTATCAACCAGCAAACGCACCAACTCATATTGCGCAGCATTGGTATCTTGATATTCATCCACTAGCAAATGCCGAGTACGACCACGCCATTTTTCGAGCACAGCGGGATTGGTTTTGAGTAGGGTTACGGGCAAGTTGATTAGGTCATCAAAATCAACTGAATTACAAGCGGCCAAAAATTCGGTATAGGCTTTATATAAAATTGCTGCGGCACGTTCTTGATCATCAACGCTGGAGTGCAATGCGGCGTCTGCATTGATGAATTGATTCTTCCAATTGGAGATCATGTTTTGCAGAGTGCGCTCTTCAATTGCGCTGTTGTGTTCACTGATCAACTCTCGCAATACACTCATCGAATCGCTTTGATCAAAAATGGTAAAACCTTTGCGTAAACCCACGCCAGCACCATCTTGTTGGAGCATGGTTAAGCCAAGCCGATGGAAAGTTGAAATAGATAACTGCTTTGCCGTTTTGGCATCAAGCAATTTACGCAAGCGACCTCTCATTTCGTTTGCCGCTTTGTTAGTAAATGTAACGGCAATAATAGAGCGGGGTGAGTATTGTTGTTTGTTGATTAGGTAAGCAATTTTTTGCGTAATTACGCCAGTTTTACCACTTCCTGCACCGGCTAGTACCAACACCGGTCTGTCAAATTCCATTACAGCAGCGCGTTGTTGATCGTTAAGTTTGTTCATGTTAAGTCTGATTTTGCGGCCGCTCAGTCTAGCGCTTAACGCTCTAAAGTGCACCGTTGACATGCAGCTAAATTTGAGGTTTTTCTGGCGGGCAGGATGGGAGGATTCAGTTATTACAATGCGCAACAGAGACAGTAGTTGCGGATACCGAAAATTAGTGCATAAAAATGCCGCCATTAACAGACAATTCAGTGCCCGTTATGTAGTCGGCGTCGTCTGCTATCAAAAACTCTACCGCACGAGCGATATCGTCTGGTTTGCCAACTCTGCCAACGGGTATATCAGTGATGATCTGTTCGCGGAGCTCGTCCGGGATCGCTGCCACCATATCGGTATTGATAAAGCCGGGTGAGATGGTGTTCACTGTGATGCCCTTTGCTGCTACCTCCTGTGCCAGCGCTTTGGTAAACCCATGCACACCTGCTTTGGCTGCGCTGTAATTTGTTTGGCCAAACTGTCCGCGTTGCGCATTGACCGATGAGATGTTTACCACACGGCCAAAACCTGCGCTAATCATGGCGTTTATCAACGGTTGAGTCACGTAAAACAAGCTAGAGAGATTGGTGTCAATAACGGCTTGCCAATCCGCTGCTGGCATTTTACGCAGGGTAGCGTCACGAGTAATGCCGGCGTTGTTGATCAGTACATCTATGCAGCCGTGCGTGGCGAGCAGATGGCTTGCCATTTGTTCGCACGATGCGGCATCGCTCACGTCCCCCGCAACAATGTCGATTTGCATGCCAACCTTAGCTTGCTGGGCTTGCCAGTATTTCGCTTCCGTTTCGAGTGAGGGCAGGTAGTTCGCGACTACGCGATAGTCTTTGGCAAGGCGTGTGGCAATTGCCGAGCCTAGCCCGCCGATACCGCCCGTGACTAACGCTACACGAGTCATTATGTCGCTTCCACTGCTAAGGCCACACCTTGGCCACCACCAACACATAACGTGGCTAAGCCTTTTTGTACTTGCCTGCGTTTCATTTCGTGTATCAGCGTTACTAATATGCGTGCACCCGACGCACCAATTGGGTGGCCTAAGGCAATCGCTCCACCATTCACGTTTAAGCGATCCGCTGGTAAACCGAGTTCCTTTGCGACCGCAAGTGATTGTGCCGCGAACGCTTCGTTGGATTCGATCAAGTCAAGTTCAGACATTTCCCATCCAGCTTTTTCTAAGCAACGTGTTACCGCAGGTATTGGGCCCGTACCCATGATGGCTGGATCAACCCCTGCCACCGCAGACGCTTGGATTTTTGCAATCGGTTTTAAGCCAAGCTCGCTGGCTTTTGCTTCGCTCATAACCAATACGGCGGCAGCGCCGTCGTTAATGCCGGAGGCGTTTGCTGCGGTGACTGTACCGTCTCTAATAAATGCAGATTTCAAGCCTTCTAGTACAGCCGCATCGGTATCAGGTTTTGGGTATTCATCGGTTGTTACATGCAGTGGGTCGCCGCGCCGTTGAGGTACTTCAATCGATACTATTTCGCCATCAAATTTTGCCGCAGCCGCTTTTTGCTGTGAAGCAAGTGCAAATGCATCTTGATCTTCACGAGTGATCGAAAACTGCTCAGCGACATTTTCAGCGGTTTGCCCCATGTGATAATTATTGATTGCACACCAGAGCCCATCTGTGATCATTGTGTCAATCATTTGCCAATTGCCCATTCGTTGACCAGTGCGCGAATTCGGCAGTGCATGAAGAGCGGCACTCATGTTTTCTTGGCCGCCTGCGATGATCGCATCAGCATCACCTGAGCGTATCGCTTGCCGGGCCAAGGCTATGGATTCGAGACCACTGCCGCAGACGCGGTTGATGGTTAGCGCAGGAACGCTATGGGGTAGGCCTGCAGCGATACTCGCTTGGCGGGCAGGATTTTGGCCTTCTCCTGCGCACAGCACTTGGCCTAAAATAACGTCATTAATCAAAGCTGGGTCGATACCACTGCGTTGGATAAGAGCGCGGATAACCTGAGCACCCATATCGCTTGCCTTTAAGCCTGACAAGGCGCCTTGAAATTTACCAATCGGGGATCGCAACGCTTCGACTATTACCGCTTCTTGCATGAAATTATTCCAAGCCAGTCATATTATTGAAAGCCATAAAGATACCACGTTGGCTGTGCTAACCTTGCCCTCATTAGGCATGGCCAGCGCAGGATCAGCTCAGGCAAGTCGTATGAACACCGCTGTGATAAAGAGCTAAACCAATTTGATCATTCCATTTTTTAATCCAGCACGCCGTAATGTGACGTTTTCGCTGCTACTGGTCCTGGCTTTACTGCTATTGGTTCTGACAGGCTTGGGTGTATTCCGCCTGTATTTCAATTTTGAGGGCGCCGACCCAGAAGCGGCAGCCGGGCAATTGTTCTCGCTTAAAATCCGTGGTGGAAATTCGTTCAATCTGTTTGAAGCGGCACCTTTTGGCGCGGTATTTTGGGCCACTCAACTCATCATATTGACCATGGCCGTTTTGTTACCGTGGTTTCGTATGTGGGGCGGGGCCTTGCTGGCCATTTGCGCAGCACTAGCTGTTTTTCTTTTGCACTACTACCATGGTTCTGCTGTGCCACGGGTACCGCTGGCGTTTGAATTTTTAACCATTCTTGTGCTGTACGTTTTATATGTGCTGTTGTCGTACTTTGCTGAAATTCGTGACCGTAAGCGCTTTGCAGCCTTGCTAAGCCAATATGTGCCGCCAGAGCTGGCCAACGTTTATTCCCGAAACCCAGAGAGCATGGGATTAGAAGGAGAGGAGCGAGAAGTTACTGTCTTGTTTTGCGATGTAGTGGGTTTCACGGCTATCAGCGAGCAACTTGAATCCAAACAAATGGCCGAATGGCTAAACGGTTTTTTTGGCGTTGCTAGTAAAGTTATTGTTCGTCATCGAGGCACCATCGATAAATACATGGGGGATAGCGTCATGGCTGTTTGGGGCGCGCCTGCACCTAGTACCACTCATGCATTTGATGCTTTATCTGCCGCGATGGATATTCAGAGTGAAATCGCATTGCTACAACAAACTTATATCGATAAAGATTGGCCTGCAATTAGGGTGGGTGTCGGCGTGAGTACGGGTCTTGCTAATGTCGGACCAATGGGGTCGGAGTACCGAATGGATTACACCGTTATCGGCGATGCCGTTAATGTTGCACAGCGGGTGGAAGAGCAAACTCGTAAGTATCATGTGCCAGTGATTGTCTCTGACAAAACAGCAATGGCTTTGCCTGACATGCTTTTTAGGGAGCTTGATACCATTTTGGTAAAAGGGCGAAAATCAGCTGTGAACATGTAT
Organism: uncultured Granulosicoccaceae bacterium; assembly: GCA_938028465.1. Classification (GTDB taxonomy): domain Bacteria; phylum Pseudomonadota; class Gammaproteobacteria; order Granulosicoccales; family Granulosicoccaceae; genus Granulosicoccus. Next base: position 25,661 of record CALJAA010000167.1, on the reverse strand, counting down.
CAGCCGTTAATCAATAGTGGTCTAAACGGCGAATTTGACGAACGCGAAATAAAGCAGTTTTTGCAGATGCACCAAGACGCTATGATAGCTAGTAAAGATGAGGACTGGACCAATGCTCGGCGATTGTTTACCAAACTGCGTGATGAGTGGGGGCCAGCTGAAATGTACGATCTGTATCTGCGGGGTATTGATCAAGCCGCGCTAGCTAAGCGCCGCTAGGGTAGTAAGTCTAGCCTTCAGGCGTAACCCAATCCTTGCCGTTAAAATGCTCTTGCGGGTTGAAGTCTGTTTTATATTGCATTTTTTCGCAGCCATCAACCCAGTAGCCTAAATACAAATAGGGAAGCGTCATGTCTTGGCAAAGCTCAATTTGACGCAGAATTGAAAACCTACCCAAACCACGTTTGCTAAAATCTGGGTCGAAGAACGTATACACCGCGGATAAGCCATCACTAGTAGCATCAGTTACAGCGACGCCAATAACGCGTTTGTTTAGGCTGATTTCAACAAACAGCGTCTCACCCCAAGGGTTAAGCAAAAAACGTTCGAAGTCTTCTGGCGCAGGTTGATCCATTCCACCGCCTGGATGGCGCGCCTCAAGGTAGCGTGAGTACAAATCAAAATAGATATCGGTATACCTAGCTGGGACAAACTGTACTAGTAGATCTTCGTTGAGTTTGAGGTTGCGACGGTCACTGCGTCGGTGTCTAAACGCGTCACAAACTATTCGTGCCGGAACGCACGCATTGCAATCTTTACAGCCAGGCTTGTAAACAAATTCGCCAGAACGACGAAAGCCTCGTTTAATCAATTGGTTATAGACGGCTCGAGGGTGCGGGTGATGCGGATCAGCATAGATGTTGATCGCTTCCCGGTTGGGTAAGTAGCTGCACTCGTTGACCGATCCTTGGTAAAGCTTGATACGTTCTTGTGCCATATGACGAGATATTAACAGAGCTTGTCATCGTTATCATGGGGTAGAAACTATGGGCCAGTTTGCATTGTAATATTCAGAAAGAATTGTGTACTTGTGTTTAATAATAGTATTTGCGACAACGGTTCACAGTTGATTGGGGCGTTTACCGGCTAAAATAGAGCCATTGTACCGTCGTCGCGAGACGATCCATCGAGGCCGGAAACATGGATTCACTCACCATCGCATCGCTCTCCCGATTGCGCCAAGCGCTCTGGATAACGCTGTATCGTCAGATTAGTTTTCCAACTCCTTTGCGTGCATTAGCTGAAGCGATCATGTTTGCCGGTGTATTTGTAGCTGCGGGAAAAATTAGCCTGGGTGTATCCCTGTTAGAAATGATTTGGCCGATCACTGTGGTGGTGACAATCATGATGTTAAGTATGGTTGTTAGTGGTGTATATCGTACCGATATCACTAATTCAATTATGAAAATTTACGTACATTCCGCTTACGGATTTTTTATCGCCACTGTGTTGGTTTTGGCTGTTGTAGCGATATTTATGCCTGCCTACGCTACTAACAAGTTTGTGTTTTTCTTTCTGTTTTTCTCGTTTTTTGTAATGAACACCATACGCCCGTTAATCAGTGGTACCGATTTTATGGATGGTGGTGGTCGCCGCACTAACTAGTTGCGAAGCGGGCCTTAATATCTGCAACATACTCGTTCAGCGCTTTTTGTAACTGCGCGTCATTGCTCCAATCAGCCTCTTTCATTAGCTGATCAAAACTATCGAAATCAAGCCACGGTGCCTCGACATTGTTAAGCCTGTTGGCACAGAATTCATTCCAACGTATTGATTCTTCATTGCTTAGCGATTGTGGGAAGTTTCTTGCTTTGTAGCGAAACAACATTTCGTCAAGCCTGGCGTCATCGAAAAACCCGATGTGCTTACTCAGTCCTTCACCATTAGCTGCTCGAATATGTTCAAAGCGTTGCTTGTCGTCGCGACTAAAGAAATTACCGCCGTACAAACTGCCATCCACATCATCAAGCGTTGATTCAAATTGCCGAGTCATCGCACGCCTTACCTTCTCGCTTAGTTCATTGCTATATAGGGCCTTAAACTGCTCAACGCGCTCAAGTTGTTTGGGCAGATCGATACCCAGCCGTTCGGCGTCCACCGGCCGCATTGTGCCTAGTGGCACCACTACTGGGCATTTATTAATATGTATGACTCGCAGATGCAGGCGTTCGGTTTTGAGATCAACATCGCGGGTGAATACGCGCTGCGTGATTTCCTCTTCGCTTAGCTCAGCTAGTGCGGCAGGGTCGCTTCGGCAATCCAGCACGATAACGCCGTTAGGATTAACGGGGTGCCTTGCTACGGGTATCACAACGGCTGCATGCCCGTGTTCGCCCGGTATCATCCCTGAAATCTGTATACAAGGATTGCGCGTGGCAACGTTGAGTATCTGCGCAAGGCTATGTTTATCACGATGATTAAAAGCGTAGTCGTACAGCTTCGGCTGTGTGACTTTGATTAAGCGAGCCACATCGATCGTGGCATCCACATCAGACATCGCATCATGAGCCTTAGAGTGCGTTAAGCCATTGGCTTGAGTAATGAGCTCGAGCTTGTTTACTGCATTGCCGCTTTCATCAACTGGCCATTCAATGCCTTCAGGCCGTAACGCGCGAGTGAGGCGCACCACGTCGAGCAGATCCCATCGCGAGTTGTCGTTTTTCCATTCGTGTTCGTAGGCATCATGGAAATTTCTGAAGGCGGTGAACCGCGTAAATTCATCATCGAATCGCACATTATTGTAGCCGGCAGAGCAGGTGCCATCAGCGCCAATCTCACTCAGAATTTTTTCAATGAACTGGTATTCCGGTACACCCCTTTCATTGGCTAGTTGTGGGGTAATACCAGTGACTAGGGCGGCGATTGGGTTGGGTATGTAGTCCACTGCCTGCTTGCAGTAGATCTCCAATGGTTTGCCAATGGGTTGGAGATTCAGATCTGTACGTCGCCCTGCGAATTGAACGGGGCGGTCCCAAGCGGGTGAGGTGCCAAAGGTTTCATAGTCGAACCAATAGAGGCTGTTGCTCATTCCCATTAGGTATCACTGTTTTCGATTGAATCTAGCATTACCATTGCAGGTCGTCAGGGACGGGGTGTTCGTTGTATTCGTCACTGGTATCGTTGTCATCTTGTGACGATACAACAAGCCATTGCGGGTTTATCTCTAATATTGCCTTGCCAGTAGTCTCAGGAACAAGATAGCTTGCGCCATTAAGGCGGGTAATTACCCATTCGCCACTGATTAGTTTTACGCGCGCATCATCACTAACAAACAGTTGTCGAATCTTCTTTTCTAGCGTGTAGCTATAGACGCTTTCACCTGCGAACTTCTTGATTTGATGTTCATTGATGAGTTCTGTGATTTTGAGCTTCTGTGCTTTGCGTGCTGCAATTGCAGCCTCGGCTTGTTTTGACTTACTTGTGGCAGCGTTGAGTGTTTTTTTACGTGAGTTATCGCGTGGTTTGTTTGTTTTTTTAGGGTTGCGCGCTTTTGGCGTTGTTTCGGTAAAGCCAGCTTGCTTAAGTTGGTCGCGGAGAGAGTCAGACATGGAGCGGGTAGCGGTAGTAACTATCTAAAGAGTGCCATCATAAATGAAATCTAACGCAAGCCGCAATAGCTAAGTGTTGAGTGTTGGTTAGCTATTACTGTGTTGCAGGAATTCGGTGCACAGGCGGCTAAATACAGCCGGTTTCTCAGCATGCACCCAGTGGCCTGCGCCCGGAATTTCTTTAAGCGTAGCGTTTGAGAAGTGGCGTTTAATCAGTTCAACATCGGAATCGCGAATATAGTTGCTTTTACCACCTTTTATAAATAGCGTTGGATTGGCAATCGCTTTTGCCATGGTGGGCATTTCTCGGATAGACGCATAGCTTGCATTGAGGCCGTTTAGATCGAACTGCCAGCGCAGTGATTGGTCCTCGTTACGTATTAAGCTTTTAAGTAAGAATGCCCTTACTCCAGCCTCGGGTATTGTGGTGCGTAACAGTTTGTCGGCGTCACGGCGATCAACTAGCGTATTGAGATCGAGTGATAGTAGCGCGTCGAGTAATTCTTGATGATGCGGGGGATATAAACGCGGTGCAATATCCACAATAATTAATTGGTTAATACGCCGCTGTATATCGTTGCTGGCCAAAGCCATAGCGACTTTGCCACCAAGTGAGTGGCCCAATACGGAGCAGCGCTCGATATTGTTTTGTTCTAGATATTGTTGAATATCGGCTGTCATAGCCGAGATCGTTAGCTCAGGCAAGGAATCTGAATCACCATGCCCGGGTAGGTCGAGTCGATGTACCTGGTGGTGGCGTTCGAAGTGCAGAGCAATGGAACGGTAGTTATCTAAGCTACCAAATAGCCCATGTAGTATGAGAAGTGGCTCACCACGGCCGGCGACTACTGCGTTTATCATCTTGTATAAACGTTTGTATAAACGCTGTGACAAACCATGGGGTAAACTGCCTGCAACATATATAGGGTATTCATTGTGTATATCGAAGTGGATTCTAGAGCAAAACGTTTGCTAGATACGCATTCTGCCGCGGTTTTTGCGAAAAGAAACATAGGTTTGGAAAAAGAATCGCTGCGAGTGGCAGCCGATGGGGCGATTTCGCAGCAACGGCATCCACCTAGCCTTGGCTCGCCGCTGTGCAACAAAAGTATCACAACCGATTTCTCCGAGGCACTCATTGAGATGGTGACCCCTCCGTGCAAATCAGCGGAGTCAGTGATGGCATACCTCACTGGTCTGCATCAATTTATTGCGTCGCGATTGCCTGATCAAGAGCATTTGTGGAATACGAGCATGCCTTGTATTTTGCACGGAGAGCAAAGTATCCGTATCGGTCAATATGGTGATTCGCATAATGGTCAAATGAAGCAAGCCTACCGACGTGGCCTAGGGCTGCGTTATGGCCGTCGTATGCAAGCCATAGCAGGTGTGCACTTTAACTTTTCATTTGACGAAAGCATCTGGCCAGTTTGGCAAGAGCTACACGGACATCAGCAAAAAGCGTTATTTGATATGTCGCAACAAGATGCATTACGTACTGAAGGTTATTTTCATATGACGCGTAACCTCATGCGCATCGGTTGGATTGTGCCTTACTTGTTTGGTGCGTCTCCTGCTATTTGCCAATCGTTTTTAGGCGACGATGATCATCCAACACTTAAAACGTTTAATGGTTCAACACGCTACGAGCCGTTTGGTACCTCTTTACGCTTGGGAAATATTGGTTATCAATACCGAGACGATAAAAATCTAGATTTAAGTGTTTGTCATAGTAACTTCGAATGCTATATGCGAGACATCATTGCGCATGTTAGTGAAGTGCACCCTCCCTATGAAAAAATGGGAATACTTGATGAGGTGGGTCGCTATCAACAACTCACGGCAAATCGTTTGCAAATCGAAAACGAGTATTACAGCAGTGTGCGGCCAAAGCAAATTGCCGATGCCGGTGAGATGGCGATACTGGCACTGAAAAAGCGTGGCATCCGGTATCTTGAACTACGCTCCGTCGACGTCAACTTGCAACATGATGAAGGTGTTAATCTTGAGCAGGTTGCTATGTTGGAAATGCTGATGATGTTTGCCTTCTTAGCCGACAGCCCACCACTTGAAGTCGAAGAAATGCGTGATAACGCAAGCAACATGACCAACGTAGCTCATAATGGGCGTAAGCCCGGCTTACAACTGATTCATGCGGGCAAATCTGTTGCGCTTGATCAATGGGGTTTGTCGATTGTTGATAGTTTACAAGCGATAGCCGAGCAGCTTGATAGCGAATCCGGTGGCAATCTATACGAGCGATCACTCGATCAACAGAGAGCAAAAATACAAGATAGCGATAAAACACCCTCAGCCATTGTGCTTGCAGGGATTAAAGAGCGAGGGTCATTTTTTGATTACGCGCTAGACCAGTCGGTCACATCTCATGACAACTTACTGGCCGCAACTGCTGAAAGTGAGTTAGCGTCCAAGTTAAGCTTTGAGGTTACCGAATCAATTGAGCAACTAAAAGCGCTAGAAGCTCAATGTACAGGTAGCTTTGAAGATTTTCTACAAGATTACTATGCGCAATTACCTGGGCATACCATGACTCGTGCGGTCGAAGCATGATTAGCCTAATTGGAGTTCATTAAAATGGCTGACGTTGGCGTAGTCATTTTAGCGGGCGGGCTTGCCAGACGTATGCAAGGGCAGGATAAAGGTTTAGTTGTGCTTGGCAACAAGCCGATGGTGCAGTGGACGCTTGACGTTGTTAGTCAATTCACAAGCGATGTTGTTATCAATGCTAATCGCAATCATAAAGCTTATCAGTCTCTTGGTGTACCAGTAGTCGCCGACGAACACGCGGGGCATCTCGGCCCTTTAGCAGGTTTATATGCGGCGATGCAATCACTTAGCAACGATTACATTTTTATGTGCCCCTGCGATTCGCCGTTTGTACAAATAGCATTACTAAACAAACTAAACGATGCCCTAACAAATGCTGCCAATGAAAGCGATGTAGAAATAGTTGTAGCGCACGATGGAGATCGTCTGCAGCCGGTGTTTGCTATGGTGTCGGTTGATTTAGCTGATTCGCTTGATAACTTTTTACTAAGTGGTGAACGAAAAATAGATAAGTGGTATGGCATGCACAACATGCTGGCCGTGGATTGCAGCGATTGCACAGACTCCTTTCGTAATATCAACACCGAAGAAGAACGTTTGGCTGCTGAGTTGGAAATCACCCAATGACAATTGAAAAGCAACCTTCGTGTGATGATCCCATCGAGCCCGCCTTGTTGCCTGTAAGCGATGCTCGGCGTCGAATGGCTTCGTCAATTTCGCCTATCAATGATGCGGAAACGGTTCACCTGAGTGATGCGTTAGCGCGTGTATTGGCTAAAGATATTCATTCGCCTCGCGCCGTGCCGCCACAAAGTAATTCAGCGATGGATGGCTATGCTATTTCTCGCGATAGCATTCCCTCTAGTGGAGAAACAACACTGCAGCTAATCGGTACGGCATGGGCAGGTAAACCGTGTGATCAAACAGTAGAGCAAGGGCAGGCTATACGCATATTTACAGGCGCGATCATGCCCACCGGTGCAGATACCGTTGTTATTCAAGAGCATGCGATGCAAGTGGATGCCACGGTGCGTATTGATGCTGATGTTCAAGCCGGTAAAAATGTAAGGCCTGTTGGCGAAGATGTGCAATTGGGCGAGTGCGTATTGCGTGCTGGTACTACCATGGGCGCGGCTGAAATTGGCGTGCTTGCCTCATTGGGTATTGATACGGTTGATGTTATACGCAAAATTCGCGTTGCTTTTTTTAGCACAGGTGATGAATTACGCACCCTAGATGGACATGCCGGTACTGAGCTACCACTGGGCATGCTTTTCGATAGCAATCGCTATACGCTAAAAGCGCTCCTAACATCTCCCGCCATCGAAATTATTGACTTGGGCGTTGTGCCTGATGATGCTGATAAAACCCGCGCCGCATTAAGTGATGCTGCAAAGCAAGCTGACTTAGTTGTGACGTCGGGTGGAATCTCCGCAGGTGATGCTGATTTTGTTGCGCAAGTATTTCAGGAGCAGGGGCAGGTGTCGTTTTGGAAGCTGGCCATGCGTCCGGGCAGGCCGCTAGCCTTTGGTCACGTGAATGATGCTGTGTTCTTTGGCTTACCGGGCAACCCTGTTGCTGTGGTGGTGACATACCTGCAATTTGTTAAGCCAGCTATTAAACAATTGCAGGGAGCTATTCGAGTAGAGCCCGTAACGTTATCCGCAATCAGTTCATCTGCTATGCGTAAAACGCCAGGTCGTATGGAGTTTCAGCGCGGTATGCTGAGTCATAACGATCATGGTCAGCTAACGGTAGCAAGTACAGGTAAGCAAGGTGCTGGCCGCCTAACTTCAGTTGCGCAAGCCGACTGTTTAATTGTGTTGGAGCCAGAGCAGGGCAAGGTTGAGGTTGGGGATGCAGTGAAGGTTCAGCCTTTCTTTGGGTTGTTAGGCTAGGCCTTAGATGCTGATACCAGTCGGTAAACATTGAGTAGCGCAAATATCATCGCAGCTACACACACGATAGTGGGGCCTGTTGGCGTATCCAATTGATAAGCGATCACCAAGCCGAGCAAGGCCGATGTGGCGCCAATGCCGGCAGCAAGTGCCGCCATCTTCTCTGGTGTAGCGGATAGTGCCCTTGCCGCCGCTGCCGGTATGATCAGTAACGCTGCTATCAATAGAGCGCCAACAACCTTTATGGCCACGGCTACTACGATGGCCAAAGCCACTGTTAAAATCAACTGTTCTCTATCTGGGTTAAAGCCAGCTGCATAAGCCAAGTCTGGGTTTAGTGTGGAGGTTAACAGTGCACGCCATCGCCACAGTAACAAACCGATAACCAGTAGGGCGCCACCCCAAATAATCAGTAGATCAAATTTGGAAACAGCGAGTATGTCGCCAAACAAGTAAGCCATTAAATCAATGCGAACATCACTTAAAAACGACACGGCAACTAAACCGATGGCTAAGGCGGAATGCGCGATAACACCCAATAAGGTATCCATTGCATAGCCTCGGTTGCTCAGTAGCGTTACGGTAAGTGCCATTAACATAGACATGGCCAGCACGCCTACCCAAATAGATGTAGAAAACGCTAAGGCAAGTGCCACACCTAATATGGATGCATGTGCGGTGGCATCGCCAAAGTAGGCCATGCGCCGCCACACAACAAAACAACCCAGTGGGGCTGCAGCAAGCGCGACACCTAAACCTGCAAGGGCTGCACGTGCTAAAAAGTGATCAAGCGGGTTCACTCGCAGTTACCGTCGGCGTCGTGAGAATGGCTGTGCTCATGCCGATAAAGTGCCAGTGCGCCCTGAGTGCCGCTACCAAACAAGGCGCGGTATTCAGGCGCTGATACCACTTGTTCTGGGTGGCCTTCACAGCACACATGGCCATTTAAACAAATGACTCGATCTGATGCTGCCATCACAACGTGTAGTTCATGGCTCACCATCAATACGGCGCAATCGATTTCGTTGCGTATCGTATCGATTAATTGGTAAAACGCTGCAGAGCCGAGTTGATCTAGGCCTTGCGTGGCTTCATCTAATATTAATAAATCGGGCTTGCCAATTAATGCTCTTGCTAATAGGACGCGCTGAAACTGGCCACCCGAGAGTTCAGTGAGTTGTCGACTTTCTAGATTGGTGGTACCCACCTGCTTTAGTGCTTGGGCTGCGTCAGCACCGCATACAGGTTTGGGCAAGTCTAAAAATCGTCTGACCGTAATGGGCAGGGTAGGGTCGATACGCAAATGCTGTGGCACATACCCGATTGCCAACTTGGACTCGCGCTTAATGGAACCCGCAGTGGGTTTGATGGCGCCGACTATGGTGCGCAATAAGGTGGATTTACCCGAGCCATTGGGGCCAACGATCGTGACTATCTCGCGGCGATCGATGTGCAATGCGACATCGTGCAAAATGGTGTTACCTGCCAATTCGACTGACAGATCCGAAACAGAAAGCAGGCTCATGGTGAAACGCTAGTGGAACCGAGTGATATGATGGAGCATCATACGTCAAAGCTCTTCATCGGTAACACTCTTGTTCACTTTTCGCACCTTTTTATCGAAATCACTACTGTTGTCACTGTGGTCGCTGCTATTGGCTGGCGCGGCTCAGGCTGAGGCTCCGCGCGTGGTCACGGATATTGCCCCGATACACTCCTTGGTGAGTCAGGTTTTGGGTGATGTTGGGTCAGTCGAGGTGCTAATAAGCGGTAATGCCACACCACACGATTTTTCATTACGCCCATCGGTTGCGAAGGCGCTCTCTAAAGCCGACATCGTTATCAGGGTAGGGAGTGAACTGACTCCTTGGCTGGATGGTCCGTTGCGGAACCTCGCCGCGAATGCTCAAATTGTTTCATTGCTTGAGGCTGAGAATGTTGTACTACTGCCTGCACGTGATGATCCGTATTTTGCCGCTCATCAGCACGGTGATGCCCATGAGCACGGATATGATCCGCATGCGTGGTTAGATCCGAACAACGCGTTGCTATGGCTCGATGTTATCGCTACAGCACTTGCACGGTTTGATCCGCAACGCGCAGAGTTATACCAGCAGAACGCAACAACTGCCCGGGCGGTATTGACCGCAACTCATGATCAGTTAAAGGCAACGCTTGAACCATTGGCGGGTAGGCCTTTTTTGGTGTACCACGATTCGTTTCAATATTTTGAACAACGTTTTGGGTTGAATGCGTTGGGCGCAATCGCAGCATCCGATGCGGGGAGGCCTGGCCCGGCTCGAGTCGCGCGTGTAAGAATCCTAGTAAAAAAAGAAGGCATCACTTGCGTATTGGGTGAGCCGCAATTTAATGCAAGCTTGGTCCGGTCCGTGGCACCAACAGCGTCGTTAGTCACGGTTGATGTGTTGGGCGCAAAGCTTGATCTAGGAGCCGAACTTTATAATGAGCTATTGATAGAAGTGGGTGAGACCCTAGCGAGCTGTTTGCAATAAGAAGTGTGCGGTTTCTTTATCCTATTTTTGTTGCATAAGGGAGTAGGCGGCCTTCTACCAAGTTACTTGGAGCTTATCCAAGCCATGAAAGTGAAAACTATCTTTGTATTGGGTGGGTGATTGCAGCGCAAGATTGGGTAGCCTTTTAAACAACACTTGCAATGCAATACGTAATTCCAATTTTGATAAATAGGCACCAACACAAAAGTGAGTGCCGGCACCGAGTGCAAGCGTCGCACCATCGCTTCGGGTGGGGATAAACTGATCAGCGTGACCAAAGCGTTCTGGGTCGCGATTAGCTGAGGCCAACAGCAAGGCGATTTGCTCGTCCTGTTTAAGCTTGACACCGTTCCCTATGTCAATATCGTTTTGTGCATAGCGCGTAAATAAATGCAGCGGCGGGTCAAAACGGAGCGCCTCTGCTACTACGGCATCCGCCTGTTTATCTGATTCCATTAATAGTGCTTGGTGCTCCGGATGTTCAATTAATAAATTGATGGCATTACCTAATTGATGCACAGTGGCTTCATGCCCGGCATTTAGCAACAGTATTGCCAATGAGATCATTTCTTCATCGCTAAGCTCATGCTCATGTATCCAGGATGAAAGTAAATCGTCACTGGGCAGTTTGCGTTTTTCGTTTATTAATCTTTGCAGTCGTTGATCAAACTCGTGGGCCGCGTTGTCTGCTGCTAGCTCGTCATCTTTGTTTTGGGTTAGTGTATAAACCTTAACCATGGTGTGTGACCAATCGAGAAGCTGTTGTGATTCTTCGGGTGGTACACCGAGCATCCCCGCGATCACTCGCACCGGTATAGGTGCCGCATAGTCTTGTAATAGTTCTGCGCTGCCTTGTTGCATCAGCTCGTCGATGCAAGCGTTAGCGTGTTGTTGGATGAACGGCGCAAGCTTATTCATTTCTTTTGCCACAAACGAACGATTTAGGCTGCGTCTTAATCGGGTGTGGTGTGGTGCTTCCAACGCTAGTAGTGAATGTTTCTCCACTCGCGCAAAGTGCTGTAGATGGGCAGGGTAACTTGGTTGCTGTTGATTGCTAGGCAGCCGAGCAAAGGCAGAACTTTTTAAGGTGCTATCCACTTGCTCATAATCGGTTAAACACCAAAGACCGTAGTCATTCCAATACACCGGCCCAGGCACGGAGTGCAGTTCTTGGTAGATGGTGTACGGGTCCAAATAGCACGCCGGCGAGCGGGGATCGATGCTGAATTGCCTTGGTCCAGTCCATTTCAGTGGCATAGTGCCCTCTCTATTTGGGAAATGTGACACGAATCACACACGTTCTTGGTGGTGCGCACGTTTGCTGGGTATTCTAGTGCGTATTTTGCAGTGACAGAGCATATCGAGTGAACTGCGAGCCATGAATACCAAATTGCTGTTGGTGGAACCCTCTGCCACGATGCGCTATGTCTTAGAAGATTATGCGCAATCGTTGGGCTATGAGGTGGACGCTCTAGAGGAGTACCGTCAAGCCAAGGACGCGCTGAATGAACAATTCCGCGCTTTTGAGGGCGACTACGCCGGCGTTTTGCTCGGCTGGCCTGCTGTGCCAGATGCTGACGCAGATGAGTTCGCACAAGTGCTCGAACAAGACGAATTTGCTGATCTACCCGTTGTGGTGATGTCCACTGATATGCGTTCCTCAACACGCGCTTGGGTTGCAGGGCGAGAAACCACCAGTTTAGTCTCCTGGAAAGAATATCAAAACGTTGAAGGTCAGCTTTCGCGAATGTTAGCGTCAAGCGATAGCGGCCCACAAGAAGTTAACCCCAAATTCGATAACAACGATATCCATCTGTTGGTGGTCGATGATTCCATTAGTATCCGCTATGCCTTGCGCGACATGTTCGAGTTACAAGGTTATCGCGTCACGCTAGCTGCGACTCACGATGAAGCAGTAGCGCTGGCTAAGGCCACTCAAATGGATTTGGCTATTCTGGATTTTTATCTTCAAGACGGTTCAGGCGATGTACTTTGCCGTGAGCTAACCCACGATCCGGCCACCGGCAATATCACGTGTGCGATGTTAACCGGCACTTACTCTGATCACATCATCAAGCGCAGCTTACGCGCAGGTGCTGTTGAATGCATGTTCAAAAACGAATCGAGTGAATTGATTCTGTCTAGAGTCGATGCCTTATCGCGCATCATTAGGCAGCGAGAAGCACTCATAAACAGCCGTATCAGTCTCGACAAAATTGTTGATACTCTGGCAGGTGCCACCTTACTTGTAGATGGCAAACATAGAATCAGTTACGCTAGTCCCAAAGCGCTAGGCTTACTCAAGCAAGCGACAGACGAAGCGCTAATCGGCACACCCGTTACAGAATTTTTAGGTTCTACAGGCTTTGCAGGGGAAACAGATCAATGGCACGATGTCATGTGGACGATGTCCAAAGATCACTCTATGCCTTTGCGATTTAGAAAACAGGCCATAGGAAGCGCAAACGAGATATTGCTATACCTGCAACAACGCGAAGAAGACACTGCTGCCAATGCACGAGCTAGCGCGCTCAATGTGGCGATGGTTGAACGTTTTCCACGTGGCGCCGACTTTTTAGAGTGCCTCGGTCAGTACTTAATGAAACAGAGTAGCCCTGAAGGGTTTGTTAGCCTGTTATTGGTTGAGGTTGATAATCACGATCAAGATCTTGCCAACGAAGACTACCAGCAGCTCGAAGAAGATTTGTTGGGCTTTTACAAACTGCCCAAGCACATGGCTCGTATCGCCGATAACCGCTTAGCGTTTATCTTGCGGCATAAAACAGAACCCGAAGGGTATCTGATGACGCGCAAGCTGATGCAGTTGTGTAACGCTGTGCAGTTGCCCGGGAATGATCAGGCACTGCAATCAACTGCCTGTTTAATTGGCCTTGCAAACAATGCAGCATTAACGAGTAACGAGCTGCTGCAGCGGGTATCACTCGGTGTCGATTTAGTGAGTAAGCGCGGTAGCAATCAAGCATTGCTGTTGGATGTGAAGAAGATGTTGCCGGTTTATCCAGGTCAAGGGCGATAAGCCAGCTACGTAAAATTAACAGCTTTTAAAAACTCACAAGCACGTTGCATAGCACCCTTAGCTGCCTCAGACCTATTACGTACCCAAAGCCAGCTATGGCCCAAGCCTTTTTCAGTATAAATAACAACCGAGTTGCCAGCAACTTTTAGCTTACGCGCATATTCGATACCGTCATCACGCAATGGGTCAAACTCAGCCACGCTGATAAAGCTTGCCGGTAACTCAGAAAAATCGGTTGCGGTTAATGGTGCTGCCAGTTCATCGGGTAGTGTTGTACCACCAATATAGCTTTGAAAATAATAAGCCATATCGCTTCGGCTTAAGCCGGGTATATCTTCATTTTCATCAAAGGAGGGCAAGGTGCTGTCTGCACTTAAGCCTGGATAGATTAATATCTGCGATGCAATCTCGATAGCACTATCGCTAGAACGATTGGCCATGGCTAACGCTGCACAAAGATTACCGCCAGCACTATCGCCCATAAGGCTGATTTTATCGGGGCGTATTTGCAGCTCATCCGCGTGTTCGACGATGTAATGCAGGGCATCGATACAATCGTTTAACGCATCTGGGAAAACCGATTCAGGGGAGAGTCGGTAGTCAACTGCTATAACTTTGCTGCCAGTTTGTTTAACAACGTCTGCGCAGATGCCAGCGTGTGTATCCAAATCACCGACTACCCAGCCACCACCGTGAATAAATAGGCAAGTCGGTAGCGAGCCGTTAGTTGATGGGGGAGTAAACACGCGTAGCGTAATGCTGTTGCCGTCGCGCCCGGTAATGCTTAGATCACGCGTTGCAATTGAATTATCTATCGGCCCATTAAAGCTCAATACTTGTTCGCGATAACGCTCTCGAAGTTGTTTCGTTGTGGGTTCGGCTTCAGTGTCGAGTTCGGTAGCAAAGCCGATCAGCAGTTGCTGGAACTCGGCACACATGGTTTTTTTGGCGCGACTCGGAATCATGCTGCACTACTTATTTAGCAAACTAGCTTTGAGTGTAATGCTGCTAGTCTAACATCGCCCTAGATTAACGAACGCTACTGCGCCGCTGTTCTAATGTGAAAACTGAATTACTGGCCCAGCTTAGGCTGCTGCCGTTACCACTGATGGCCAATTCGTATGACGGTTGGGTAAGTAGTAAGGCGCTATAAAGATCGAAGCCTTGAACCAAGCTTTGCTTGTTCATCTGGTAGATTTCGATTTGCTGTTGGCCGTTGTCGCTCCAGCTGAGGTAACTGGTTTGCAAATCATCACTACTGCCCAATATCAGTTGCGCAGATGCGTCCCCCGAGTAGGCCTCACTCTGAACAGAAAATACGGATAAGGAATCGTTAGTCAGTGCGGCATGCCAGATAGTAGGCGATGCTTGTAGCTTGCCTTCGTTTTGCCAGCCGGCAAGTAGGATTTCATCGCCTTGGCTATTTATTTGGATGCTCGCGCCTAATGTATTGCTTAGGGGCATGCCCGTAGTAATAAACGCTTGCGCATACGCCTCAACACCAAACGTTGAGCGGGTGAGCACGATGTCTTCACCGGCTTTTTGGCTAAGCCAAGCTAAATGGGTAAGATCTGGGGAGGCGTCCCACGTCAACACGTGTGCATCACTTAATAGGGTGCTTGTTACAACATAGTCTAAATTTTCTCGCGTATAGCGAGTCAGTCCATCTTGGTTTAGTGCCATCATCGCAGTGGCATCACCAGCCATGGCAATGAGATTGGTTGACGCTGGGTTTTTAACTGCTTCATAGGCTGTATCCCATTGGCTTGTTTCAACCCAGGCCTCGCCTAAACGATCAAATAGGCTGATATTGATTTGGCTATCTTGCGGCTGGTGCACAGCAATAGCTATGGTGTCGCCATTGTCTGACATGGCAACATCTACCGTGTTGCCCTCATTGCCGCTTAACCCAGTGGGTTTAATGCTATTGGCGAAAACCCAACCATTAGGTGTTTTGAAGTGTACTTCCGCGCTTTGCACATCGTTGCTAACTGCGACTAATACATTACCGGCCTGATTAAGTGTGGGTTGCCATAGAACGCCGTCCGCGCCTTCGGCAAGGTTAACTTGTGCTGCCGCTGGTGGCACGTTAACCGCAGTTCGGTAGGAGCTAATGCAGTTGGTGTCTGAACACAGCTCTATGCTGTATAGCCAATCGTTAAGATCGGTTTCCTTTGGATCAATAGCCATCGTGTAGCTATTATCGCTTGCGCTAATTTGATCGCTTATCAGCTCCTCTGTGGCGGTTGTAGTGTTAAATCCAAAAAGCCTAACCGTACTGGTATCCGCAGGCGCTTGCCATGAAAACCTCAGCGATAGATCGCTATAGTTAATGTCAAGCGGCGGTGCTGCTGGTGCGATAAGGATATCGTTACTCAAATCTGCTTCTTCAGACACTGGGTCGGCCAATGGCCTTTCAGTTTCCACAAGTGTTTTTGATGTATCGCAAGCGGTTAATGCAAACAGTGCGCAAACACTTAACAAGCGGCGCATGCTTGAAGCGTTCAAAGTCATGATCTTAGGAGTCAATTGCGTTCTACCGTCCTGGAGGAAAGATAAAATGCGGTGCTGCTAGTTTTCGGCTTAACGAAGTATTCGGTTTTAGCCGTCTGATTTAGTATCCCGAAATACTGTCAGCACCGCGTTATTTGAGGTGCAAGAACTGATCCGGAAAAGGGTGGTTGCAGGGGTTTGGTTTTGCTAGATGGAAATTGCTTACAGGCCAATGAAAAAGCGGCTTGTGGCCTTGCTTAATCGTCGCCGTGGACGCTAGGATTTTTACTAATTGGGGTTTTTAGGGTGTCAATGGCTTGTTGGATGCCGTCAACACTCAGGCTATGCATACGGCCTTGCATCAGCTGATGGGTCATTTGAATGGACTGAGTGCGATGCCAATAGTCGGGGCTCTCGGGGTTTAGCCATACGCAATTGGGGAAGGCGGTGAGTAAACGATTAAACCAAACACTGCCAGCTTCTTCGTTCCAATGCTCGACACTGCCTCCTGGCATGGCGATTTCGTACGGGCTCATAGTGGCATCCCCGACAAGAATCAATTTATAACTCGAATTGTATGTGCGCATGAGCTCGTTCAAACTGATGGTATCGGTATGTCGACGGCTATTGTTGCGCCAGAGTTTTTCGTAAATGAAGTTATGAAAATACAAATGCTCAAGATGTTTAAACTCAGCTTTAACAGCTGAAAACAGTGTTTCGCATATTGCACTGTGATAATCCATCGAACCACCGATATCGAGTAACAGCAATACCTTGACGCTATTGCGGCGCTCAGCTCGCATTTTGATATCCAGCATGCCGGCATTTTTGGCCGTAGAGCGGATGGTGTTATCCATGTCTAAGGTATCGGGCTTGCCATCGCGTGCTAGACGGCGCAACTTGCGTAAGGCCATTTTAAAATTACGTGTGCCAAGCTCTTGGTTGCCATCTAAATCTTTAAAACGCCGTTGCTCCCACACCTTTACGGCACGCCGGTGTTTAGATTCGCCACCAATGCGGACGCCCTCAGGGTTGTAACCGCCGTGGCCAAACGGGGAGGTGCCGCCGGTGCCGATCCATTTACTGCCACCTTGATGCCGGTCAGTTTGCTCTTTCATCCTTTCCTCAAGCGTTTTCATCAGCTTATCCCAACCACCCATGGCCTCAACCATGGCTTTTTGTTCATCCGTCAGTGATGAAGGATCTTTTAACTTGAGCCACTCGTCGGGTATTTGTTTTAGTGTGTCATCAAACAACTTCTCTTTGCCGGCCCAGTAGTGTTGGAAGACTTGATCAAATTGATCGTAGAGGGATTCGTCTTTGATCAGGCACAGGCGCGAGAAGTTATAAAAATGATTAAGATCGTATACCCCTAGTTGCTTTGACATGCCATCAAGCAGGCTTAAGTACTCACCCGTAGAAACCGGTAAGCCTTCGGCACGCATTCGATAGAAGAAGTCGAGTAGCACGGTATTTTATCGATTACGCTGCTTGTGTAAAAAAATCAGCCGCTCAAACAAATGGATATCCTGCTCGTTTTTTAGTAGCGCGCCGTGCATCTTTGGCAGAATCGTGCGAGGTTCGTTTGCGCCTAACATCTCTGGTGATAAGTCATCAGCTATGAGGAGCTTTAGCCAATCGAGTAATTCAGATGTGGATGGCTTCTTTTTAAGCCCAGGCACTTCGCGTAAATCAAAAAACACGGATAGCGCAGCGCTGAGTAAGTCTTTTTTGATATCTGGGTAGTGCGCATGCACAATGCGCTGCATGGTGTCGCTATCAGGAAACGCAATGTAGTGAAAAAAGCAGCGCCTTAAGAATGCATCGGGTAGCTCTTTTTCGTTGTTACTGGTGATGATCACTAAAGGGCGGTGTTTAGCTGCAACTGTTTTTCGAGTTTCATGTACATCGAATGACATCCGATCAAGTTCTTGTAGTAGGTCGTTAGGAAACTCTATATCGGCTTTATCGATTTCATCTATGAGTACAACTGATTGGTTTTCACACTCAAACGCATCCCACAGCACACCAGGCACAATATAGTTGCTGATGTCATGTACTTTTTCGTCACCGAGTTGCGAATCTCGAAGCCGTGACACGGCATCGTATTCGTACAAACCATTTTGAGCACGCGTGGTGGATTTAATATGCCACTGGTACAAGGGTGCGCTTAATCGCTCTGCAATTTCGATGGCTAACTGAGTTTTACCTGTACCGGGCTCACCCTTAACCAACAACGGCCTACCTAGAGTCAGCGCAGCATCGATGGCCATTTGCAGCTCATCCGTGACAATGTATTCTGCTTGTTTCATGAGTTTGTTTTTCGTATTAGCATCGGGCCAACGTCAGAGCCACCGAGTAGGTGCATGTGCAGGTGGGGTACTTCTTGTCGTCCATGCTCTTTGCAGTTAATGATTAAGCGGTAACCGTCTTCAGCAATACCCGCTTCTCGAGCAAGCTTTTTTGCTACGGTGAGCATACGACCCAAAGCAGGTTCGTCATCAGCTTCTACATCATCCGCGGTTGGGATGATCTTGTTAGGCACGATGAGTATATGTGTGGGTAATGCCGGGCTTATGTCCCGAAACGCTGTTACCAGATCGTCCTGGTAGAGCATGTCTGACGGAATTTCCTTTTTGACAATTTTGCTAAATAGCGTTTCTTCTGCCATGGTGCGTTCTCTGCTGGGCCAGAGCAGATTATACTGCCTGTGCCTTGGATACGTACTGGATGGATCATGACTGACACTAAATTTAGCGCTTACCGAATTCATGCGCATGAGGATGAGTTTTCAGCAAAGCTGGTGACAATGCAGCTTGATGACTTAACCGCAGGTGATGTGGTGATAGAGGTAGCGTACTCCAGCATTAACTATAAAGATGCGTTGGCGGCTACTGGGCGTGGCAAGATACTGCGTGCCCCAACGCTCAATGGCGGTATTGATATGGCTGGGGTGGTTAGCCAAAGCAGCAGCCCCTTGTTTAGTCAAGGCGATGAGGTGTTTTCCTGTGCAGCAGGATTATCTGAATTTTACGATGGTGGTTATGCACAAATCGCTCGATTACCGGCCAATACCTTGCGCAAGGTGCCGCAGGGCTTAAGCATGCGTGACACCATGGCGTTTGGTACTGCTGGCATCACGGCTGCCATCGCCATACAGCGTATGGAGGAAAACGGTCAAACCAAAACCAATGGCCCGATTGTGGTTACTGGCGCGAGTGGCGGGGTGGGGAGCTTTGCTGTGAATATGCTTAGCCAAACTGGATACGAGGTAGTCGCCAGTAGCGGCAAAGAGCAAACCCATGAGTATCTTCGGCAATTGGGTGCAAGCGACATAATCGATCGCTACTCGGTTGGCGATAAGCCACCAAGGCCCTTAGAAAAAGGGATTTGGGGAGGTGCTGTTGATACTGTCGGTGGTGATACGCTCAGTTGGTTAAATAGCACCACCAAGCCTTGGGGCAACATTGCGTGTATTGGGCTTGCCAGCAGCATCAAACTTAACACCACCGTTATGCCGCTGATTTTACGTGGTGTTAGCTTATTGGGTATCAATTGTATGGAGCTACCCGATAGTATGCTGGAGCATTGTTGGAAACGATTAGCTACTGATCTAAAGCCAAGCCAGTTTGATTTGATCGCACCAGGCTCAGTAAGCCTAGAGCAATTACCTAGCGCCTTCGATGCCTATATGGCGGGAGAGGTGAGTGGGCGGACTGTAGTGACGATTAACTGAACTGAAGAGTGAATATCGTATTGAGGCGAGCCGCGTATACTCACTGAGTATCTCAATCACTAAACAATTTTTAGCAGCGTAAAATTATGGGCAACAGACTTTCTAAAATCTACACACGCACCGGCGATGACGGCACCACTGGCTTGGGCGATGGCAGCCGAACGGATAAAGACGGTGTTCGGGTTGAAGCCTATGGCACCACAGATGAGCTTAATTCGGTGATCGGGATGGTCTTGTCGTTACCGTGCCCGGATAATATTCGAAACATCCTCGATGAAGTACAACATCACTTATTTGACCTAGGTGGCGAGCTTTGCATCCCTGGGCATCAAGCTATTCAACAAGAGCATATCGATTGGCTGGAAGCCAAGCTAGATGAATTAAATGAGCCCTTACCCGCACTTAAAGATTTTATTTTGCCCGGCGGAAGCCAAACTGCAGCTACGTGCCATCTTGCGCGCACGGTTTGCCGACGCGCTGAACGTTTAGTGGTATCGCTTAAGCGCATTGAAGAAGTCCCTCCATTCAGCATGCAGTACCTGAACCGCTTATCTGATTTCTTGTTTGTTGCAGCCCGCGTGTTGGCAAGAGAGCAGGGTGGGTCAGAGGTGTTGTGGAAAAAGAACCGCACCCCTGTTTAGCCATTGTCATTTCGCTCACAACGGTGCGCGAAAGCAGGCCAGGTGCTCTACGGGGTAGATCCATTTCGATTAGTAAATAGCAGTTGTGCTCTTTGCTTATTTGTGTTCGTTGCGTAGGCGGGCTAAGTACCCTACGAGGTAGGTCCTTGCTCGTTTAAAAAATCAACTCTTGTGCCCTGTGACTATTTGTCTTTTTATAAGCGCGACATTGGTAACTAACTAAACAATTCTTTTCAAACATTGGCAAGGCTTAGTACGCCTGTAGAGGCACAGTTCGCGCTGGCTTATAAGCAATCTAGCGATTTAAATTACAGTACGTGAATAGAGCTCCATCACAAGTGTTTGATTTGAAACAGTGTTTAATCAAACTAGCCTAAAGCGTGAACTCGCTTCGATGTGACAGGGTAAAGACATTGTGAACAAATCCGATAGTTTGATGTAAGTAGCAAAGAATCAACTTCCTGATGCTGTTGGCTTTGTGCAGTAAATGCACAGTGCTGGACGGCTCCGAAATGTTGTGGCAAATGGATCGTCCACAGGTATAGTTGGCAGTTATTGTTGGATCATCGGATGTAATGAGCTGGTTTTCTCATTTCCAGTTATTCACCCTACGGCGAATGTGGTGCGGATCACATGCAGGTTTTCGATTACCTGACCTGCTGTTTAGGGCTCGTTATAATTGCGCCAGCTCGCATAGACGGGCACCAGCAATAATAATTATAAAAACAGCATAATCAGCGTCTTGGCGCTGGGGTGGCCACAACGCATGAGCAAATACACTAGTAATAGTGCGAAAAAAAGTAGTGCATGCACTACGCCAACAAACTTACCAGTCAGTGCAATAGCACGTTTAATTATGCTGGCAGTTGGTTTATTAGCCGCACCCGGTTTGCTGATGAGCTATACGCTCACACCTGAATCGCCAATCGATGGAATCGCCAAGCTAAAAAACCTGCATCATCCAAAGGCACTTTATACACCCGTAGATCGACCACAGCTTATTGTTCAACCTCTAACGGCTGTTGCTACGCCAGTGCCAGCACCTGTGCAAGAACCACAATCAAACGAATTTACTCGACACTTGAACGTGGTTGCTTTACACGACGCAACGAATGCCGAATTTCAAATCATCACTAATACGACCGATGCGTTTGCTGGCCGTATCGATCAAACGCAACTTGTTGATACCGATTTAACAGATGAGCCTTCACTGGGTTTTCAAGGCGTGGGTTATCCGCAAATTGAAACAACGGCTCGCTCAAATAATGAACGTTTTCGCCCACTAATTACCTATGTTGATCTGGAGACTCGCGAAGAAGCAATTCCCAATGTGCGATGCATGGGGCTGTCGCCACGCGCTGTGCACAAGCGTGCCAAGCGTTACAGCAAATCAATTGAAAAGCTGGCCGCTAGATATTCGATTGATGCCAACTTGGTAAGAGCGGTCATGACGCGCGAATCTTGCTTTGATAACGACGCGCGATCCTATGTGGGTGCGATGGGGTTAATGCAGTTAATGCCCGAAACGGCAGCTTGGCTTAAGGTTGAAGACCCGACCGACGCACGCCAAAACTTGCAAGCTGGCGTTCGTTACCTGGCTTCGCTAAAGAAGCGATTTGGTACTAACGAACTGGCATTAGCTGCTTACAACGCAGGCCCTGGCAATGTTGAACGTCATAAGGGTATCCCGCCGTTCAAAGAGACTCGCTACTACGTAAAGAGCGTGATGAGTCACTACCGTAGCTACGTGGCTACTGAGCAGTTCACTGGCGCTGTTGCGCTGAACTAAGCCACGCTTGGGCTGCCTCCTAAGCAGTCGCAAACAACTAAGTGAGGCTCTTGAGTGACCTTCCGCTACCAGCAGTGATGATCGGTAAGCAAGGGCTCAACATCCCACAGCACTAATGCGGTGCTACAATATGCGTTTTACAGTACTTCACCTTCCTGCGTTGTATGTCAGTGGTTATTGAGCTGGCGTCCAATAGGCTGCAATACATGAATGCGCTGTCGATCCGACAACTGACCAAAACATACGATAACTCGGTTCATGCCCTGCGAGGCATTGATCTTGATGTTGCCTCTGGCGATTTTTTTGCCTTACTGGGCCCGAATGGCGCGGGGAAAAGTACGGCCATTGGTATTATCTGTTCACTACTTAACCCCACTAGTGGTGAGGTAACTGTTTTTGATCATAAGCTTGCCACTGAGCGCGAAGTTGTTAAATCTATGATTGGCCTAGTGCCGCAAGAATTCAATTTTAACGTATTCGAAACGGTCCTCAATGTGGTTACAAACGTGGCCGGATATAATGGTATTGGGTGGAGTGAGGCCAATAAGCGAGCGGAGTACATCCTCAAGCGCTTAGATTTGTGGGAGAAAAAAGACACACCTGGCCGTCAGTTGTCAGGAGGCATGAAGCGACGGTTGATGATCGCTAGAGCCTTGATCCACCAACCCAAATTGTTGATCCTTGATGAACCTACTGCGGGTGTGGACATTGAAATCCGTCGATCCATGTGGGAATACCTGACTGAGATCAATGAGCAGGATGGCACCACGATAATCCTCACCACGCACTACCTTGAAGAAGCAGAAGCGCTATGTCGCAACGTGGCCATTATTGATGGCGGCGAAATAATCGAAAACGGGCGAGTTGCCGAGTTGCTGAGTCGAGCAACAATGGAAACTTACGTGCTTGACATGCTGAGTAAGCCGACATCGACTTCCTCGCAACTGGGTCCATTTGCCTTACGTTATCGCGATGACGATACGATTGAGGTGGATGTCCCACAGGGCCACACCCTCAATGAGCTGCTAAGCAGCCTAAGTGAGGCAGGGGTGCGAGTGTCCAGTATGCGTAATAAATCTAACCGCCTTGAGCAGTTATTTTTGCAACTGGTCGATCGCGATTCCAAGGACAGTTTGGGTGGATCCGCGAGCAACGCCTCATGAAGCATTTACTGAATGAGCGAGTTGCTTTTCAAACGCTGGTACGCAAAGAGATCAGGCGCTTTATGCGCATTTGGGTCCAAACATTGGTACCTCCGGTTATAAACGCCTTGTTGTATCTATTGATTTTTGGTGGGCTGATTGGCACGCGGATACGTGAGATGGATGGTATCCCTTATATGGATTTCATCGTACCTGGCATTATTATGATGGGGGTGATTACTAATTCATACGGTAATGTGTCGTCATCGTTTTTCGGTGCAAAGATGCAAAAGTACATTGAAGAATTATTAGTATCGCCGGTCAGTAACATCACCATCGTGGCCGGTTTTATTATTGGCGGAGTAGCACGCGGCCTAGCAGTTGGCTTATTGGTTGCTTTAGTTTCGCTATTGTTTACTCAAATTAGCCCGGTACATCCTATTATTACTGTGCTGGTGATGGTGCTAACGTCTATAACGTTTTCTTTGGCAGGCCTGATCAATGGAATATTTGCCGAGAAGTTTGATGATATTTCGATAGTACCGAATTTTATATTGGCACCATTAACCTATTTGGGCGGTATATTTTATTCAGTGAGCTTGTTACCACCATTATGGGAAATGATATCGAGGCTCAATCCGGTGCTATACATGATTAATGGCTTTCGATACGGCATACTAGGCGCCAGCGATATGCCGATTTGGCAAAGTTTTGCAGTAATTACATTTTTTATATTCATGCTTGGTTTTATTGCCATGAGGCTGCTTAATCGCGGCGTCGGTACTAAACAGTAAGTTTAAGCAATAACATTAAGCATTAACATAAATCAATAATTAATCACGACAACACCTAACGCGAATCATCACTATGTCAGTTCAAACTCCACCTGCTAAAAAAGCTAACATCAATATTCCAGCCGCGCCGCCAACAATGGCCCAGCAGGCTGATCGCCATATGCTCTATCAAGAGTCCGTTCAAAATTCTGAATTTGAACTCGATTTTATAGATGAGACGTTTGAAGCGATGACGGGGCGTAAAGCCACTGTTATGCGTGAAGACTTTTGCGGCACCGCAATATCGTCAGTTGAATGGGTACAACGCCGTAAAGAGAACACCGCTATTGGTGTTGATTTTGATCAAGAGGTATTAGATTGGGGTAGAAAGCACAATGTCTCCCAGCTTAACGACGAAGAGAAAAAGCGCTTAGAGCTCATCGAAGCTGATGTACTTGATGTAAAAACTCAAAAGGTGGATGTGGTTCAGGCTTACAACTTTAGCTATTGGTTTTTCCAAGAGCGTGCCACCATGCTGCGCTATTTTAAACAGGTTAGGGAGTCCCTAGTGGATGATGGCGCCTTGTTTCTTGATATGTTTGGTGGCTCGGAATGTTATCAAACACAAAAAGAAAAGCGCAAAATGGATGGTTTTAAATACATATGGGAGCAAGCTGAATTTAATGCTATTACCAACGAGCTAAAATGCCACATCCATTTTCATTTCCCCGATAAGTCAAAAATGAAAAAGGCATTTACCTACACATGGCGTGTTTGGGGTGCTCGCGAACTACGTGAAATCCTGCTTGAAGCAGGCTATAGCGATGCAACGGTGTATCGCCAAAAATTTGATGAAAAAACTGATGAAGCACTAGATGAGTATATTGCTACGGATGAAGCGGAAGATTACGCTTGCTGGTTAGGGTATATCGTAGCCCGTCGTTGATTGTTGGGGTAAATGTCATCCCCGCTACTTGTCATTCCCGCCTGCGCGGGAATGACAAGTAGCGGGGATGACGGCCAACCGGGATGACAACACTAAACAAACCTAAGCACCACCCGTGCTCCCGATGCATCATCTGGCGCACCAAGCGTTAAGCTACCGCCGTAACTCTCCATCAACTCTGTACTGGCTGCTAAGCCAAGCCCCATACCTTCAATTTGGCTGTCGGCTCGTACACCACGCTCGGTTAGGTGTGTAATGAGCTGCTGCGGAAAGCCGGGACCGTTGTCGTCAATGACGATTGTTTTATCATCTGCTTGCAACTGCACGGTCACTGCTGTTGCGCCGTATTTGCAGGCGTTGTCGAGCACGTTGCCAACAATCTCGTAGAGATCCGCATCAGCAATACGCACTTTGAAATCTCTCTCTTTGTTGATATCGATACTAACCTTGTTTGCATAGATTTTTTGTAAAGAGGAAGCTAGCCGCTCAATGACAGGTAGTGGACTAATGGCAGCTGCTAGCTTTTGTGGTGTGCTTTGGGTGGCGCGTTGCAAGTAGCGTTGTAAGGTGCTTTGCA
>CALJAA010000166.1 GCA_938028465.1 uncultured Granulosicoccaceae bacterium | reverse complement strand
TTGTAAGTGGTTAATAAAAGTTTGCCAATCTTCATTGGAATTAAAATCAAGGCGGCTGACTTCCAATTTTGAATTTGGCTCATCTCGGGTCTCTGCAGTTAAACCCAATTCGCGCACAGTAAATATGGCAGATGAATCCATCTTGATAACGCCGTGCTGGGTGGCTGATGGCTTGTGCTTAAGATACTCACCATGATGTTCGATCAGCGGCACATTCATCTTCTGTTTGTAGATTCCCCAACCGATTGCGCCAATGGCGACAAACAGCAAGCCGATCAGGCTCTCAAAGGCGAAACCATATTTATAAATCAACACAAGCCCCGCGGGCACTAAGGCATTACTCATCCAGTAAGCGCTATGAGCTGAGGAGCGTCGTTTGATGGTGAGTGTGGCAGGCATTGGCTGGTTGCTTTTACCATTCGATCTAATAGCCTACCAATAAAAATGAGGGCAGACCACGATTAACCACCGTTAACCTTTGAGCCAAAAGCCTAACAACTATAATCTAAGGTTTAAACCTTGTAAGCAAACTAAGGATAGTCAATGAATCGGTTCTTGATAACAGCTGTATTAATTCTACTCAACACACCCTTAATGGGCTGCAAAGGCGAACCCACCAAAACGCCCAAAGTACAAACCATCAACGGGCTACGACCGAAATAAGATTTATTTCTACCCATGCAGGGCATATGTTGGCATATGACGCGATAGAGGGGTTGGAGATTCGTGAAGATAGTGGGGAGGAGTATCGCGGCTTTGATCGGGATATTTTGTTAGCGGAGTTAAAAAAGCTTCGAGTTGCGGCTAAGTAAGCAACCACACTGTGTTAATGAAAGAGTATAAGTGTCGGAGGCGTATGGCTACAACGGTCATCGCCCGTATAGGCCAACGGACGAACAAGCGTTTAATAGTATGCCCTTCCAAATGATCATTCTGTAAGTGCGTAACTAGTTGATATTAAATTAAATAAACTATTTTTATTGCGGTATGCTCGTAGCGGTAGTCTTGCCTGTATCACTGGCCGTAACATCCCTTAAGCCAACGATTAAGCACGTTTGAAGGGGAGATCACATGTTACAAGTATCCGACACGGCAAGAATATGGGAGCACGCCAGCACCAGCGCTGAATACGGTCAGGTAGTTTGGTCGCCGTCAAAATCGGTTTGGTACACCAGCCACCTACTAGTAGGGGTGGTGGGTGGAATCTATTGGTTTACGTGGTCTGCGCTGATTGTTTTTATAGTGTTGGCTGCGATGTCTATTTGCCTAGGTCATTCACTAGGTATGCACAGAAGGCTGATACATAAAAGCTATCAGTGCCCCTTGTGGTTAGAGCAAGTGTTTGTCTACTTGGGCGTGTTGGTGGGTATGGCTGGCCCATTTGGCATGATCTATCAACACGACTTACGAGATTGGGCGCAACGTCAAAAGCGATGCCATACTTTTCTTCGACATGGAGAATCCTTTTGGCTCGACGCTTGGTATCAACTGCATTGTGAGTTGAAACTGACTAATGCACCTGTTCTTATTATCGAACCACAGATTAAAAATAATCGCGTATACCAATGGATGGAATCAACTTGGATGTTGCAACAACTGCCATTGGCGATAGTGTTGTTTTTAATAGGTGGCTTGCCCTGGTTAGTGTGGGGTGTATCTACTCGTATCGTGATTTCATTAACTGGACATTGGTTGATTGGGCACTTTGCTCATAATACAGGGCAGTGTGATTGGCATATCGAAGACGTAGCGGTACAGGGCTATAATGTACCTTTCGTTGGTGTCCTCACAATGGGTGAGTCATGGCACAACAATCATCATGCGTTTCCAGGTTCTGCAAAGCTTGGAATACAGGATGATCAAGCTGACCCAGGTTGGTGGTTATTAAGCGCGTTGATAAAAATTGGATGGGTTTGGGATGCCAAGTTGCCAGATGAGCTACCGATGCGTGCGGTGGGAAAGCTAAGGTGAGGTTTTAACAAAGTTGAGTATGGATCCCGCCTGCGCGGGGATGACTGTCACTTTTTAAGCATCCTCCCCAAATACTGTCCGGTATAAGATTTCTTAACCTTAGCCACTTTCTCAGGCGGCCCAGACGCAACAATCGTCCCGCCGCCATTGCCGCCTTCAGGCCCTAGGTCAGTAATCCAGTCAGCACACTTAATTACATCTAGGTTGTGCTCAATTATGATCATCGTATTACCGGCGTCACGTAAGCGCATTAACACTTTCAGTAAGGCGTTAACATCTTCGAAGTGCAAGCCGGTAGTTGGCTCATCTAAAATGTAAAGCGTATTACCGGTATCACGTTTGGATAATTCTTTAGCTAGCTTAATACGCTGTGCTTCACCACCGGATAGGGTGGTGGCGTTTTGGCCGAGTGTTATATAGGAGAGGCCTACGTCCATTAAGGTTTCTAGTTTTCGATGAAGTGTAGGTACAGCTTCAAAAAACTCGAACGCGTGCTCAATGGTGAGTTCCAACACTTCATGAATATTCTTACCCTTATAACGAATATCCAACGTCTCTCGGTTATAACGTTTACCAGTGCACACATCGCAGGCTACAAAAATATCGGGTAAAAAGTGCATCTCTACTTTTATTAAACCATCGCCTTGGCAAGCTTCGCATCGGCCGCCCTTAACATTAAAACTAAAACGGCCTGATTTATAGCCACGTGAGCGGGCTTCGGGTGTGTTGGAGAAAAGCTCGCGCACAATGGAGAACAGGCCAGAATAGGTGGCAGGGTTACTACGCGGTGTGCGACCGATGGGGCTTTGGTTTATTTCTACAATTTTATCGAACTTGTTAATACCGCTAATCGATTTAACCGGCGCGATTTTGCGTTTGGATTTGTTAATGGTAGCCGCGGCAGATTGATAGAGGGTATCGTTAATTAATGTTGATTTACCGGAGCCTGATACACCGGTAATCACATTAAATAAACCAATGGGTATATCCACGCTTAGCTTCTTTAAGTTATTACCTGATGCCTCTTTAATGGAGATCATATCCTTGCTGGGCTTAATACGCTTTGGTACCGCGATCTCTTTCTTGCCAGATAAATACTGCCCCGTTAAGGAATCCTTGGCTTTTAAAATATCCTTAAGCGTGCCACTAGCAACAATCTGCCCGCCGTGCACACCCGCACCTGGCCCAATATCCAAAATATGATCGGCAGCGCGTATCGCGTCTTCATCGTGCTCAACCACAATAACGGTGTTGCCTAGGTCTCTTAGGTATTCCAAGGTTTTAAGTAGCTTGTCGTTATCGCGTTGATGCAAACCGATTGATGGTTCATCTAGTACGTACATCACGCCTTGTAAGCCTGCACCAATTTGGCTTGCCAAACGAATACGTTGTGCCTCGCCACCGGAGAGCGTGTCGGCGCTACGATCTAGTGATAGGTAGTTGAGGCCAACGTTCACTAAAAAGCTTAAGCGCTGTGAGATTTCTGCTGTAATCTTCTCGGCCACAGCTTTGCGTTGCCCTTTCAGTTTGAGCTTGGCTATTAGGGTTTGGCTATCAGCAATAGAGCAGGAAACGATATCGGGCAAGGTATGTCCATCTACTAATACATGGCGTGCCGCTTCATTAAGCCTTGCGCCCTTGCAGGTGTCGCAAGGCTGGGAGGCGAGTAGTTTGCCTAGTTCTTCTCGTACGGTGTTGGATTCCGTCTCACGAAATCGACGTGTGAGGTTAGGGATAATACCTTCGTATGCGTGGGTGGTTTGGCGTATGGCTTTACCTTTCTCCTTTTCTTTTTCGTATTTAAATTTTATCTCTTCACCGTTACTGCCATACAGCACCGTTTTACGAAACTTAGCGGGTAACTTATTAAACGGCACATCAATCTTGACCTTGTAATGTGTAGCCAATGATTTGATCATCTGAAAGTAATAGTGCGTGCTGCTATCCCAGCCGCGTATCGCACCATCAGCTAGTGAGGCCTCTGGGTTAGTGACGACTCGGTCGGGATCAAAGAACTGACTAACGCCTAAACCATCGCATTCGCCGCAAGCACCGTGCGGGCTGTTAAATGAAAATGCTCGTGGTTCCAGCTCACCAAACGCGTAACCACAGATAGGGCAGGCGTACCGGCTTGAAAACACAAGATCCTCACCACTGCCATCCAGTAGTGTGACCGATGCAGAGCCTTCGCCCAGTGCGGTGGCAGTCTCTAAGGACTCTGCCAAGCGCAAATTGATATCATCACGCACTTTAAAACGATCAACCACGACATCAATACTGTGTTTACGTTTAGCGTTAAGTTTTATCTCGCCTTCTAGTTCGGTAATCGTTCCATCAATTCGTGCACGTAAATAACCTTGAGCACGTAACTGATCTAGTACAGTTTGGTGGTCACCTTTTCTATCTTTTACAACAGGGGCTAGTAACGCCATCGCTTGCCCAGTAGGTAGCTCCAAAATCATGTCGACCATTTGGCTGATGGTTTGAGCTTCTAGTGGTTCGTTATGTTTGGGGCACATCGGCGTACCGACTCTTGCGAACAATAGACGCAGGTAGTCGTATACCTCCGTGATAGTACCCACAGTTGAACGAGGGTTATGCGATGTTGATTTTTGTTCAATAGAGATTGCAGGGGATAGCCCGTCGATCATGTCGACGTCGGGTTTTTCCATGACCGATAGAAACTGACGAGCGTAAGCGGAAAGTGACTCCACGTAACGACGTTGGCCTTCGGCAAACAGGGTGTCAAACGCAAGGGAAGATTTACCGGAGCCTGAAAGGCCGGTAATCACAATCAGCTTGTCGCGCGGTAAATCGGCATCGATGGCTTTGAGATTGTGCGTTCGGGCACCGCGTATGCGAATTGTATCCATAAGGGGCGTTGGTTGGCCTAGCTGCGCAAATTAGACAGCTCGGTAAACTAACACCCAGCCACATAACTGCTAACATGGGCCGCTGGTATTAGCGGCCAAATCGTGTTGCTAATATAACGCTTTATCCACCACTCAGGGCTATTGGGTTTTTGTCTAACACTCCGTCAACTGGCATGCTGCCATCTGAAAAACGCGCAGCGTGGTCGCTCTCACTGATCTACCTGACGCGGATGCTGGGCCTGTTTGTCGTCCTGCCGGTATTCAGTTTGCTGGCCACCGATTACCAGCACAGCACACCGTTTTTGATTGGCTTGGCCATTGGCGTGTATGGCTTGTTCCAAGCCATTCTACAAATTCCATTTGGTCGATTAAGTGACAAGATTGGTCGTAAACCCGTTATTGCTGCTGGGCTAATCCTGATGATCGCGGGTAGTGCCGTTGCGGCCTTATCCGAGTCAATCTACTGGGTGATCTTTGGTCGCGCCTTGCAGGGTTCCGGTGCAATCGCCGCGGTGCTCATGGCTCTGGCGGCTGACTTAAGTCGTGATGATCAACGAACCAAGATGATGGCGATGCTTGGCGCTAGTATTGGCTTCTCTTTTCTATTGGCCTTAATGATTGGGCCCATCTTAATTAAATGGTTATCGATTGCTTGGCTGTTTTGGTTCACTGGCGGCATGGCGGTACTGGGTTTGTTGGTGTTGTACTTTTTAGTGCCAGATCCAGAAAAAGGTGGGTTTGCTGCTGATACCAGTGCTAAAGCCTCAACTGTGTTTGAACTACTGCGGCATCCGCAATTGCTGCGTTTAGATTTCAGTATCTTTTATTTGCATGTATTAGTGACGGCCACGTTTGTAGCGGTGCCACCATTGTTGGTTAAAAGTGGTTTGCCTGCCGATCAACATTGGAAGCTTTATCTAGGCTCATTTGCTGCTGCCATCGTCATGCTGATCCCGTTACTCATGTTGGCTGAGCGCAAAATGATGCGCGGCGTTTTGATCACCTGTATCGCAGGCTTAATGGCGTCACTTTTACTGTTCTCTCAGTTCTCTACGCAGATCACCATGTTGGTGATCGGTATGGCCTTATTTTTCGGCTTTTTCAGCACGATGGAAGCCTTACTGCCATCGCTGGTTTCTCGCATTGCACCGGCGGCCTCTCGTGGAAGTGCCACAGGCATATACGCCAGTAGCCAATTTATGGGTGCCTTTGTGGGTGGTGCAGGTGGGGGTTGGTTGCTGGGTGTGGCGGATGCGCCACGATTGTTTATTGTTCTGGCTGTCGCTTGCCTGGTGTGGATAGTGGTGTTGCTGGGTTTTAAGCGCCCAGCCAAGCTAAGTCGGCTACGACAGGTGCTCTCAGAGAGTCAATTGGCCAGTGGGGAGGCAGCAATTGCCTCCGAATTATCCAATTTGGCTGGTGTTGCAGAGGTGGCAGTGGCCTTGGATGAGGGCGTTGCCTACCTAAAGATCGACAAGTCACAGTTCAGCAATACCCCGGCAGCCTAGCTTGCGGTAAACTGGAACCGCGCCACGGACGGGCGCTAATCATTTACAGGAGAAACAAATCATGGCACGAGGTGTAAACAAGGTTATTTTGGTGGGCAATCTGGGTGCAGATCCGGAAGTGAGATATACCCCTAGCGGCAGTGCCGTTGCGACTATCAATATCGCCACATCAGAAGGCTGGACAGACAAAAACACTGGGCAAAAACAAGAGCGCACCGAATGGCATCGCGTGACCTTGTTCAACCGGCTTGGTGAGATAGCTGGCGAATACTGCAAGAAGGGTTCGCAGGTTTATATCGAAGGTTCTATCCGTACGGATAAGTATCAAGATAAAAAGACAGGTGAAGATCGTTACAGCACGCAGGTAATTGCTAATAACCTTCAGCTGTTAGGTGGTCGACCGAGTGATAATAATGGTGGAGATTTTAGGCCATCAAATAACCAACAACAGCAACGACCGCCTCAGCAGCCCGCGATGGCAGCGCCTGCTGGTGCTGAGTTTGATGACGACATCCCATTCTAAGTAGTGGTTTTTAAAGGTAACTGATCGTTATCTAATACGACAAACCCGCGCAGCGCTGATAGTTTTATCGGCGCTGCTCGGTATATGTAACAAACTGGTTGCATAAAAGCTTGATGCTCCACATCGACAAACATGTCAAATTTGACATCAACACGCCAGTGAAGGCTATGCGCTTACTAACTCTCTTTGCAATTTCAGTATCTCTATCATCACTTGCTAGCTGTGGATACGATTCTTTAGAAGAATCAACCGGCGCGCCAGCAAACGGTACACAAAAAGCAGCAAAACAGCCAGTGTCGACGCCGTTTGTTGTTGAACTTGCCCCGGAAAAGCCGTTGTCGAAAGCTGGAGTTATTGCCAAAGTTGCGCTAAAACCCAACGACATTAATTTGTGCGAAGGCATGGTTACCCATACTGATCGTGTTCATATTAAGCCTGTTGCAAAACCACCATTTTTAAAAACCTATAAAGACCCTGCCTTTGGTACGCATATCACTCGTATCACCGATAGTAAGTTTGGAGAAGTTCGAAAGCCAAATTACAGCACGATGCAGGCATGGAATGCCGATGAGTCATTAATGATTCTGTTTCAAAAGACGGCTTCCGGTAGCGGGCATATGTTGGTTGATGGTCAAACTTACGAGCCCATTCGCCAATTACAGATGATTCCATCCGACATAGAGGAAATCTTCTGGAGCCACAGTGACCCTAATGAGTTCTTTTATGTCAGTGCCTTTTCTGGCGACTTTGGTCAGTTCAAGCGCTATAACATCAAGAATAACAATTCAACGCTCATTAAAGATTTTTCAAACCATTGTGGCCCTCGAGGCAAACCGAGTGGCGGTGGTGATATCCACATGCAATCACTAGATGATGACTTGTTTGGCTTTCGTTGCCGTTTGACAGACCTGTCATACATCATGTTGTCATATCGTATTAGTACCGATGAGACGATTGTTAAGCCGATCGGCGAAGGTTCAAAATGGCTACCTTGGACAGCACCAACTCCTTCGCCAAGCGGTAAGCGGTTTTGGTTTCAAGGCAATGCACTATCGCTTGATTTAGAGACAGTTGAACATCGCTTAGATATGGCGAAAGCGGCTGAGCACTCTAATGTTGGCCTGACGCATGATGGTCAGGATGCGATTTTCCAAACGGTTTTTGACCCATCTCCCAACGGATGCGACGGCGATATTTGGCAAGGGGTTGGGCACTTAGTCGAGCACAATCTCGAAACCGGCAAATGCCGGCCGATCATTAATGAAGCAAAAGGGTATCCGTATACCACCAGCGGTACACATGTCTCGGCGCAGGCTTATAAAAAGCCAGGTTGGGTAGCCATGTCGAGCGTGGGCTCACCCCAGGTAAATTATTTTGAAAATGGCCGCAAAGCGCCGGTGCTGTTTTCTGAAATCTACTTAGCGAATACTGACCCTGATAACGAAGTGGTTTGCCGCTTGGCCCAGCATCGCTCGTACGCCAAGCACGCAGAGAAGGGTGGTTATTACGGTTATTTTGGCGAACCCCACGCCACCATTAGCCCTTCGGGCACTCGCATATTATTCGGCTCAGACTGGTACGACTCAGGCTCGGTTGATACTTATGTGATTGAGCTGCCTAGTTTTGTTCGTCGTAAATAGTTGTTGCCATCCACGAACTGCTGCCATCCCCGCGCTTTAGTCATCCCTGCACAGTTGTCATCCCCGCGGGGATGAAAGCGGTGACAATAACCCCCACACCACTACTTAATTCAAATTAACCCGCCACTTGGCATCAGTCTTGAACGCTAAAGCGCTTGATTATTGACAATCACTTCGTCTGCAGCCCTTTTGTAACAAGGGTTTTAAGAAATATAAAGATTTCTTTATGTATTTGAATGTACAATAAGCGCGCCTTACAAACGAGAGATGCACAGCAATGGCTAAAGATTACATATTTACGTCCGAATCCGTCTCAGAGGGACATCCGGATAAGATGGCCGATCAGATATCTGACGCGGTTTTGGATTCACTGCTAGCCCAAGATCCGGGTTCGCGTGTTGCTGTTGAGACTATGGTTAAAACCGGTTTGGTTGTCATTGCAGGTGAGGTGACTACCTCGGCCTATGTTGACCTAGAGGACTTAGTCCGTAAAACAGTATTAGAAATTGGTTATGACCGTTCGGATGTTGGTTTTGATGGCGCAACCTGCGCAGTATTAAACGGCATTGGTAAACAATCAGTAGACATTGCACAGGGTGTTGATCGAGCTGCTCCCGAAGAGCAGGGTGCTGGCGATCAAGGTTTGATGTTTGGTTATGCCAACAACGAAACTGACGTTTTAATGCCTGCACCCATTACTTATTCACATCGATTGGTAGAACAACAAGCCAAGATGCGTAAAGAAGGCACTTTGCCATGGTTGCGCCCTGATGCGAAAAGCCAAGTAACGCTTCGCTATCAAGATGGCAAGCCAGTTGCGATAGATGCGGTTGTATTGTCCACACAGCACGATCCAGATATTTCATTATCTGATTTGCGTGAAGGTGTGATGGAAAACATTATCAAGCCCATCTTGCCTCCAACTTGGTTAGCTGAATGCCCAAGCGAAAACATCCACATCAACCCAACGGGTAACTTTGTTATCGGTGGCCCAGTTGGTGATTGCGGCCTAACGGGTCGTAAAATCATTGTAGACACTTACGGTGGTATGGCTCGACACGGTGGTGGTGCGTTCTCAGGTAAAGATCCATCAAAGGTTGATCGTTCTGCTGCTTATGCTGGGCGTTATGTCGCCAAAAATATTGTTGCTGCTGGCCTTGCTGACAAATGCGAGATTCAAGTTTCCTATGCAATCGGTGTGGCTCGCCCAACCTCTATTACAGTTGACACGTTTGGTACCGGCAAAGTTGACGATCGCAAGATCGAAGATATCGTCGGCGACGTGTTTGACCTACGTCCATACGGCATCGTGACCATGCTTGATTTATTACGTCCGATATACCGTCAAACTGCTGCGTATGGCCACTTTGGTCGTGAGCATGCAGATTTTACTTGGGAAAAAACGGACCGTGCTGATGCTTTACGTCAAGCGGCCGGTATTTAATTCAGTATTGAATAAAACTAGGAATTACTACTAATGAGTACAGATTACAAAGTTGCTGATATCAGCCAAGCTGATTTTGGTCGCATGGAAATTGCCATGGCCGAGCACGAGATGCCTGGTTTGATGGCACTACGTGAAGAGTTCAAAGGCAAGAAGCCACTAGAAGGTGCTCGCATTGCGGGTTGCCTACACATGACAATCCAAACCGCTGTGTTGATGGAAACACTGGTTGACTTGGGTGCAACACTTCGTTGGTCTTCATGCAACATTTTTTCAACACAGGATCACGCAGCGGCAGCAATGGCAGCAGCGGGTATTCCGACGTTTGCTTGGAAAGGCGAGACTGAAGAAGAATTCAACTGGTGTATCCACCAGACGATCAAAGGCCCTGATGGTTGGTTGCCAAACTTGATTCTTGATGATGGTGGCGATCTAACCGTGATGATGCACGAAGATTATCCCGAGCTACTAGCGGACGTTAAAGGTTTGTCGGAAGAAACAACAACTGGTGTTCATCGTCTTTATGAGATGGCTAAAGCTGGCAAGTTGAAAGTGCCTGCGATAAACGTTAATGATTCAGTGACTAAATCTAAGTTTGATAACCTGTACGGTTGTCGTGAATCACTGCTTGATGGCATCAAGCGCGCAACTGATGTAATGATTGCAGGTAAAACTGCAGTGGTACTTGGCTACGGTGACGTAGGTAAGGGTTGTGCTCAAGCGTTTAGTGGCATGGGTGCATCAGTCATGGTGACTGAAGTTGATCCTATCTGCGCGTTGCAAGCGGCGATGGAAGGTTATCGCGTAGTGCGCATGGATGACGTAGCTGACCAGGCCGACATCTTTGTAACTGCAACAGGTAACGTTAATGTTATCACTCATGATCACATGGCTAAGATGAAGAACGAATCTATCGTTTGTAACATCGGTCACTTTGATAACGAGATTGACGTTGCTGGCCTTAAGCAATACACATGGGAAAACGTTAAGCCACAGGTTGATCAAGTAATCTTCCCTGACGGCAAGCGTATTACCTTGTTGGCTGAAGGTCGCCTAGTTAACCTAGGTTGTGCAACGGGCCATCCTAGCTTTGTCATGTCAGCATCTTTCACTAACCAGGTATTGGCTCAGCTAGAACTATGGGAACGTGCTGATCAATACAGTGTGGATGTACACGTACTACCTAAGGCACTTGATGAGAAGGTTGCAGCATTGCACCTTGCGAAGATAGGCGCTAACTTAACTGAGCTACGAAAAGATCAGTCTGATTACTTAGGTATTGACAACGCAGGCCCATTTAAGCCAGAAACTTATCGCTACTAAGCACTCAGCTGAGTAGTTAAGCAAGCAAAAGCCTCGCAGCCTTTATTGGCAGCGGGGCTTTTTTTGTTGTGTCACGCTTCCTTCTACAAATTACATCCTTCGTTCAATGTTACTCAGTTTAAAGCTAAGCACTGCCGCCAGAGTTTATAAACCTAAACCTATTGCTGGAAACAACAATTGAAATCAGAATGGAATTTGAATACGAAAATGAAAACGTGTGCACTCCTGATTATGATATTTATTTTGAGTGCAGGTATAGCTTTGAATGCCATGTAACACAACGGTAATTACTGCGACTGTAATCACACAATTAGTCGATAAGGGCCTCCTGCATTTTAACCATTCGTGCGAATTGCGACAGCACACGTATCCCCAAGCAAAGGTGCACCAAGCGCCGGCCGAAACTATAAATAGCAGATGCGTTTAGCAGCGTCGAACGGATATCGGCATGATGACGTCAGAACATCAATATTTACTCACGAGTAGTATCAGCCCAACATGAGCTCTATAAATCATCAAGTCAATGGCACCATAGCCATACTGACCGATGAGTACACTCACTATCCTAAGCTGGTGATCGATACGATTTCAGCGGCCTTGAATGAAAGGGGTTATGGCTTGTTGTGCATTGCAGGGCGGGAGTTAAGTCAGTGCGATGATCGTGATGGAGCGCGACCAGCTTGCAATGCAATCTATGCATTAGCACACTCTCGTCGGATTAAGGGGTTAATCAGTATCTCAGGCAGTATCGGGCACAGTGTTGATGCGGACGTGCTTGAGCGGTTTCTTACACAGTTCAACATCCCCAAGATCAGTCTCAATGCATCCACCACCGGCGTGCCCAGCGTGCTGTTAGACGATCTCACCGGAATGCGCCAGCTGATGTGTCATCTGTTGAATGATGATAGTAGGCAACGCATTGCCTATATTCGAGGCTACGATAATGATCCGTACTCATTGCGTCGCGAAACTGTTTTTCGCGAAGTGATGACAGAATACAACCGGGCGATTGACGAAGCGCTATTCATTAAAGGTAACTACGATAAATTTGAAACCTATGCAGCGGTAACTGAATTATTACAGGTATCAGCTCCACCGGATGCGATAGTGGCGGCCAATGATTTAATGGCCTTAAGTGCAGCGCGTGCAATTTCAGCCGAGGGGTTTCGTATTCCGAACGACATTGCGGTTACCGGTTTTGATGACACGCCAGATGCGACCAAAAACGCCCCCGCGTTAACAACGGTAAGGCAACCGATCGAGTCCATTGCAATTAGTTGTGTTGAGTTATTACTGGAAACGATCCGCGGCTATTCACAAGATGGCTACACACAAAATAAGGATACGAAGCAAACCCCTGATGTTGTGATTGTCGATAACGAGCTAATTGTTCGTGGTTCGACTAAAAGTCAATCCGATGATGGTGCCGCTACGATTAACTACTCAGTGGAAAAAATACGCGGTGACCTTGTTTTATCATTGGCTGGGTTAATCGTGCCCAATGGCGTGAGCATATCTGATGTTACGCAAGCCTACTGGGAGTCATTGCTTACGGGCAACAATAAATTATTTGACTATATTGAACAACACCTTGATACCAGCATTAAATATGAAGATATACATTGGTGGAGCAACCTTAGTCACCAACTGACGTATCACACCGAAATAATGCTGTTACAGCAAAGCGGGGAGCAGTACGAACAATTTGTATTAACTATTCTTGCGCAAATACGCGAGCGCGCTTGGTCTGTTAGCCTTGATCATGAGTTTGAGATGCATAGGGCTGAGATTGTACAAAATCGAATGCAGTTGCAAATGAGCTCATGTACGGAGTTCGGCGAGATTCTCCACGTATTAGCTGACTGGTTAGAAACACTCGGTGTAGAACGTAGCTTTTTGATTAAGTTTTCCAAACCGGCTTTGCAACCAAGTGAGCGAGCCAATTTAGTGCATGTTTTTCGTCAAGGCATGGTAGAGGCCTGCACGGATGAAACGTTTTTAGCCGTCGATTTATTGCCTGCTTCGCTACAGCGTGAATTAACAAACGGCTTGTTGATTATGTGTCCAGTGCATGCTGGCGAAAAACTATTTGGGTTTTTATTGATCGACCCATCGGACCAAGAGCATCTTGATCTTGAAAGTACCGCTAACAGCATCGGCAATGCTATGCGTAATCGCTATCTAATTGAAACATTAGAGCAACAAAAGAATAGTTTGGAATCAGCTAATAGTGAGCTCTATACCTTGGCCAGATATGATGCGCTTACCGGTTTACCCAATCGCTTAAACTTTCAGCAGGAGTTAGCTCGTCAATGCAGGCAAGCTGCCAAAATAAGTCGAAAGTTTGCGGTACTGTTTATAGACCTTGATGGTTTTAAGCATATCAACGATACACTTGGGCATGGTGCTGGAGATCATTTGTTGCAGGCGGTGGCCGCGCGGCTTGAAGCGTTGTTTGAAAGCGCTGTGTCGCCCTCTGTATTTATCGCTCGCTTAGGTGGTGATGAATTCACTCTGATTATTGATCAGGCTGAGCGCAAAGGCGAGATCACTAGCGTTATTGATAAAATTTTATGTGAATTGTCGAACTCGTTTGAGATAGAAAAACAAACGCTAGCAGTGACGGGTAGTGTTGGTTGCGCCTTTTTTCCTGACGATGGCGTTAACGCCGAAACCTTGGTAAAGCATGCCGATACTGCGATGTATCATGCAAAGGCACAAGGTAAAAACTGCATGGCGTATTTTTCAACCGATATGGGTGTGGAAGAGCGTGTGTTCTTACGCATCGATCAAGAAATGCGCTCTGCCATTTATAACAATGAGTTCCAGCTCTACTACCAACCGAAAATAGATTTAGCCTCCGGAGAGGTATGCGGTGTTGAGGCTCTGATGCGTTGGGTGGTGGATACACCCGAGGGTACAATATTTCATTCGATGCCTGATGAGTTTATCCCCATTGCAGAGTCGACGGGATTTATCTCGCAACTAGATTTGTACGCCTTAGAGCAAGCGTGCAGAGTGGCTCGTCAGTGGGAGCTTAAAGGCCAAGCTATCTCCGTTGCGGTGAACCTATCGGTGCAGCTGTTGCAGAAAAGTGATTTTATAGAGCAGGTTTCCAAAATTCTAAAAATGACTCAACTCACAGCGACCTTGCTTGAGCTAGAGATAACTGAAAGTGGTGTTATGACACAAGTTGAAGCCAATGTTGTTAAGCTAGGTCAGCTGCGTGATATGGGCATCAGAGTGTCGATCGATGATTTTGGTACCGGGTATTCTTCATTGAGTTATCTAAAGAAGCTGCCCATTAATAGTTTAAAGATTGATAGATCTTTTATTTTTGATCTTGATAATACTGATGACGAAGGTTCCGTGGATGTCTCTATTGTTCGATCGGTGATAGCGCTGGGCAAAAGCCTAGAGTTGAACTTGATAGCAGAAGGTGTGGAAACAGAATCACAAATGAGGCTGATCACCGAGATGGGCTGTGAGCAAGCTCAGGGTTATTATTTTGCTAAGCCTCTGCAGTTACAAGCGCTAGAGGCATGGTTAGACAACGGCCGTTGCGATACTAAGGTCGCCTAGTGGGTGGGCTAGCCCAATAAGCCACCTTTACTTAGCTCTTCAATCACGATATCTGCCGCTTCTTCAGCAGAGTGTTTACCAGTATCGATTTTGATCTCAGGGTTTTCTGGTTCTTCGTAAGGTGAATCAATACCTGTGAAATTTTTCAGTTCACCTCTGCGCGCTTTTTTGTACAAGCCCTTAGGGTCACGCGACTCGGCTATCTCTAGTGGAGTATCAACGTGTACTTCAATAAACTCGCCTTCATCAACCAAGCTACGGGCAAGGCCGCGCTCTGATCTAAAGGGCGAGATAAAGGCTGTCATAACGATAAGGCCAGAATCCACCATGAGTTTGGCGACTTCTCCAATGCGTCGAATGTTTTCTACTCGGTCGGCATCTGTAAAGCCCAAGTCTTTATTTAATCCGTGGCGTACGTTGTCGCCATCGAGTAGATAGGTGTGTTGACCCATTGCAGC
This sequence comes from uncultured Granulosicoccaceae bacterium, assembly GCA_938028465.1. Lineage (GTDB taxonomy): Bacteria > Pseudomonadota > Gammaproteobacteria > Granulosicoccales > Granulosicoccaceae > Granulosicoccus. The sequence goes on along the minus strand of CALJAA010000166.1, from coordinate 16,869 downwards.
AAGTTTTCGCTCTACGATATTTGCTACTGTGGATTTACCAGAGCCTGATAAGCCGGTTAGCCAAACCACACATGCTTTCTGGTTTTTCATGGTTGATCGTGCTTGCTTGTCAACATCGACAGCTTGCATATGTATGTTGTCAGAACGGCGTAGTGCAAAATGCACCATGCCAGCTCCCACGGTGTTGTTGGTTTCTCTATCGATCAGCGTAAAGCCGCCGGTGTCTGAGTTCTCACTAAACGCGTCATAGGCAACTTGCTGACCCGTACTGATATTGCACACAGCAATGTCATTAGATTCGAGTTGTTTAGCAGCTAGCTGGCTCAAGGTATTCACATGAACTTTGTGCTTGATATCGGTAATGGTTGCAACAACCGTTTTGGTACCAAGCTTAAGTAGGTAAGGGCGGCCAGGTAGTAGCGCGTCCTCGCTCATCCACACGATGGTAGTTTCGAATTGATCAGCGGCGCTGATCGGCATTTCGGTACTGGCCAGTACATCGCCAACCTCAAGTACCACATTACCCTTAAGGGTTAGCGTGACCGATTGGCCTGCGACGGCTTGAGTAAGATCCGCATCGTTTTCAATAACGCGATCAATAGTGCCTGACTTGCCCGAAGGTGCAATCCGAAGTGCGTCACCAGGCTTTACTGAGCCACTGACGATAGTGCCGTAAAAGCCTAAGGTATCGGCATTGACAGAGTTTGCTGATTGAACCGGCATGCGAAACGGTGCATTGCGTCGTGACTCATTATCAACCTTTACTGTTTCTAAGTGAGACAACAGGGTAGTGCCGTCGTACCACGGTGTAGCGTCACTCTTGCTGCTAACGTTGTCGCCCTTAAGGGCCGAAACAGGTATGGCCGTTATGGTGTCGAATTCAAGTTGCTCTGCGTATTCATTGAAATCAATAACGATGTCGTTGAATACGGCTTCGCTGTAATCATTGACATCCATTTTGTTAACAGCTAATACAATATGTTTAATACCCAGCGTTGCCAATACATAGGCATGGCGTCGTGTTTGTTTTTGTATTCCTTCATCCGCATCACACAATACAATGGCAATATCTGCATTGGATGCGTCAGTAATCATCTCGGGCGTATAGATTTCATTGCCAGGTGCGTCGGCAACGATAAAGTTGTGGCGATCAGATGTCGTCTTGGCAGCTTCAGACAACAATCGCTCGACTAGCGTGCTCTTGCCGTCGTTGATGCTGCCCCAAGTAACAAAGCGCAATTGGCTTTTGTTTGGCTGATTATTGTTATCCATATCGTCTGTGATTCATTTGGGTGCCGTGGTAACACGGGAAAAGCGTACAACGAGGTACTTGAGTCAGCCCCGTTGCCAATTAATGACCCAAACCGGTGCTATGTTGCTAATTATCTTACATTTTTCGTGCCCTAAAGATGGGGGGCTTTTCAAAATCCAGAGCCCTTACCGTAAGAAGCTTGCGGTAAAATGCTGTCGCTAATGCTAAAATAGATATAGTTAATTAAAACAATAGCTTATATTTATCTGTGTGGTAGAGCAGAGTAGGATATAGGTCGTTGAATTCCATTCACAAGCGTGTAGCCGTGATGATCGCACCCTGTCTTGCAGCCAGCTGAGTCAATAATTTGTAAGAGTCGCCAGCACATGAGCATGCTCTCTGGCTCACTGATCACACAAAATTGGCGTATGATTCTCGTCTATTTAAAGTTAAATGCTGGCGATCCCAGCAAATCATGACACGAAAAGTATTTATCAGAACGCACGGCTGCCAGATGAACGAGTACGACTCGGCGAAGATGTTGGATGTTCTCGCAGAAGATGGCCCCATCGAAAAAACCGATAACGAGGCTGAAGCTGACATATTGCTTCTCAACACCTGCTCGATTCGGGAGAAGGCGGAAGAGAAGGTGTTTTCGCAGCTGGGTCGTTGGCGTCCGCTAAAAGAAGCGAAAAAGGATTTACTCATTGCTGTGGGTGGTTGTGTGGCCAGCCAGGAAGGCGATGTCATACGTCAACGCGCGCCTTATGTGGACACGGTGTTTGGTCCACAAACACTGCACCGCTTGCCTGAACTATTGAAGCAATCCCAATCAACCAAAAATACGGTGATGGATATTAGCTTCCCTGAAATTGAAAAATTTGATCGTCTTCCCCAGCCTAATGCTGAAGGGCCAAGTGCCTATGTGTCGATCATTGAAGGTTGCAGTAAGTACTGCAGCTTTTGTGTTGTACCCTATACACGCGGTGAGGAAATTAGCCGTCCAATGGATGACGTGTTAGCTGAAGTGGTGGCACTGGCTGATCAGGGTGTTAGTGAAATCCATTTGCTAGGGCAAAACGTTAATTCTTATCGTGGCACGATGCACGATGGTGGCATTGCTGATTTAGCGTTATTGGTGCACTACGTTGCAGCGATAGAAGGGGTTGAGCGTATTCGCTTTACTACATCACACCCCGTCGAATTTAATGACTCCCTCATTGAGGCGTATGCCAATGTGCCAGAGCTTGTTAACTTTTTGCATTTGCCGGTACAGAGTGGGTCGGATCGTATATTGGCAGCAATGAAGCGCGGGCATACCACGCTGGAATACAAATCGAAAATACGTAAGCTACGCGCTGTACGCCCAGAGCTCACCTTGTCGTCTGATTTTATCGTTGGCTTCCCTGGTGAGACAGACAAAGACTTCGCCGACACCATGAAGTTAATTGAAGAAATTGGCTTTGATCACTCGTATAGTTTTATTTATAGCGCGCGCCCTGGCACGCCGGCGGCGAGCTTAGCTGATGACACACCCATGAGCATTAAAAAAGAACGTCTTGCTCATTTGCAACAGACGATCACACGACAAGCTGCGACAATAAGTGAAGCGATGTTGGGGACGACACAATCTGTATTGGTCGAGCGCCCAGCGCGCAAACATACGGGCGATATCGCTGGCAGGACTGAAAACAACCGCGTGGTTAACTTTGCAGGCGATGAAAGCCTGATCGGCTCTTTTGTCGATGTGGTTATTACCGAAGTAAGGCCTAACTCATTACGTGGAACCATCGATAGCGCACCCATGCCTAACGTTTCATGACAGAACTAGCATTTAAAATAAGCCCAGCAAATAACGACAGACTGGCAAATCTTTGTGGTCAGTTTGACGAACATCTAAAACAAATTGAAGAGCGGTTGAAAGTACAGATCAGCAACCGTGGTGATCAATTTATGGTGGTGGGCCCTGATAAAACTGCCCAAAGCGCGCAGCAGCTTATCAAGCACTTGTACGCAGCAACAGAGACGGAAACGCTTGCACCCGACAGAGTGCATTTATTTTTACAGGATTCAGGATTAGAGATGATGTTAAACAGCGCTGCCGAAACACAAGGCGTGGTGATCAAAACTAGGCGCTCGACAATTCAATGTCGTGGCGAACGCCAAAGTCAGTATGTCAATAGTATTAAAGAGCGTGACCTAAGCTTTGGTATTGGGCCAGCGGGGACCGGCAAAACTTTTTTAGCTGTTGCTTGTGCAGTGGAGCTTTTAGAGTCTGAGCAGGTGCAGCGTTTAGTGCTGGTGCGGCCTGCGGTTGAAGCGGGTGAGCGTTTGGGATTTTTGCCAGGCGACATGATGCAAAAGGTTGATCCCTACCTACGGCCAATTTACGATGCACTATACGAATTTATGGGCATAGAACGAGTCGGTAAATTAGTTGAACGTAACGTAATCGAGATCGCGCCCTTGGCTTACATGCGTGGCCGAACGCTTAATCATTCGTGTGTGATCATGGACGAAGCTCAAAACACGACTGTAGAGCAAATGAAAATGTTCTTAACCCGTATCGGGTTTGGCTCAAAAGCAATTGTCACAGGTGATGTTACTCAGGTGGATTTACCCAAGCATCAGTTGTCTGGCCTTAAGCACGTACAGAATGTGTTGGAAGATGTCGATGGTATTGGTTTTTGTCGTTTCAGCGCTTCTGATGTTGTCAGGCACCCGTTGGTTCAACGTATTGTTGCGGCCTATGAGCACGCCGAGCAATCAAACGGTGGCGACTAGTGAGCAACAAACCACTTAGCGACTACAATTGCTAAAATGGGCGCTGTAATAACAGTAACGTGCAATGCGGATGCTTTCGAGAGCAATGACAGTGGTCTGTTCTTAGCTGCCCCTGAACAGCTTGATGTGTGGGCAAATAAGGCTGTCAGGTTTACGTCGATCCAAGCGGATCACGGCGACGAGCTGGAGATATCCGTTGCATATATGGATGTTGATGCCATGCAGGCACTTAACAAGCAATATCGAGGTAGTGATCGCCCAACCAACGTGCTGACCTTTTCTGCTATAGAAGAATTAATCGACCCGTCGCTGCAAGTCAGTGGCTTGCTTGGCGATATCGTGCTTTGTCCTAAAATTATTCAGGATGAAGCCCTTGAGCAAGGTAAGCCAGTAGAACACCATTTTGCCCATATGTTGGTACACGGTGTGCTACACCTAGGTGGCATGGATCATCACATAGAAAATGAAGCTGAAGCTATGGAGCAGGCTGAAATTCAGATACTATCCTTATTGGATATCCCCGACCCGTATAACTCAGTGTTTAACCAAACAAAATGACAGACTCGCCCTCGGAGAGTAGTGGACGCTCCCTAATGGACAGACTGGTTCACGCCATCGGCGGCGAACCACGTGATCGCGAAGAGTTGCTTGAGCTGCTGCGTGATGCACAAGCTCGCGAAATATTCGATGCCGATACTCTACAAATGGTGGAGGGTGCATTTCAGGTTACTGATATGCGTGTGCGAGACATCATGATCCCGCGCGGGCAAATGGTGGTGTTGGATCAAGAAGCATCGCTGGATGATATCTTGCCTGTCATTATAGAGTCGGGTCATTCGCGTTTTCCCGTTATCAACGAAGACAAAGACGACATAGTCGGCGTGCTTTTGGCCAAAGATGTATTGAAGTACACCGGAGCCGAAGGCCAGCAAGTGTTCAATATAATGGACGTGGCGCGTGCGGCCACGTTTACGCCTGAAACAAAGCGCTTGAATGTACTGCTGAAAGATTTTCGCGCTGACCATAATCACATGGCTATTGTGATGGACGAATACGGTGGCGTAACGGGGCTGGTAACCATTGAAGATGTGCTCGAAGAAATCGTTGGTGAGATTGATGATGAGCATGATATCGACGAAGTTGCCTCTATTCGTGATTTAGGGGAAGGCTTATTTGACGTTAGTGCCTTAACCCCGATTGAGGAATTTAACGAGGCGATGGGTACGCGCTTCAGTGATGAAGAATTCCAAACCATTGGCGGCGTATTAATGCAGCACATTGGGCATATGCCAGCAATCGGTGAAGAAACGCTATTAGATGGTTGTCAATTTAAAGTACTCGAATCTGATTCGCGGCAGATACATAAAATCCAGGTAAAGTTGCCTGGTTAACGTGCAGTCAGACTCTCCAAAATCCTTGCCTGTTGTTCAGCTCATAAAGGTGCTGTTGGCAGGCATTGCCTTATCTTTTTCCTTCGCGCCGTTTGGCTACAGTGTGCTGTCGTGGATTGCGCTCTATGTGCTGTTCGACGTCGTCAACAAGCTTAACCCTAAACAAGGCTTAAAAGCGGGCTGGTGGTTTGGATTGGGTTATTTTGGTTTTGGCGTGCATTGGATTTACAACAGCGTGTCACTATTCGGCGGTGCGGTGATGCCGCTAGCTGTTGCCGTAACCCTATTATTCGTGTTGGTGATGACAGTTTTCCCAGCGTTAACATGCTGGCTTTACTTAAAGCTTCGTGGTCATTACCGGGGTGTGTTTAATGCGATTTTGTTTGCGTCCATTTGGGTGGTATCGGAGTTGCTGCGCGGAAAAATTATGGGTGGCTTCCCATGGTTGTTAGTCGGCTATAGCCAAACCAGCACGCTGATGGGAGCTTTAGCGCCATTAATTGGTGTGTACGGCATCAGCTTTGTGTGGGTTTGGTTTGCTTGTGCGTTTGTACCCTCGGGGTTTACCCATAGCGCCTCTGATGCACCACAAAGTATTAGTGTCTTGTTTAAGCAATCATCATTGCGCTTGATTGGTATGCTCGCCGGTGTTGGTTTGCTGGCTGTTGCGCTAATCGGAATAAGCCGAGTTGAGTTTACAGCGCCAAAAGTGTCGCAGTTATCGATCCGCATGGTGCAGGCCAATATTCCACAAGAGCTTAAGTTTAGTAAGGAGCGTTTGCGTACTTCTATTGAGCAATATCAACGACTCTCATTGACGGATCTTGACCCATCAACTCAGTTAATTGTTTGGCCCGAAACAGCCATTCCTTCGTACTACTCATCAGTTGAAAAGGCGATGGAGCCGTTTGTTAACCAGCTACGCTTGCAACAAGTGGATTTACTTACTGGTGTATTTACCGAGGACGACGGCAAATTTTATAATAGTGTGCGGCAGCTAGGCAGGCAAAGCGCAGTGTATAAAAAGCGTCACTTGGTGCCGTTCGGTGAATTTATGCCGTTTAGATTTTTACTCGAACCGATCAAGCACTTTATCGCCATTCCGATGTCTGATTTGTCAGCAGGCGATGGCCCGCACGTACCGTTATCGATTGCCGGCGAACAAGTGGGTATTTCGATCTGTTACGAAGATGTTTTTGGTGAAGAGATGCGAGCCGTATTACCCGATGCAACCGTGTTGATTAATGTGTCAAACGACGCGTGGTTTGGCACGCGTGTAGCGCCACATCAGCATGAACAAATAGCTCAAATGCGCGCACGCGAACTTGGGCGGCCGTTAGTGAGGGTAACGAATACCGGTGTTAGTTCAGTTATTGATCATTATGGCGTCGTTGGCGGCCGAATCGCGCAAAACAGGCAAGGGGTGCTCGACGTATCGGTAACGCCGCGAACCGGCATGACACCTTATGCGCGCACGGGAAATTACCCCATAGCGATCCTAGCGTTGCTAATACTTGTCATGTTTTGGGCACAAACAAGACGTAAAGCAGTATAGTAACGTCACAACTTACGCTCGTTGGGAGAGTCCGGTCTTGCACCGGCGCCGAAGGCGCAATCGCCCGAAAACGCTCAGGCACCAAGGACCAGCGAAGCTAGTTGACTCTGGAGAGAGGTATGGATGACTGCTGATATGACTGCTGGTATGCCTGCATGTCAATCGCATACCCGCCCAAGGGGAAAGAGCTCGCCAGCTCGAATCTCTCAGGTATCCCGGACAGAGGGGCTTTCGCTATATAGCAATTGTCTGCGCAGCTTATGCTGTGCGTTGGGAGAGATCAGTCTTGAGTGACACAAGTAAGAAAACACCGCTATACAATGCGCACCTCGATGCAGGTGGCAAGATTGTTGACTTCTCTGGTTGGCAATTGCCCATTCACTACGGTTCACAAATCGATGAGCACAAAGCAGTGCGCACCGCTGCGGGCATGTTTGACGTGTCGCATATGACAGTGGTCGACGTAAAAGGGGCTGATGCCCAAACTTGGCTACGCACTCTGCTGACTAACGATGTCGCTAAACTAAGTGATGGCAAAGCCCTCTATAGCTGTATGTGCAACGAACAGGGCGGTGTGCTGGATGACTTAATTGTCTATCAGCTTAGCGAGACCAACTACCGCGTGATTGTAAATTCTGCTACTCGTGAAAAAGATATCGCGTGGATGCAAAAAAAGAAAAAAGGTGATGTCACTATTGACGTGCCTTCTGGTTTAGCCATGATCGCTGTGCAAGGCCCAGACGCCATCGCGAATGCCAACACGGCTGTCCAAAAAATGTTGTCTGATGCAACAGTTGATATGTTGGATCTGAAACGGTTTTCTGCAAAATTTGTTGGTGATTGGTTTATCGCTCGCACGGGTTATACCGGTGAGGACGGTGTGGAAATCGTACTGCCTGATTCCCTAGTACAACAACTTTGGCAAACACTGCTTGATGGTGGTGTAAGCCCGGCAGGTTTGGGTGCACGTGACACGCTAAGGCTAGAAGCCGGCATGCACCTGTACGGCAATGATCTGGACGAAGAGCATACACCAGTGGAATCTGGATTAGCGTGGGTGGTTGATTGCGATGATGAGAATCGCAATTTTATCGGCCGCGAAGTCGTAGAGGATCACAAAGCCTTTGGTGGTAAACACACGTTTACCGGTGTAGTGCTAGAAGGCCGAGGTGTTTTGCGCAGTGGGCAAGTGGTTCAGTTAGCAGGTCAAGATGTAGGCGTCGTTACATCAGGCACGTTCAGCCCCAGCTTACAAAAAGCGATTGGCATGATCCGCATCAGCAAGCCGATAACGGGCAGCTGTGATGTGGTAATTCGAGATAAGCCAATAGCTGCAAAAATAGTTCCATTACCTTTTATAAAAGGTGGGCAGGCGACTTTTTCTTAAGTCCGTTTTAATTTTAAATCTAGTGTAACTTCGAGGAGAGTGTTATGGAAATTCCAGGTGATTTGCGTTTTACACCGTCGCATGAATGGGTACGAATGAATGACGATGGAAGCGTCACGATTGGTATTTCACAACATGCACAAGAGCAGCTGGGTGATCTTGTTTATGTTGAAACACCCGAAATGGATATGAGCTGTGATGCAGAGCAAGGTGTTGCTGTTGTTGAATCGGTAAAAGCAGCCTCAGACATTTATGCACCAATCAAAGGCACTGTCGTGGCGTGCAACCCTTCGTTGGCCGACACGCCTGAGCTAATTAATAGCGACCCATACGGGGATGGTTGGATATTTACGATCATGCCGGATAACCCCGATGATTATGAACAGCTAATGGGCCCTGATGACTATCAGGCGATGACTGAAAACGAAGGCTGATTAGCTTCAGCTTCGACTCTATTAACTTTCGATTTCTATATTATTTGCTATGCAGCACAGTAACTTTGTTCGCCGTCACATAGGCCCGTCTTCAAATGATCAGCAAACCATGCTTAGCGCATTAGGCGTGGCTGATTTAAAAACGTTGATAGATGAGGTCGTGCCAGACAACATTCAAAGCACGGAAGCTTTAGCTTTGGCAGGTGGTATTAGCGAGGCTGACGCATTGGCGCAGCTTGCTGCAATAGCCAGTAAAAACATTATCAATAAGAGCATGCTGGGGCAGGGCTATTATGGGTGTCATTTACCCAGCGTCATAAAGCGCAATGTATTAGAAAATCCTTCTTGGTATACAGCCTACACGCCGTATCAGCCTGAAATTGCACAGGGTAGGCTAGAAGTGTTGTTTAACTTTCAGACTATGATCACCGAGCTAACGGCGCTTCCCATGGCCAACGCATCATTGCTTGATGAAGGTACGGCAGCAGCAGAAGCCATGGCACTTGCGCATCGCGCGTTACGCGGCAAACGCAACACAATTCTAGTAGCCAGTGATTGTCATGCACAAACCATCGACATTCTAAACACGCGTGCAGAGCCTCTAGGCATCGTGGTGACAACTGTGGCTAGTGATGATCTTGCTGCTCAAATCGCTGCGAATGCCGATGATGTTTTTGGTGTGTTGATCCAGTATCCGGGTACGAACGGCGATATCGGTGAACCCCAAATTATCGCTAAGGCTGCAAAAGACACCGGTGCTATCGTGATTGTTGCGGCTGATTTATTAGCACTAACGCTCTTGCCACCGCCAGGGGAGTGGGGCGCAGACATTGCTGTGGGCAGTGCACAACGGTTTGGCGTGCCAATGGGATTTGGTGGCCCGCATGCGGCTTATATGGCAACGTCGGATAAGCACAAGCGTAATTTACCGGGGCGATTAATTGGCCAATCGATTACGGCAAGTGGAGAGCCTGCTTATCGTTTAGCGTTACAAACGCGTGAACAACATATCCGCCGCGAAAAGGCAACGTCAAACATATGCACCGCGCAAGCATTGCTGGCCATTATTGCCACGCTTTACGCTTGCTATCACGGCCCAGATGGTTTGCGTGATATAGCGGCGGGCGTAAGAGGCAAGGTTGACCAACTAGTAGCAACACTTAAAAAGCATAAGCTCAATGTGTTGCAAGAAGAGTGGTTCGATACGGTATCTGTAGCAGTTGACGATGCAGATAAAATCATTGCCGCTGGTCACGCTGCCGGTATCAATATACGTAAGCACGATGCCAATACAATCGTATTGTCGTTTGATGAAACAACCTCAGAGGCCGATGTTGCAGCGGTTGCCGGTTTGATCGTAGGTGAGGCGATAGCGGTTGACGCACTTGAGCAAGCGGCATCGCGCAACAGCGATAGTGAGCGTGCCCACAATTACATGTCGCAAGCTTGTTTTCATGAGTTTCACTCTGAAACCGAAATGATGCGTTACCTGCGCAAGCTGGCAAACAAAGACCTGGCGCTCGATACCGCAATGATTCCACTGGGTTCATGCACCATGAAGCTCAACGCAGCCTCTGAAATGATCCCGGTTAGCTGGCCAGAGTTTTCTGATATTCATCCGTTCGCTCCACAAGAGCAAAGTGTGGGTTATCGCGAAATGATTACCCAGCTTGAAAGCATGTTGTGTGCATGTACTGGTTACGATGCCATGTCATTGCAGCCTAATGCCGGTAGCCAAGGTGAATACGCTGGCTTGCTGGCTATTAAGGCTTATCAGGCTAGCCGCGGAGAGGCGCATCGTGACATTTGTTTGATCCCAAGTTCTGCTCACGGTACTAACCCAGCTAGTGCACAAATGGCCGGTTTAAAAGTGGTGGTGTGTGCCTGTGATGATCAAGGCAACGTAGATGTTGATGATCTACAAGCCAAGATCGACGCCAACGAAGGCAAGGTATCGGCTGTCATGATTACCTACCCATCAACACATGGTGTATTTGAAGCGGGTGTTAGAGATGTTTGCGAACGCGTACATGCTGCAGGCGGCCAGGTATACATCGACGGCGCGAATCTTAATGCCATGGTAGGTACTGCGCAGCCTGGAAAGTTTGGCGGAGACGTATCGCACCTTAATTTACACAAAACATTTTGTATCCCGCACGGTGGTGGTGGCCCGGGTATTGGCCCAATCGGAGTAGGAAAACACCTCGAACCTTTTCTCCCAGGCCATCGAGAGCTGGGTGATGCCACTGGTGTGGTCAGTGCGGCACCATGGGGTAGTGCAATGATATTACCGATCACTTGGATGTATATCCGCATGATGGGAGCGCAAGGCCTTCGATCCGCAACGGAAGTTGCGATACTCAGCGCCAACTACATCGCTCATCGACTGTCACCGGTATACCCCATTTTGTATCGCGGCGAAAACAATCGAGTTGCTCACGAGTGCATTATCGATACACGCCCACTTAAAGATGACATGGGTATCACCGTGGATGACATTGCCAAACGCTTAATGGACTACGGCTTCCATGCACCAACCATGTCATTCCCAGTGGCAGGCACGTTAATGATTGAGCCAACTGAAAGTGAATCGCTGGCTGAAGTTGATCGATTCTGCGAAGCTATGCTAGCTATCTATGAAGAAGCCAGAAAGGTGAAAGACGGTGTATGGGCAGCAGATGACAATCCATTAGTCAATGCACCGCACACGGCAAGCGCTGTAACGAGTGATGACTGGGCGCACGGTTACACGCGTCAACAAGCGGCATTCCCAAGCGGCAACACTGATGGCAAATACTGGCCAGCGGTCGCGCGCATCGATAACGTACATGGTGATAAACACCTCATCTGCTCATGCCCACCGTTGAGTACTTACGAGAGTTAGTTATCTGCGAGGATGACAGGTCACCGCAGCATCAGCAAAAGCGAGTGACCGTTATCGAAAGGCACGAACTCCATCAAATAACAACTTTCCACCTAGCAGTGCAAATGATGCACTGAATGCGGCCTCAAACCAACGAGAGAACCGTTTGTAAAGCTTGATAGCCGTACCAGTTGAAAACAAAATGGAATAACTGCCGTAGATAATGAAGCCGCTAGTAGCACCAACCGGACCGAATAACGCCACCTGCCAAGTGTTCAACCCTGCACCGAAGAGAAACACGGCAACAGCGGACCACATCAGCGCAGCTTTTGGATTGGTTAGCACCACTAACACACCATGTTTCCAACTGGCGATACCTGATTGGGTGCGATCGTCAGATACGATTCTTGTTGGTGTATTGGCAAGTGCTGATTTAAACGCGCGAAACGCAAGCCACAACAAGTAACTGCCGCCAACGAGTTTTAATGCAACCAAAGAAAGTGGGTACGTTGTGAATAGCGTACCTAAGCCGTATGACACGCCAACAGCCCAGATCAACATGCCAGTGGAAATGCCCAAGGTGACCAATAGAGCAGGCCGACGACCTTGGCCCAAACCTGCAGAGGCTACGGCCATTAAATTTGGGCCTGGCGATGCTTGAGCCGCGACGACACCCAAGAGGGTGAGTAGATAAGCTTCTAGCATGGCTTTTTCCAATTTTGTGAAGTGCTAGTGATGAGAATACATGAGTTGTAGTGGGGCGTGTCATCCTCGCAGAGCACTGTCATCCCCGCCTACGCGGGAATGACAAGTGGCACATTCAGAAACCGTTCAGCCTCATAGCCGTACTCTGAAGGCATAACTAACTAGGCATCCCATTATGAAGCTTCGCCATCTTTGCTCAACACTCCTGTTAACTGTCGTTGCAGGCCTAGCTCAAGCAGACGAATACATTGCCATTGAAGGCATAGCCGGTACGCTGGATAACCCGAGTAACACCGAAATTGATCCTGCTGGGCTGCGGCTTCGATTAGGTACTCGAATTGATGAAACCTTTGATCTAGAAGTGCAGTTTGGTTTCTTGGGTGATGACACGATAGATAATGTTGATAAGCTGGGCGCAGCTTTCGCCGGTGCTTATTTAAAAGGCTACTTGCCTATTGGGTATAACAGCGCCTTGTTTGCCTTAGGTGGTTTAACTGCAGTTGAATTAACTCAAACAGTGAACGATCAAAAATTTAGTGATAGCAGAAGTGGTTTTTCGTACGGCTTTGGTTTAGAAACTAAGCTCACAGAGAATGCTGATCTAACGGCTGATTACATGCGCTACATCGCAGACGACGGATTATTTGAACACTTCTCGGCTGTTAGTTTTGGTATCAAACTTTACTTCTAAACTAATGCCGAATGGCGTATGCCTTAATTGTTTCATAGTCGGCCATGCACTCTTCCGCAACTCGCCGCTGTGCCTCGCTTAGTGCAGGGTACGCGGTATTTTGCTTTTTAAAGCCTGTCGATTTGTTTACAGCGTTATACCAATGCTTACCCCATACGCCATCTGTGTCACGTGCACCAGCGGGCCAGCTCAGCATCGCCTCATCAAAACGAATATCGAGTTCTTCGCACAAGATAGTGAACTGTTCATGTGGGTTATCTAAAAACAACGCGCTATCGATAACCAATGGTTTTTTAACCCCGCAGTTTATGACTTGGTCAAAAAGAGCTTTCTGTAAGTCATAACCTAAATCGCTGGCTACACATTCTTCACGTTTTGCTGCATAGGACGCCACGACTAGGTGTGGGTCTCTGATCAAAAACACATTGCTGATGCCATTAACCCAAGTTAAATCGATGTGCGGTAAGTTGTGCGTACAGATATGCTTTTGAAAAAAAATGCCGTTTGCTGGCGGTTGAGTAATAGCGGCAGTAACGCTGCGCCAATCAGTATCGCCACTGTCTATGATTTCTTGTGCCATTGGGTGATCAATGCCAGTGACGTGCAAATAATTAGCGTAGTAGGGCTCATCAATAACAACCGTATCGCTACGGTTTTCCCATGAGCGCATCATCGCTGTAGAGATGTTACGTGGCGCTGACCACATCGCTATGATGAGGCCCTCGCTCATGAACTAGCGATAGCAGCAAATGCTTTGTCAGCCGCCGCAATGGTATTGTTGATATCTTCATCGGTGTGTGCAGCACTAATAAAGCCTGCTTCAAACGAAGATGGCGCAAGGTTAATACCTGATGCCAGCATGGAATGAAAAAACTGATTGAAGTGTTCTGTGTTGCATTGCATCACATCACTGAAATGGCTGACCTTAACTTGATCGCTAAAAAACATACCGAACATACCGCCTATATGGTCACTAGTGAATCCGATATTGTGTTTTTTAGCTGCAGTGCTAATACCAGCTAGTAGTGCTTCCGACTTTTTTTCCAATGCTTGAAAAAAACCAGGTTTAGCGATGAGCTCCAGCGTTTTTAAACCAGCACACATTGCAACTGGATTACCCGATAACGTACCGGCTTGATACACCTTGCCCAGTGGCGCTATGTGCTCCATTATCGCTTGCTTGCCACCAAATGCGCCGACTGGCATGCCGCCACCGATAACTTTACCTAGTGTTGTGAGATCTGGCGTTACGCCATAGTGTGTTTGTGCGCCACCGAGTGCTACCCGAAAGCCGGTCATTACCTCATCAAAAATTAGTACGCTACCGTACTCGTCGCAGACGTCACGCATGGCTTGAAGGTAGCCGGGCAATGGCGCTACAAAATTCATGTTGCCAGCGATGGGTTCAACAATAATGCAGGCGATGCTTTTACCGTGTTGTTTGAATACCTCGCGAAGTGCTTCTGGATCATTAAACGGAACCGTTAGTGTGTGCTGTGCAAATGCTTCTGGTACACCAGGAGAATTTGGCACACCGAGAGTGAGCGCTCCAGAGCCTGCTTTTACCAGCAGTGAATCTGAATGGCCGTGGTAGCAACCTTCAAATTTAAGGATGTTGTCGCGACCGGTATAACCTCGCGCCAAACGGATTGCACTCATTGTTGCTTCCGTACCCGAGCTCACCATGCGTACACGATCAATCGAAGGCACAAGCTCGCAAATGCGCTCCGCCATTTCAGTTTCGATCTCTGTTGGCGCGCCAAAGCTTAATCCGTTAGCTGCTGTCTCTTGCACCTCGCGTATGACCTCAGGGTGGGCATGACCAAGCACCATCGGGCCCCAAGAGCCAACGTAATCGATGTATTGCTTGTCATCGGTATCGAACACGTAAGCACCGCTGGCACGCGCGATGAAGCGGGGCGTGCCACCTACGCTACCAAAGGCGCGAACTGGAGAATTAACCCCACCAGGGATGACGCGTTGAGCACGCTCAAACAGGGCTTCAGCTTTTGACATTGTTTTCTCCAATTCACTAAATCGAACGCAAATTTACCATGACCAAGCCTTCAAAAGAGCGCTCGGGCTCGGCACACTCTTGTGATACTTGCGACAATAGGGCGATGGTGAGGCGCTTAGGCACAGATATTGGTGCGAAAGGGCCCTGTCGCTGCTATGAATAAACTGCACATCGTGGAGAACAACTGATGCAAAAAGGTATGACATTCGCTCGCTTCTGCGCCGAGCAAGAAGCGCTAGCTGGCGGAAACGGCGATTTAACTACGCTACTGGATGCAGTCAATGCCGCTTGTCGTCGCTTATCTGATTTGGTGCGTCGTGGCGAGATGGCGGGTGTGCTAGGTGCGGCAGGGCAAGAAAACGTACAAGGCGAAGAGCAAAAGAAACTCGATATTATTGCCAACGATGTGTTCATTGAATCAACGGAATGGACAGGCCAGTTGGCCGCATTGGCATCTGAGGAAATGGACAACCACTATCCGATTAGTGGGCAGTTTAAACGCGGCAAATTTTTAATGACGTTTGACCCGCTAGATGGTTCATCCAACATTGATGTTAATGGCGCAACCGGTACGATATTTTCGATCACGCGTTTTGAGGGTGAAGGCACTGCAAGCGACGATGATTTTCTACAAAGCGGCCGGCAACAAGTGTGTGCAGGTTATTGCTTGTATAGCAGCGCATCTATGATGGTGATAACACTGGGCAACGGTGTTGCAGGCTTTACGCTTGATAACAGCATTGGTGATTTTGTTTTAACGCATCCTAGTATGAGCGTACCTGCCGCCGCTAACGAATTTGCTATCAATGCAGCTTATTCTGAACATTGGCAAGCACCGGTTAAGCAGTATATTAACGAATGCGTGCTTGGTTCTGATGGCGTTCGCGGAAAGGCGTTTAATATGCGTTGGGCCGGTTCGATGGTTGGAGATGTTCACCGAATCTTATGTCGAGGTGGTGTGTTTCTTTACCCGCTTGATGAACGCATGATCGCTAAAGGAACTGCTGGCAAACTACGCTTGTTATACGAAGCGAACCCGATGGGTATGTTAATGGAACAAGCGGGTGGATTAGCGCACACGGGCTTACAAAATATATTGGACATTCAACCCGATGGCTTACATCAACGTGTGCCGGTGATTATGGGATCCTCTGAAGAGGTTGAACGCTTAATTGAGTATCACCAGAGCCAGTCATGAGTAGTGAGCCGTTTTGGCAACAAAAGACGTTGGATGAGCTATCAGATGCGGAGTGGGAATCTTTGTGTGACGGCTGCGGCAGATGCTGCATGCAAAAACTACAAGATGCCGATGAGGGCGATGTGTATTTCACCGATGTCGCTTGTCGCTTGCTAGATCGAGATAGCTGCCAGTGTAGTGATTACAGTAACCGCTTTAAGCATGTGGAGGATTGCGTGTCACTCAGGCCTCTGGACGAACAAAAAATTAGTTGGTTGCCGCCAAGCTGTGCTTATCGGCGTTTGGCACTAGGTGAGGGCTTGGCCAATTGGCATCCATTAATCAGCGGAGATCCGCAAACCGTTGTAACCGCTGGTATCAGTATGGCGAGGCGCTGTAAAGCTGAAAATGAAGTGCCTGTTCATGAGCTTCCTGCTCACATCATTGAATGGCGAGACCGATAGATCAATTTTGGCTATTGTCAAGATCGATATGTGCTATTTTTTCACTAAATATATTATTAAATATCAATTAGTTACAAAGTATTCGAAGATTTACAATTAACTGTTGTGTCAATGCCTAGCTTGTGGTTATATTACGACATCAGCTGGCA